>JBBREZ010000017.1:0-29497 GCA_038225095.1 Caldilineales bacterium
AGGAATCGCTAAAGAAACTGTAAGAATTATGCAAGCAAGACCGCTGTTTCGCCAAGATAAACTGTGAGATAATAGATGCCTACTGACTATGTATCTAGGCTTGAGGCCCTCTATTTTATAACAGACGGCCTTACTTTGTAGAGCGCAAACGCCAATCCGGATTGATCATCATACGCAAAGGCAATTTCCTCGTAATAGAAAGTGATGACTACCAGGCTATATACAGTAGTGGTACCTTTGAATGGCTAGCCTGGCTTCAAAAGCCAGGTTTTTGGATTGGCACGCACCATACTAGCAGGACTACGGCGTCGGCACCGCTAAAATTTACGCTGAATTCGCTTGTACCCCGATCCTGGTATATGGATTGAGCTTACAAATAATTTCGTTTTCTAGTATAATAGCAATTATTCTCATACCAAAACAAATGCTGGATAAAAGGAGATTCGTTTATGCACGCAAAAGGAGCGCCGCTTTCCCGAGCGCCTAACATGGGCAGGTCGCGTCCTGTTTTGGTGATAAGGCACTGGTTACAGGGCAAGCTTAATCGCCACTTAAAACGGCTACTTTTCGTGTTAGGTGCCACTTTTTTTGTCTGCTTGATGCTGAGTAAGCTGTTTCCTTTGCACGCGCCGCTGCCTGTTGCAACGGTTCAGTTGCCAACGCATGTTCATTCGGCATTAATCGCATTGGCAAACGAAGCGCCAACTGCGTTGGTGAATGTGATTGTCCAACGCACAAACCCAGACCCAAGCCTAGAGGCGGCTGTGACGCACTTGGGTGGACGCGTGATTCGCCGTTTGACGCTGATCAATGCTTTAGTCGTGCAATTGCCCGCCCGCGCCGTGATCGAACTCGGCAGCGACCCTGGCGTCCGCTGGATTTCGCTGGACTCCGTAGCGCAGAGTAGCCTATGTTTTTGGTGTGTGAACACTTCCCGCTTGGCGACTGCCTATATTCCTACGATTGGTGCAGACAAGGTTTGGAACCGTGCCCCCTATTTGCAGGGCCAAAGAGTTGGTGTGGCCGTCGTGGATAGTGGCATTAGCCGGCAGTACGATCTGGATGGTTCACGGTGGAGCTTCCACCGTCTGATTGCCGAGGCTGTCTATAGTGGTGATCCTGATGGCGAAGATTTTTACGGCCATGGTGACCATGTGGCGAGAATTATCGGCAGCAACGGTGGCTTTAGCGGCGAATATATTGGCGTTGCGCCCGAGGTGAACTTGGTCAATGTTAAAGTAGCCAATGACGAAGGTAGCGCTAAGATTTCGGATGTGATCAGCGGTCTGCAATGGATTTTTGACAATCGAGAGCGCTATAATATCCGCGTTGTCAATATTTCGATGAATGACAGTGTTTTGGAATCTTATCATACCAGCGCGCTAGACGCAGCCGTAGAGATGTTGTGGTTTAATGGCATCGTAGTAGTCGTCTCCGCAGGCAACACGGGCGATGGTGGCATTTATGCACCGGCCAATGATCCTTTTGTGATCACAGTCGGCGCCACTGACGATCGCGGCACAACGGATATTGCTGATGATGTGATGGCGCCGTTCTCGGCTTATGGGGCAACCATAGATGGCTATGCCAAGCCTGATATCGTTGCCCCAGGCACCAATATTGTTAGCAGGATTAAGAATCGCAATGCGGTATTGGCCAGGCAGCATCCGGATCATATTGTTCAAACTAGTCGGCGAATTGGGACATACTTTCGTATGTCTGGCACCTCTATGTCCACCCCAATGGTATCCGGCGCAGCCGCACTTTTGATTCAATCCAATCCAAACTTGACGCCGGATCAGGTTAAATACCGTTTGATGCATACTGCGCGCCCCTTTGATGCCCCGCTGCGCGCTGGCGCCGGCTATCTAGATGTGGATGCAGCAGTTCTCGGTGACTCAACCCAAAAAGAAAACCAGGACCTTCAGATCAGCCATATACTTTGGGATGCGCTTACGCCGCTGATTTGGAATTCAACCACACAAGGATCGGTAAACTGGCGTGGGCATGGGACGGCATTTTGGGGCACTGCCAGCCAGAATAGTGATGTGAATAACTCTGTCATCTGGGGCAGTGATTATTGGGATAATGTCCAGTCGGCGCAAGTAGCTGAGCCTTTATCTGCTGCATCTGCCCAAGGTGATGATAACTTTGCAACAGGGGATGAACTGGGCAGCCAGTTAGAGCTAACTGAACTAATCGTGGCGCCACTTGATATGTCATTGTTCAACCAGCATGTTTTCCTACCGTTAATCGCAGCGGCGACCCCCTAGAAGATAAACCCAAGGGCAATCCAATCAACGGTAGATTAATGTTCGCAACGCTCGTTTGGCGGTTCTATTCATGCTTATTGCACAGCGGAACCGACAAACGAGTGGCTACGCAATAGATGAAGTTGAACTGACGACCCGCGGCGGCCCACGCTTCGTAAATGCCGCCTATGTTACCCTGGATCTGCCCATGCTTGGGTTGCATAAAATGTGAGTTAGGAGAACGGACATGTCACCTCGTCAATGGACCTATGTGGGCAGTATAATTGTTGGCGGCATTGCGCTAAGTATTGTTGAATTCTTTTTCTCCGAACTCCCTACAGGTCAATGGCTTATCTTCGTTGTGCTTACCGTGCTGGCAACGCTCGCCCAATTTGTCGAATTTCCATTTTCCGATAATAGCCAGGCCTACTACCCGCACACCATCTTCTTCTTTGCGGGCGTATTATTGCTTTCACCGCTCTTTTTTGTGTTGTTAGTGACGATTCCACATATCGCCGAAATGTTGAAGGCGTATGCCGAACGTAAGAAATTGCCATTCTCCTGGCATGTTCAACTGTTCAATATATCTGTGCATATTATTGCCGGGTTGACGGCTCATTGGTTTTATCTTACATTGCAACCCAATCTATTTAATCAAACCCCCGTCGGCTCGTTCCTGGTTGCGACGGTTGCTGCACTTAGCTACGTGATTACGAATCACCTGTTGGTCGGTTTAGCCATGATGGTGGTCGGCGGTATGACCTGGCGAGAATCTGGGGTTTTAGCTGGCGAAAATCTGGTCACAGACTTTATTCTATTATACATGGGCTATGCCGTTGCCATGCTTTGGGCGGTTAATCCCTGGCTGATTGTGCCGGCGCTGGCGCCCTTAGGGCTGATGTATCGAGCGCTGTTGGTGCCTAAATTGACCCAAGAAGCACGAACGGATAGCAAGACTGGTTTGTTGAATGTGCGCTACTTTAGTCAACGTTTTGCCGAAGAAATGGAAAATGCGCGTCGTCTACAGCGACCATTAGCGCTGATCATGGCCGACCTTGACCTGTTACGGGTGATTAATAACACCTATGGGCATCTAGGCGGCGATGCTGTGTTGGCGGGTGTGGGTAGGATTATTCAGGGCAGCGTTACGGATAATGAACTGGCTGGGCGTTTCGGTGGGGAAGAATTTGCGATTGTGCTGCCTGGTGTGGATCAGGAAGAAGCGCGGGCATTATCCGAACGTATTCGCGCCAAAATTGAAGCAACCGGCTTTGCATTAACGACAACCCCTAAACCAATCTGCGCCACCATGAGCTTTGGCATTGCCTGTTTCCCAGCCGATGCCGAGATGATGACTGACCTGCTGCATCAGGCTGATGTCGCCGTTTACCATGCCAAACTGCTGGGGCGCAACCGGGTGATGTGTCTGGCTGATTTGCCCCAAGCCGTCCGCTTTGAGGGCATTCCCAAGGGTGGCCTGTCTATCTTGCCCGCCCAAACGCGCCCCCTGGGCAATCCAGAACGGTTGCGCATGGATAGTAATCCACCTGTGCTCCCAGTGACGCCGTTGCCAAGTCTGGTTGCCGCACCCGCGCCGCAAGTTAGAGCAGACATCTGGCCCCACATATTCATGGGTGGGGTAATTTTGCTTGGCAGCAGCATGGCGCTTGTCGGCTTTTCGCGCTACTTTGTCCAAGACTGGCTTACGATTGGTCTGTTAATTGTGATGGCCGTCATCGCCGAGTTGTTGCAGGTTGATCTGTACCGAGTTGGCACGATTTCTGCTTCGGTCGCTATCTCGTTTGCCGCTGCGCTAATTATCGGCATTCCTGGCGTTGTGTTCGTGAGCGCTGCCATTGCGATCACAACGGCCATTGTTCATTCGCGGCAACGGTCGTTGCCCAGTATTCTCTTTAAAACAGCTTTCAACTGGGCCGTCCATGTCCTGGCTGGATCCATCCCGGCCATCATGATGAGGCTTGTGGGTATCCCGTTACAAATGGGAAATTTAGCGGCGCTTGTGATCGCAATGGGCGTTGCGGCTAGCGCTTATTTTATCGTTGAATCTGGGTTGTTTGCTACGGTGATTAGCCTTTCCACCGGGGTGTCGACGTTTCGCACCTGGAAAGTCCAATTTCGTTGGCTTGCTGGTCACTATCTTGTCCTGTGTATTATGGGGCTGTTTTTCAGCATTGCCTACCGTGCCTTTGGCTGGCCCGGCATGATCGTATTTGTGCTCCCGATCTTGATGATGCGCTATTCACAAATGCAGTATGTCGAGCAAACGGAAGATAATCTCCACGAATTGAAGCGGCTGAACCAAGAATTGGCGCGAGCCAACCAAGGCGTCATCAGTGCCAACAGTGCTTTTCAGCAATTGAACAATGAACTCTTTATGACCCTTGCCCAGATGATTGACGCCCGCGATCCCTATGTCTCTTGTCATGCCGCAAAAGTGGCTGATTATGCGGTGGTCGTTGCGAGGGAAATGAAGTTGCCAGCCGAACAAATCGAGCAGATTCGCCAGGCTGGCCTGTTGCATGATATTGGCAAAATTGCCATATCAGAACAAATATTGCAGAAGAAAGAGCGTTTGACCGATGTAGAATATGAATACATCAAAACCCATGCTGCGATTGGCGCGGCTTTTTTAGAGACTTCACGAGGGCTGCGCCATCTGGCCGGCTTTGTGCGCCACCATCACGAATGGTGGAATGGGCAGGGCTATCCCGATAAATTGCGGGGTGAGGAAATCCCGTTTGAATCGCGGATTATTGCGGTTTGCGACACGGTTGAAGTGATGGCCTCGGATCGCCCTTACCGCCGGGCGTTATCCCTGACCGAGATCATTGCCGAGTTGCGCCGGATGCAGGGAACGCAATTTGATCCGTTCATTGCCGAAATCTTTGCGGGTATCCTTGAACGGGAAGGTGAGCATTTGGTGGTTAACTCAGCCTATGATGCAGCGCAACATGCCTTGCGGTGGCATCCAGGCGAGGAGGAATTTAACGCTGTCAATGGTGATATAACCCGGATGTTTTCGGGGCCAGAGCTGCAAGTGGCCCAAAGCCAGAGTTGAGCAGAACAGTAAACAGGTAGACGGGTGAAGTGTGCTTATCTACCTTCTGCCAATGCCCAATCCTATCTAATAGAGAGACCAAATAAACGCCGCACCTTCAGCTGTACTGCCACGAACTATTGTGGCCCTACGATTGTGCGACTTCTATTTGATTTGTCTATAAGGGGTAGCGATTCAATAAATTGGAGAGTAGAGACTGGAGATTGTTGCCCTGTACTCTCCAATCTCTACTCTCCGAGATGTACAACTTATTTAATCGTCATTCCTTAGTCATCATCCCCTTGGATCACGCGGTGGAGGGCGTTGACCAGCAATTCACTCCCCGCCCGGCGCACTCGATGGGTCAAGATGCCTAGCGTATCGCCATGGTAAATAGGGACATCTTGCATTGCCAGCGTTGTCCCTCGATTGACCCGTTCGTCAGCGACCACGTGCACTGTCACACCTGTTTGTTTGATTTCACCTCGATCAAAAGCCGCAAAGGCTTCGGTGATGGCATGGGCACCAGGGAATTTGCCAGGCCGCGCCAGGTGTAAATTGATGACGCGATCGGGGAAATTCTGCAAAAATTCGTCGCTGAGTAAATGCGTCCAACCCGCGAGGATGACCCAATCTGGGTAATATTTTTCGACGAGCACAGCCAGCTCCGCATCATATTCATGGCGGTCCCGCCCATCTGCTCGGTAGGGCTTTAGTGCGTGATAGATCGTCGGAATACGCGCTTTTTGTGCACGTTGTAGCCCCAATGCGTTACTGCGGTTCGCAACGACAACCACAATCTCTGCTTCCAGATAGTGGGCGCGGATGGCATCAATGATCATCTGTAATTCATTGCCGTCGCCGGAAATGAAGACTGCTAATTGTGTCGTCATGGATAAGTTTGTTTTCACTTATCAGGTTGATAGGTAGATCAATGTAGAATTAGGGAATGTAGGAAAACAGGGAAACAGGTAGACAAGTGACGTGCCCGTTTCCCTGTCTACCTATGTTCCCCTCTACCGATAAAATCTAGTGTAGACTTTCCTTGACCGCTACAATCATAATTTCTACAATCATAATTTCATTGATCTTCGTTTTTGATAAGGACACGGACTTCGGCAAAACCAAGTGATTTTAGCAGTTGTTCATAGTAGCGTTGTCCATCAACGGCCGCTTCCTCTAAGATCCCATTTTGTTCGGACGCCTTGACCAGCAATTTGCGGCCCTCCGGCACAATCTGATTTTTGTAGGCTTCGATGGTTTGTTGGCAGATAAAGTCGGGACAAGTATCATTTTGCATTAGGATGCGACTATGCTCGAAGTCGATGTTGACGTTATCTTCAAAGATCGTGGGCGGCGGCAAAACCAACTGGATGCGCTGATGATCATCACTGATCCAAACATCTTGGGGCGTTAACTCGCTTAAATCAAAGCCAGCCGGCACACGACCGCGCAATAAAACTACAAATGTCTTTTTGAGCGGCAACACTTTCAGCCACCCTTCGGGCGCTTCGCTGTAATCAATATCGACCACATTGTAATGCTCGATAAAAGTTTGCTTATTGACGCGCTTGATCGACTCGACCACCGCCGCGCCATCCACGACCGTTACTTTCGTATCCCGGTTGAAGACATCACGAATCGTATGATTGAGCATCAGCCAGCCAGCTAAGCCGACAAGCGCCATGAGGATGCTCGTGATCGCCATCGTCCAGCCGAGGAATTGTAAAAGGGCCTTGAAATTTGAGCCACCTGGCCGTTCTTGGTTGGGCGGCAGCGGCTGGTCCACTTCATTGGCTGATTTCAACCTATAAGGGTATGTTGTTTTATGCACAGATTCACTCATGATTTACCTGTATCCGTTACTTGCGCGGGCAAGACGCCTACTACTTAAAGGTGATTTCAACGGTTGTGAAACCGGTCTTGCGCAAAAATTCGGTCAGTTGCAAGCGGGCCATTTCACTGGCCATGTTCATCATACTGGGGTTGTCGGCCACTTCGTCACCCAATTGCTTACGCGCTTTTTCGAGCGCTTCTGTTTCCATGCCTTGGTATTGCGAAAGAAACCAGACCTGTACACTGTCGAAAATTTGCGACTGATCCGGCAGCAGTTCAACGCTGGTTACTTCGGGCGTGGGCAAAACTAACGAAATTTTGCTGCCCGCCACTTTCACGTTGCTAACTTGGCCCAAGTTGAGGCCAAGTTGCACTTTGCCGACTGCTTTCAAGAGTAAGCGATCCGTCACCAAGTTATCCATCAAGCGCACGCCACCTACCTCCAGATTCGCCGTTCGTTGCGTTGTAACAACACTCGACGTGGTAAACTCGATGGTGGTAAGATAGTTCAATGCCTGCCAAGCGGGCTGCGGAATCGGTGTAGGTTCGGGCATTGGCGTTTGGGTTGGGTTGACGCGCAGGCTGGAAGCATCAGCAATGGCTGGCGGCGCATAGGTGGCCGGCGGCGTGGGCCACGGTTCACGTTTGGCCGTGACTGCCGGCTGGGTAGACCCAAATAATGCCAATTTCATCTGTCGAATGATGAAGGGCGCGATCAGCGCTACAAGAATTAGGGCAGTTAGCGTGGCAAGCACAAGCTTTATTGGGCTGCTGCGAATTTCAGTGTTGTCCGTGCGAAGTTCGAGCCTTTTCAATCTGTTCTCCTTGTCAACCGCTGTTCAATGGCGCGTACCCATCACGGATGAAAATTTCATTCGCTATCTAATGAATACGGCAAACGAACCGGAAAGTTGCACGTTAATTTGCCTTTACGTGATCAATGCGCTGTTGTTTGACGACATAGGCCAACCAGATCATCTGGGTGAAGAACGGCGGCTGGCATTGGGAATCACCCCAAACCGGTTGAACAAGTACGCGATATTTTCGGCCATGCCGATGATCCAGGGGGAATTACGATGCTTGAATTGTGCACACTTTATTACACAATTCGAGCACGCCGCCCTGTACATAGGAAGATTACACGCTGGATGACCCAACTGCCGCCCGCATAAACGCTGTCAAATCTTGCGTCAACTGCGCCAACGACAATGCGTGGACGTACATCATATGGCCCGCCTCGTAGTAGGTCATGGTGATATTGTGGCGCAGGCTTTCGTCGAGTTCGAGATGATGGAAGGTGTACTCGGTGGCAAAATAGGGGGTGGCGAAGTCGTAGTAGCCGTTGGCGACGATGACTTTGAGGGATGGATTCTGGGTCATGGCGGCGCGCAGGGTGTCAGCGACGTTGACGAACTCATTCTGGTGCTTGCTGTAATCCCACGATTCGTAGAGATTGGCCAAAAGCTCATAGGGCAGATCGCTCTCGAAGTTGAGTTCACTGCGCACGTAACTGTTGAGTGTGGCCGAATAGGGGCCTTGGATCGCAGCATAGCTGGGATCATATTGAAATTGTTCGCCCGCTGGGTCGCGATCAATGCCTTTGAAGCGGCTGTCGAGGCGGCCGACTGTTCGCCGTTGATCGCGCAGTAGTTCTTTGGTAAAGCGGAAGATTTCAATTCGTAAATTAACTTGCTCAATATAAGCCGTAGACAGGCCGGTGTAGTGCGCCAGTTTTTGAACAATTTGAGCGCGTGTGTCAGCAGCTAGTTGATCACCCTGCATCAAAGCCAACGTGTAGTCGGTCAAAGCAAAGGCTTCCACTTCGGTTAGCAAGTCGCGTAAATTGCCTTGAACTGGCTCAGCCAACTTGCCATGATAGAACGCTGTGGCCGCGTACGTGGGCAAATAGAGAATGTAAGGCAAATCGTTGCCTGTGGTAAACAAGGCTGTCTGAAAATTAAGGACCGAAGAGATTAGCATAATCCCGTTAAGGTACATGCCATAGCGTTCCTGAAGATGGCCTGCAAGCCCTGCTGCACGCGTTGTGCCATAACTTTCACCAATCAGAAACTTGGGTGAGTTCCAGCGTTTGTAGCGCGTGACGTACAGCCGGATAAATTCACCCACGGATTCGATGTCTTTTTCCAGACCGTGGAATTCTTTGGCCTTATCCTTCTCGGTGGCGCGACTGTAACCAGTGCTCACCGGGTCGATAAAGACCAGATCGGTTTCAGTTAAGAGTGTATGTTCGTTGTCCGTCAAGCGATAGGGCGGCGGCTGCAAGTGGTCAACATCACCACTCACCACACGCCGCGGTCCTAATAAGCCCAGGTGCAACCAGACGGATGAAGAACCAGGACCGCCGTTGAATGAGATCGTGAGTGGGCGTTTATTGCCATCCGGCTCAGCTTTTTTCGTATAGGCAATGAAGAAGATCGAGGCTTTGGCCTTGCCATCTTCATCTTTCATCACGATGGTGCCAGTGGTGGCGGTATAATCCAACGCTTGACCATTGACGGTGACCACATGTTCGGTGGCGACAAGTTCGTCCTTGGGTTCGGGTTTTGCCGTTTCGTTCTTGGCTTCTGGCACTTTACTGTTTTTTACATCTTCAGGTTGCGTTGTCATGTTCAGTTCCTTGGGACAAGCGTAGGACAGGTTGTAACCCGTCCTCCATTGATCAATGTTTAATCCCAGGGCAGTGGCACGCCGAGTCTTTGGCTGGCTTCGCGCGCGTTGTTCTGTTCCATTTCACCGTAGCGAATGCCTTCACGGCGGTGTTGGGCGAGAATTTCTTCCTCAATTGCGCCGGGCAATAAGGCGCGATTGGTGCCTGGCATGGGTGTGTAAGTTTCGCCAATGTCGTGCGTCATGCGATCCACCTCGGTCCGAAAAACTTGTTCCGGCACGACAGAGCCAATATGAATCGCCAGCACCATGCCGCCGTTGCGGGCGTTTGACCAGCGGTTGCGAATTTCGTCGGATAGCGTAAAGCCGGTCAGGCCACCACCCATCAGGCTAGCCACAGCGCCATAGCCGATGCTCTTGAAGAAGGCGGCTGGGATCATCGAAAAGAGTGCTTCATACTCGGGTCCACGCTGATTGTCGGCCAAGATGCAGGTGGCGGCATCGAGGATGACCGGCGGTCCATCCTGGCCCGGCACGGCAAAGCAGATTGGCGGATTGCCAAAGTAGCCAAGGTGCGCATCGGGGTTGGGTCCACCGCCGTCGTTGCCAAACCGGCCTTGATCGCGGTAACCTTGTACGGAAAAGCCAATACAACCTTGATCCATACACAGGCGGGCGTAGTGGCCGCCCGATCCGTAATGGCCGATTGAGCGCACCAGGCCCATGCCGATGCCAATTTGCTTGGCTTTGGCAATCGCTACTTCCGTGGCTTGCAGCATGGGCAGATAGCCCAAAGTGCCATCACCATCAAGCGTAATCGAGGTTGGCGTCTCGTTCACCTGGCGAATCATTGGTTGCGGATTCAGCTTGCCCTCGGCAAAGGCGCGGGTATAGCCGTTCATAGCGCGCGTGCCGTGGCTGCGCACCCCGCGCAGATCGGAATTGACCAGAAAGCGGCTGATGACGGCGGCGTGTTCTGGAGTCAGCCCTACTTTCTCAAAGCAGGCGGTGGAAAAGGCCAGAAGGCGCTCCTCTGGGATGCGAATAAATGTTTCCGGTGGTTGATTCATGATGGACTCCTTAAAAATATTTTGTGTACTCGAGCCAACTTAGATGATTCATCTGCCACAATTAATTTTTGTCTGTGCATTTTGTCCTGTGAGTAAAACTGCGCGTTGCTATGATCTGCGGGCACAAGCCATGCCTGTTCATAGACAAAACATTTAAAAGTCACCCCAATGAGGAGGCAGCGTTCGCTAACGCTGAGCCGTGCGCAGTAGAGCATGCGAACTCCTCGAATGTACGGAGTTTATTTGGTTGCTCTATAACTTGGTGAAAACTGTAGATGCCACTAAGGCCATTCCAAATAAATAAGTATATGGGCTGAGTTTATCAACGGACCTGACAGGTGGGGTCTTTTCCACCTGTCAGGTCTCGATCCCTATATCGTTATTTATTTTTCTGGATTGGCCTAAATCAACGCTGCTCACTCTACGGAAGAGGCCAGTTGTAAGTGGCACTGTTGTAGAACGTTCACTAACTCCTGGAGTTGAATCGGTTTGGCGAGAAAAGCTTGCATGCCAGCTTCGATACATCTTGCTCTGTCGGCTGGCATAGCGGCAGCCGTCATGGCAATAATATACGACGGTCGTTCGCCGGTATACTCTTGCAATATGCGGCGTGTTGCTTCCAGGCCATCCATCTCGGGCATGTGCATGTCCATCAGCACAACATCGTAAGGACGGCGTTGAAAGGCTTCCACCGCTTCCCGACCGTTGGCGACCGCATCGGCCCGATACCCTAAGCGCGCAAGAATGCGCAAAGCGACTTTCTGATTAATTAAGTTGTCCTCGACCAACAGGATCGTCAATGGGTGGTTCTGACCTAACTGGGCATCGAGCGTGACCGTTTTAGCGCTGGATGGCTGGATGCTTGGTAATTTGTGAAGTTGATTGACCAGAACATCATATAAGTCATTGGGTTTAACCGGCTTATAGAGAAAGGCTGCGAAATTTAGATTTTCTGCCCGTTGCCGAATGTTGCTGCCAGTGATCGACGTCAGCATGACCAAAGGTAATTCCTCGGCGGTGCGTAGCTTGCGGATTTCCTGAGCCAGCGTTAACCCATCCATTTCTGGCAATACTATATCCAACAGCGCAATATCAAATTGTTCGCCCTGTTTGAGCAAACTGAGCGCTTCCACACTCGTGGTGGCTTCTACGGCTATCATACCCCAACGCATGACATGTTGCTTCAAAATCCGTTGATTCGTGGCATTGTCATCCACCAGCAAAACGCGCCGCCCACCAAGGACAGTTGGCCAATCTTTTGGCTCGAATTTTTGATGAACAGCAATGCCAACCTGGATCGTGAAATAGAAGGTAGAACCTTGGCCCACCACGCTATGCACCCACATCGTCCCGCCCATCAACTCACAGAGCCGTTTGCTGATGGCTAAGCCTAATCCGGTGCCGCCGAATTTACGCGTGATCGAATCGTCAATTTGGCTGAATGATTGGAATAGCGCGTAGATTTTGTCGTCAGGAATGCCAATTCCTGTATCTTGCACGGTGAATTGCACTTCGATCTGGTTGCCGTCCCGCGTTTTTGGTTCAACGTGAATATAGATTTCGCCGGTTGTAGTAAACTTGATCGCATTGGCAACGACATTCACCAACACCTGGCGTAAACGTGTTACATCGCCAATCAGCAGCGGTGGCACTAGATCTTCGATCAGGTAAGCCAGCTCTAAATGTTTGGCGGCCGCTTGGGGCACCAGTAAATCCACGGCATCTTCCACGCATTGATGCAAATTAAAAGGTTGGGTTTCCAGTGTCATTTTGCCCGCTTCTACTTTCGAAAAGTCAAGAATTTCATTGATGATAGTCAGCAATGATTCGCTGCTATTGCGAATTGTTTCCACGAAATCTTGCTGCTCCGACGTTAACTCAGTTTCCAATAAAAGACTAGTCATGCCCATGACACCGTTCATGGGCGTGCGGATTTCGTGGCTCATACGCGCTAGGAATTCACTCTTGGCTTGCGTACTTCCTTCCGCCTGTTCCTTAGCCAGCCGCAATTCTTCCTCATATTGTTTGCGTTTGGTCACATCGACCGCCATCGTCGCCTTACCGATAATCATGTCGTGTTCGTCGATCAGCGGCGTGTTATACCAGTCACAAACGATAATGCGACCATCTTTTGTGACATTTTGATTAGAATTAAGGATGACGTCGCGGGTGTGAAGCAGGCAATTAAGCAGATCGGTAATCGTTACTCGCTCTGACGGTAGCACGAGTAAATCGACGAGATTTTTACCGATCACTTCTTCGGCGCGGTAACCGAAGATCAATTCGGCCGCCGGGTTCCACGCTGTAATCTGGTTGTTGTTATTGGTTTCGATCACGGCCAGTTGGGTCTGCTCAACATGCATGCGCAACTGGCGTTCGGACGATTGCAGGCGGGCTTCTGCCAATTCGCGAATATTTTCAAATAGCCAGCCGAGTAAGGCAATGATGATCAACGCCAAGGGTAATGAAACGATCAAACTACCCGAATTCGCTGCTTGGCTGCGCAAGAGGTTGGCGGGGAAAGCATAGCCGCTCAAAACAAGCTTTTGTAAATAAAGCGAAATGACGATTAGTAAACCGGTGACCGCGAGCCCCCAATCTTTGCCCAAGACAAAGGTCGCAATCAGGATAATCGAGGGATACCAGAGATAAAACTCCAGGCGATTGCCGCCATAGAGATAGCTTAAACTGAACGCAATCATGCATTGTTCTACGACAAAGACGAGGCCAGCGACAAAGAGCGAGCCGGTGAGGCGCAGTAGCCATAGATTGGAGAGGTAAATGCCGGCGGCAATGATGATCACAATCGCAAGCGACGTTTGGCCTAGGGGCATCAGCAGGCATAAGGCGAGAATGAGCAGGGCGAGGCTTATGAGCCCAACCGACAGCACAAGATATTGGACACCCCGTGCTTCTCTAAGATTATCCGATGAAAAAGTCTTGCCAAGAATCATGCTGCTTAGCTTTTCTAGCACTTGTTCACCTCATAAATGCTTGATCAGTTACCATGGTTAGTGGAGGAAAAATCGAAGGTTTGCACGACGAGCCGGAAAATAAAATTACTGGTGCTTAGAATTTAGGTGCCAAGCGAATTTCGAATAGCTTGGGCCATTGTTTGCCAGTGACAAAGAGCTGATCCTTTTCGGGCAGGTAAGCAATGCCGTTGAGCACGTCGACTCCGGCTCGATCGGCCGGAGGTAGCAAATCGGTTAGATCGAGCCAACCCGTAATCTGCCCAGTTTGGGGGGCAATCATGACGATTCGATTGGTCATCCAGACATTGGCATAAATTTTACCATGGACATATTCCAACTCATTCAATTGCGTGACGGGTCCGTTCGCATCGTGCACGTCAATATGCCCAATTTCTGCAAACGTCGTTGGATTGCGCAAGGTGAGCCGCGCAGTGCCATCACTCATAATCAGTTGTTTGTCATCCTTCGTCATCCCCCAACCTTCTGTAGGATAGGCGAAAGTTTGCAGCAACGCAAACGTGGTCTTATTGTAAATAAACCCAACGTGGGATTGCCAGGTAAGTTGAAATATCTTATCACCGACGATGCTAATCCCTTCCCCAAAATATTGCGTTGGCAAATCGACTTGTTTGATCACTTTACCCGTGGCCAAATCTACTTTGCGTAGCCAGGATTTCCCATTTAGGCCCGTGCTTTCGTATAGCGACCCATTGTCGAAAAGTAAGCCTTCGGTGAAAGCTTGTGGGTCATGCGGGTACGTATTGACTACGGTATAAGTATACACGGTTGTATAAGAATATACGGTTGTATAAGAATATACGGTGACGTTGGTAACCAATGTCGTCGCGCTAATATTTTGGGTCAATGCCGCAGATGATGTTGTTGTAGAAATGGCTGGCGATAACACGGACGAAAGGGGCGTCTGTGTGGTTGGCTGGGCTTTTTTGGTGGGGGCGCCCGGTTGTGCTGCCATCACTGTCGCGGTTACCGTTAAAGGTGAAATGGTCGATGCGACGCCGTTATCGGATACGACGGGGCTTATGACTTTATGGCTCGTGTAATAGAGGGCAACAAGCGTGATCATAATCGCCAGTAAAACTACTATTATTCTATTTGATAATCGATTTGTCATTGAACTTTTTCTATTCTATTGCGTTGGAACTTGACAGCAGATTGTCAGTTCGGCTTTATCGGAATTGTGATAGAAAGTGTATAAGCAAAACTATACATGAGTCAACCGACATGTGCAAGGTCGCTACGTGGCTTGGCGCAAAAACAGTCGATAAAGTGGTTGTGCGCAGCATACCGCCATTATGGCACATCCCAACGCAAATTGCACACATTTTACCAAAGAACTTTGGATAATCCTTGCGACTAATTCTGCATTCAGAATGGTAGTATACTCGGCACGGGCATAGCTGCGTTTTTTGTCATTGGTAGACAGGAGACGGTAGACGGTATAAAGGCGGGCGGCGCTTCTCCGTCCGGCTGTCGTTCGGCGAGCTCTAGAACCGCACGTCGAAGCCTGAAGCGTCACTGTCTACAAACGCGCTTAGCTGTGACCGGTGCGCGTATAGGTGCATAAAATGGCAAATAAAGCATTGATCGATCCGAGTGTAGCCTACGATAAACTTTCTGTTAAAGAATCAATCACTTTGCGAAATTTTGCCGAGCCCATCGCACACACTAACTTAGCCGCTGCACTGCAACCCTATGCTGGCTGGCCTGATACTAGTAGTGGAGCGCTCATTTTGGTGGCTGAGGATAACGAATTTACTGCCGAAACCATGAGCGATTACTTGCATTTCCACGGTTTTCACGTTAATCTTGCCCGTGATGGATACGAAGTGATCGACCAGGCGCTGTCGTTGAATCCCCAACTAATTATTATGGATATTCAAATGCCTGGGATCAATGGCTTTGAGGCAATGTTGCGTCTGCGCGCTGAAACTGCCACGGCTGAGACACCCATTATTGCCTTGACTGCCCTGGCGATGGTTGGTGATCGGGAACGCTGTTTGGCGGCGGGTGCCACTGCTTATTTTAGCAAACCACTCAGCCTGCGCCAATTAATTAATACCATCCAAACATTTTTATCCTGCTAATCTAGAATTTTGCACTGCAAGCCATGTTTTGCATTGACATAACGGCCACTTCGTTACACAATGTAGCAAGCATGATTGGTCTTATAACACAAGTCACTGTGGCTGATCGTGTATATCCCCCAACTTGTCACTAAGACATGGAAATATGGAGTGAAAATTGCAAGCGAGAAGCCTTATCCTCATTGTCGATGACGCTCCAGGCGGGCGTGATACGTTAGAAGCGCTGTTGCAATCGCCCGACTATGAGCTTGCTTTTGCGTGTGATGGCATTGAGGCGCTCGAACAAGCAGAAAAATTGACCCCCGACCTCATTTTGCTCGATGTGATGATGCCGCGCGTGGATGGTTTTGAAGTATGTCGTCGCTTGCGAGCCTATCCACGGCTGGCTGAGATTCCCGTCATTCTGCTGACTGCATTAGATGACCGCTCTTCTCGCCTGCGCGGCATTGATGCTGGCGCTGATGACTTTATTACCAAGCCTTTTGATCGGGCAGAGTTGTGTGCACGCGTGCGCACCATCACCCGTTTGAATCGCTATCGTCGTTTATTGGCTGAGCGTGCGCGTTTTGAGTGGGTGGTGGAACAGGCCGCTGATGGCTATATCCTCCTGGGGGCTAATGCCAATCAGGACAGCGACAACATTATCTACGCTAACCCCAGTGCGCGTAAATTATTGGAGATCGCAGAGGTAAATAACCAATCTTTTATAGAGTTGGTGCAACAAAAATACCGTTGTGAACCGCTCGATGCCTGGAAAAGCGCCTTTACGCAGACGCCTGTAACACTGCTGCAAACTTTATATCTGATTCGCCCAGAATCACAAACCGCCCCGGCCCTCTGGTTGGAAGTCAGTCTCCTTAATCAATCGGGCGTTTCTGAATCTGAACGCCTGGTGCATTTGAGTGATGTAACGACACGAATGAGCACCCAACGCGACATGTGGGCTTTCCACTCGATGATCATGCATAAACTCAACACGCCGCTGCACACCATGCTCGGCAGCCTTGAGCTTTTGTCGCCGCAATCAATTGATGAACTCTCTAAAGAGGATGTGGGCGAATTGGCTGGCTTAGCCATTAACGGCGTCCAGCGGCTCAGTAATTCCATTCATGACATATTACAATATTTAAAGCCAGCGGCCGCAGGCTATGCCACAGAAGGCTTACGGGTGAGCGAACTACCGGCCGTGATTAAGCGCATTAGCCACGATTTGGCCTTAGACCATCTAACGATCTCGGGCAATATTGTTGATAATACTTCATTGAAGCTTTCTGCGCGGGCCATGGATTGTATTCTTTGGGAACTGCTGGAGAATGCAAAGAAATTTCATCCCACCCAGTCACCCCGCGTGGAAGTCGTCGTGACCATTGAAGCAAAGAGCGCGATTAACTTGAAAGTGATCGATGACGGCGTGACGTTGTCGCCGGGCCAAATTTCCAGAGTCTGGGCCCCTTATTATCAAGTAGAAAAATACTTTACCGGAGAAATTCCGGGTATGGGGCTTGGTCTGTCGATGGTAGCCGGGTTAGTATGGGAAGTCGGCGGCGGTTGTCAACTGCTTAACCGCGAAGATAGCCAAGGCCTGATTGTTGAATTGTCGATTCCCTTTGTAGACCCTCTGTAATTTATCCGTGCTAACTGTGCGCAGCATGCCTTTCTGCGCAAAATAAATAGGGACGCTTTGGGCTGATTTATTAGCAACGCAAGGCGTCCTTTCTTTTGATCGCCGCCTATTTTATGGGCACTGGCCGCTGCCCTTCGGATAGAGCGTCACTGGCACCACCGTCTGATCAATTAGCCCACGACCAGCCGCATCACTTTCATAGGCACTGACCAGCCGCGGTTGGGGTGCATTGACTGGATGATTGAAACTAGCGGTAAAGTTGGCATAGATGCCTAAATTACCGCCTTGGGCGCTGCCTTGGGCAAGCGCTGTTTTGTCACGTTGGTGTAAGGTTACGTTGACGGTTGCCTCAAATGTGTTCGAGTAACCGCTAATGACCAGTGGGTTGCAGACCCTGGCGCCCACCGTGGGTGAATCGATGTCCACCACGCGTTGGCCTGGCTGCAACATCAGGGGAATGCTTACTTTATGGATTTCGCTGCCGTCTTTTGCGCTGCTCTCAAAAATATCCAGGGTAGCGGCGATCGGGGTTGCGATCACAAAGCGTAGATAAGTGTGGAAGAAAGCAAAGCTATCGACGGAGCCGCCGGTGGCATTGCGTTGCGCCAGGATTGTTCCCTTTGCATCTTTCAAACGCAGATTGACATTACCTTCAAAGGTGCGTGAGAAGCCGATTACCTCGATGGGGCTGTGATAGATGCCTGTTTGAACGGGTGAAAAAACTTCGATCGCGTTGGCCGGCGCCGTCCAGATATTGGTTGAACTTGGGGTTGGCGTCGCGGCAGAAGGGGTTGGTGTCGCAGCAGAAAGTGTTGGTGTGGCTGGCGTTGCTGCATTGGGAACACGCAAGCGTTGCCCCACGTAAATTTGATTCGAATTGCTGATGTTATTAAGCCGCATCAACGCGTCAACCGTTGTGCCAAAACGGTGCGCCAACGAATAGAGTGTGTCACCGCGCTGTATGACATAGATGGTCTCGTTGGCGGCTTGTCCAGCTTGCGCCTCATCAATTGTCGCCTGCGCGGCAAAGACGGGGCTGTCCGCAGCCCATAAGGCAAACAGGCATAGGCTAAGTAATCCAGCGACAAGGAGCGTGAAGATTGAGCCAGGTTTGATGGAAAATTTTTGCATAAATCGTATTCCCCTTAAGATGGTGAATCGCACAGGCTAATTACCAAGTATAGTACCAGGGTTTTGCAGATTTCAGAATTAGAAGCGCAGGTTATTTTCTTTGGCGCCGCTCCTGCAGCCTGTTGACTGCTCCCTATCCGGTTATTAATCCACTATTAACCCAACAACCTAACTGCTAACAAACTGTTGTTTATCTTCTAACCTCTTGTATAAGCGCTCATAAATTAACTGTTGTATGCTCCTGAGGTCTGGCACGCATTGATAATCGCCTTTATGCTAATCGAGAAAACAAATTAAAGACAGATAAACGAGGAGGTCGCATTAGAGCATGCTGCCTCCGCCTTGTATGAAGTTTAAATGTTTTCTCTGTAAGGAGTTACTTATGGCCGCGCAGATTCAAGCGAAAATGACGCATCCTGCCACGGGTATACCCGCGCCCGTGGCTTCCTACCCACCATCCGGAGCAAAATTGCCAATTGTGACCCATAAAACCGGCAAGGCCGATCTACATATTCATACAAGTTATAGCTATGATGGTACGGCCACTGTCGCTGTTATGTTGGAACACATCGTTCATCACACGGATCTCGATGTGATCGCTATCACCGATCATGATGAAATTGACGGCGCGCTGGAAGCCCTAGAACTAGCGCAACGCTATAACCTTGAGGTGATCCCAGGTATCGAAATTTCGACTGCTGAGGGGCATGTCTTGGCGCTTTTTGTTAAAAAATTGATTCCACCTAATTTACCCCTCGTGGAAACTGTGCAACGGGTTGCGGAACAAGATGGCGTTTGCATTGCGGCTCACCCTGGTGGCCGTTGGTCCTGGTGTTTAAGTGAAGCCGCCATCCGGCAGGCCTTGTGCCAACCGGGCATTGCGCAAACTTTGCTTGGCCTAGAAACCTATAATGCGAGTTTGCCTGATTTACGGTTGAATAAACTTGCTTTGGCTATGAACATGAATTTGGCCTTAGCCAATGTGGGCAACAGCGACGCCCACATGCCGTGGATGGTCGGTTTGGCCGTTACCCGCTTTCCTGGTCATAAGGCTACTCACCTGCGTACCGCGCTCCAACAACGGCTTACCACCACCACCGTCTTGCCACGGCCTGGCTACTACATCGCCAGTTATTTAAAAGGCCAAATTTTGCGCTATTTTGGCTTAGTGCATTGTGCCCCGACTAAACCGGGTGGCAGAACTGTCTTACGGCGGTTCGAACAGCCAGTCATGGCGAAATGAACCGCCCAACAGCAGCGCACTCAGGCCTCTGAAAAAGCTTTTCTTGTCATTGCTATAATACAAAAAGTGTGTAATTTATTTACCTTAAATAAATTACACACTTTTGTTAAACCAAAATTTAACAAAAGCACAACAAACTGTTGACATGTCTTCATAATCATGTTAATGATTGTAAAACATACTGTAGACTAAATTACGCGTATTGCGCAGTTACCAGTGTAGGATGGGTAATTTAGTGGATAAGAAGTACAGATAATTTTGCTTGTGTAGTCTATTTTATGCCTAGCAATAGGTGTGCTTAGTGGGGCAACATACATATTGCTATTTGTTTGGATAATAAACTTGCGTGGTAAGGGGTTCTTATGGATACTCATAGCGTCGTAATGTTTGCTCAGTCTGATGATAAAGGAACACAATTGAACGTGAACCCCAAAATTCTTGTTATTGAAGATGAACCGGCCTTGGTTGATACACTAGAATATAATTTAATGCGCCAAGGTTATACGGTTAGCGTTGCCAGCGATGGCCTCACTGCGCTCGAAATAGCCCGCCAAGTGCTCCCCGATTTGGTAATATTGGATATTATGTTGCCGGGTCTGGATGGTTTTGAAGTTTGTCGCATCTTGCGCCAAGAGACAAATGCGCCAATTATCATGTTGACCGCACGGGTTGAAGAGGTGGACAAAGTAGTTGGTTTGGAAGTAGGCGCCGATGATTACATGACCAAGCCATTTAGCATGCGCGAGTTGATGGCGCGCGTAAAGGCGTTATTGCGCCGGGTGCGTTTGGTGCGCGAAGAAATGACAGTAAGCAACAATGAAAATCCGCCCTCGGAATTCCCTGTCGAACGGCTGATCTTTGACGATCTAATCATCGATCTAAGCCGGCGCGAAGTGTCGTATAAGGGTAATGTATTCCATTTGAAGCCCAAAGAATTTGATCTGCTTGTCTTTTTGGCGCGCAACCGTGGTATTGTGATGAGCCGTGATTTAATTCTAGAACGTGTATGGGGCTGGGATTATGACGGTGGCAGTCGCACGGTAGATGTTCATATGCGTTGGTTGCGTGAAAAGATTGAGGTGGACCCAGCCAATCCAACCCGTCTGGTCACCGTGCGTGGCACTGGCTATCGTTTTGAGGGCTGAGGATGGCACAGAGAACGCTTGTTAGCAACAGGATTATTTATTCTTAATCGCTTTCTACTCTTCGCAATTTAACAGCTCATTGATAGGCCCACATGGCCCAAACCGTGATCCCTCGCTGATGAGCGCTCATGTTATTTGTCATTATTAGCGCAAGTTAATAGCTCGTATCAGGAACGCCCAATCTATGACCTTGCTTTTGGCTGGTCTTTATTTAATTCCGAATTCATGTTGTACAGTTATACTGTTACCATGAGTTACAATGAAGCTAGCCAAAAGATAGAGAACTTACTGCATGCTCACTAGCTTACGACTAGCAAAATCAAAAATTCCATAGGTCGTAATTTTTAGCGTATATTCTATAGCAGATGAATGTGTATCTGAATCTATATCTAAAGGTTATAGATTCGTTATTGTGTTTTGCTACAGACTTGTTAAACTATAGCACTGTATGATAAATAATAAATTTACAGATTTGTTTACAGGAATTTATTGATAATAACTGATTAAATTTTAGTTAACATAAGATAAGTTAAAGCCTTGCCTGTTATCCAGAAAGATTTGAACAATCCACCCATATCCCCCCAGTGGTAGAACTAATCAATAGCAATACCTTCGTAAAATCAAGTTGCATTTACAGGCAAGTATGGCATTAATTTGCTTCGTATATTGTTAGTCAAGCATGACAAGCAGGGTAATCGAATTGTCGATTACAGTAGGGAGCGTAGCTTGCTGCTCCCATTTTCATACGTTAGGTTTTCGTATTATGTGGATAAAGCTAGAATCCTTGGGCAAAATCGGGGTATAACATGGAAATTTCTCGCATAAGTTTGCCTTTTTGGTCAGAGGTGCGCCTGCTCAAAATGTTTTTCTCACTACGTTTTCGTTGGCGTACCGCATTCACCTATGCTGTTGCTATTTTATTGGTAATGGTCGCGTTAACTTTATTTCTCTCTAGCCAAGCGAATTCAATCTATACGAGCAATAGTGTTGAACAATTTGCTGAGCAAGCCCGCTTAACTGCTGCCAACCCTGCATTGACAACGGCTTGGGCGCAGGGCCAACCTTCGTTAGTGGCGTTGCTAAAGCAGTGGTCTACGTTGCTTGGTGGACAGGCAACGGCAATTCTGGCTAATGGTACAGTAATCGCAGATTCGCAGGTTGATGCCCAGCAACTTGAAAATTTGAGCGCATTGCCCGAAGTGCGCGATGCCCTAGATACGGGCCAGGGACGCAGCATTCGCAATGACTTGGCGCTGCATGGCCGTGCCTTCTTCGTAGCATTTGCCGTCCATTTGCAAAATGGTCAAGTGGGCTTGGTGCGTTGGGCCTTTCCCCTCAATTACTTGGAAGCTGGCCTCAATCGATTCCTCAACGGAATTTTTTGGTCTACTCTCATTGCGACATTATCAATTATTGGCTTAGTGGTCTTTCAAGCCGAGCGAGCCGCCTACACGGTGCGCCATTTGACAGAACTAGTCGAGCGCATTGCGCATGGCGATCTGAACGCGCGCATCCTTTCGTTTAGCAGCGGCGAAATCGGTCAACTTGCTCGGGCGTTTAACCTGATGGCCAATCGGTTGCAAAAGCAAATGGGTAAGCGCGCCCACGAGAAAGATCGCTTGAACACTGTCCTGAATGTAATGAGTGATGGCGTGCTCATTTTGAACAAACATGGGCGCGTACGTCTGCTCAACCCCGCTACCGCACGGATTTTGCAAATTCCTGAACCTGGCGAAACGCTTCGCACTTTTGTGCAGGTTGTGCGTGACCACCGAATTGTGGAGGTATGGAATCGTTGCCAACACAGCGGACAAGAGGAATTCGCAACTGTAGAGCTAGAAGGCGATCGCTTTATTCGCGTGGTCGTGACACCATTGTTTAAAAGTGGCGGCCCAACGACTGGCGAACGCGGCCATCTGGTCATTATCCAAGATCTAACACGCCTGCATCAATTGCAAACCGTACGCCAAGACTTTGTCAGCAACATCTCACATGAATTACGGACTCCGCTCGCTTCCTTGCGTGCGCTGGTCGATACTTTAAACGATGGCGCGCTGCAAGACCCACCCGCCGCCCAACGCTTTTTGCTGCGGATGGAGGTAGAAGTTGATGCTTTGACCCAGATGGTGCAAGAATTGTTGGAACTAGCACGGATTGAATCTGGCAAAGTACCGCTGGTGCTACGACCCACGCCCGTGATGCAGGCCATCGCGCCAGCGGCCGAACGATTAAGCGTCCAAGCGGAACGTGCTAAAATTGCGCTCACGATTGACCTGACTGCTAATTTGCCGAATTTAATGGTCGATGCGGATCGAATTCAGCAAGTAGTCACGAATTTAGTGCACAACGCCATCAAGTTTACACCGGCTGGGGGGTCGATTGGGATCACGGCTCAAACTGATACGGATACGGATTCGGTGATCATTCGCATTAAAGATTCTGGTATGGGCATTGCCACCGATGACTTAGCGCGTATTTTTGAGCGCTTTTATAAAGCTGATCGCGCCCGCTCTGGCGCTAGGCCAAGCGCCCGTAATGGCGACCGCACCACGGGCGGCACGGGGCTAGGGTTGGCGATCGCTAAGCATATTGTGCAAGCACATGGCGGCCGCATCTGGGTCGAGAGTGTGGCTGGCCGTGGCAGCAGTTTCTATTTTTCACTGCCCATCGTAGGCTAATCCTCGGTAGAAGGAAGATAAAAGTCAGGATCTTCCTTCTACTTGTCTTTCCTCGCACCTTTACCACTGTTAACTAAGCTTTTACAAATCGCTCACATAGGCTTAAAGATCCAAAAATTATTGTTAATTCGCGCCATTTATACTTGCCTTACGTAGCGAGCATGTTGCGTTATCGTTGAACCGCCTGACAAGGTAGTCCTTCGTTGGACGTGAAGCTATGCTCTTCCTACTAGGGCAAAGGTTGCGGCGCGCTCAAACACTTCACCTTTGTGCGTAGTTATTGACAATTTTGTTGAAGATTAGTCTAAGCAAAAGCGTATTATTCATACATTGGAAGAAACTTTATGACGATCTTTCAGTTAGTCTTGGCGATATTTGTTATCCTGATTTTGCTCGCGTCGCTGGTTGGTTATTCAGCCTGCGTTCTTGCGAGTAGAGCAGAGAAAAACGCCAGGTCGATAACGAAACGTTCACCCGAGCAATCGCTTGGACCGAACTCGCACTTTGCTCAGAACAAACGTTGGACTTTAAACATCTTTAATTAAATATTTACAAACATTTGCCGTCTTGTTAAACAAAGTATTGGTCATTGTTAACACTGTTGCGCCAAAATTTCTTTGGTAAATTAAACTACTAATTAATACCAATTAAAAGAGGAGTGATTAAAAATGCGTCGAATTATTGGGTCTGTTTGCTTGATTTTGACTTTAGCGTTGACGGCTTGTGCCCCTGCTGCAGCACCTGCCCCCCAGACGGCCGCTACGGCTACGCAGCCGGCTGCTAGCCAGGCAGTAACGACCACAACAACGATGACGGCCACCCAGGCCATGACGGCTGCCACAGCCATGACCAGTGCAACCGCTGGTGGCGCCAATCTAAGTGGCAAGCTGACCATTGCGGGTTCTTCGGCTTTATTGCCCATGATGCAGGCTGCCGCCAATCAATTTCAATCATCGAACCCGAACCTCCAGATTACGGTGACCGGTGGCGGTTCTGGCGCTGGCCGTTCTCAAGTTTGCGGTGGACAGATTGATATTGGCGACAGCGATGTTAAGCTTTCCGATAAGGAAAAAACCGACTTCAAGTGTGCCAGTGCTGTAGAAACCGCAGTCGCTATTCAAGCATTTGCTCCTGTGGCCAACAAGCAAGGCCCTGGCAAGACGACCAATCTGACCAAGCAACAACTGATCGATATCTTCACAGGTAAGACGACCAACTGGAAAGACGTTGGTGGCGATGATAAAGAAATCGTCCTGATTAACCGGGCCAAGGGTTCGGGCACCCGTTCTAATATGGCAAAGTTTCTTTTCGCTGGCGATGATACAAAGTTTGCTACAGGCGCTTCCGAAGAAGACAACAGTGAAACCGTCCTCCAGACCGTGAGCCAGACACCGGGCTCTGTTTCCTACCTGGGCTTCGCCTATCTGACCAACGCCAATATCATGGCTTTCTCGATTGACGGGATCGCACCGAACAAAGAAGACATCCAGAGTGGCAAGTGGTTGATTGGTGGCCCTGGCTATGCAATTACCAAAGGCGAGCCGAATGCATTGGCAAAGGCGTTCTTGGCCTTTGTGACGAGCGACGCATGGCAGAACAGTGACGCCTTTAGCAAACTCGGTTTCGTACCAGTCACCAAGTAAATTGGCATAGCAAGCCAATGCCTTATCCGTGGAAGTGTGCCAACCGATAAACTGCTCGACATTCAACATGGTTGTCCACACGCTAGCAGATCAGCAAAACATAAAAAGCATGAGCAACAAACTTCTAAAGCCTGTTGCTCATGCTTTTGTCTAAAACTCAAATGTAGCTCGAAGCTCAAATTAGTTTGCATTAACCGCCCATTGGCAAACGCTTGGTTCGGTGCGTTGCCTGATTCAACTGACAAAAAATCTTATGGTGTTAAAGAAAGCTATTCTCATCCAATCCGTTTTTTTTACGGCAGCCGCCATTCTCGTCTTGGCCAGCCTTGCCCTGATGATCTTTGTGGGTAGCCAGGGCCTGCGCGTGTTCAGCTACATGAACCCACTCGAATTTTTTACGGGCATGACCTGGGATCAGAATACAGAGACCTATGGCGTTTTGCCATTGCTGTTTGGGTCGTTGGCTACGGCCTTGATTACCCTAGTCATTAGCGCACCCCTCGCCATTATGGTAGCTATTTTTATGGTTGAAGTGGCCTCTCCCCCCGTTCGCCGGGTGATGCGGACGACGGTTGAGCTTTTTGCCTCTTTGCCTTCGGTCATCTATGGCTTGCTAGGGTTGGTCATTGTTGTGCCTTGGGTGCGTGAATCGTTTCACACCGGGTTGGGCAAAGGAATTTTGGCGGCGTCGATTGTGTTGGTCTTTATGACCCAACCGACTATGGTTGCGATTACGGAAGACACGCTGCGCGCTTTGCCTAAAACATTACGTGAAGGCGCTTGGGGACTCGGCGCTACCCGTTGGCAGATGATCTGGGGTGTACTCTTACCTGCGGCGCGTCCAGGCATTTTGACCGCCGTGATTTTGGGCATGGGGCGCGCGATCGGCGAGACCATGGCCGTGCAAATGGTGATTGGCAATATTACTGCGCGGATTCCGAAGAGCTTTATCATCGGCGCCACGACCATGCCCGCTGCCATTGTCACCCAGTTGCCCGAAGCGACTAGCCCAGAACATCGAGCGGCCCTGATTATGGTCGGTTTTTTGCTTTTACTGATCACATTTGCCTTGATCGCCACCGTCCGCCTGACCACTGGTGGTGCAGGCGTCAGGAGATAAACGATGAATAACACGCTTTTGGAAAGCTCTAAGCGGTGGCTCGAGAGCAACCC
Source organism: Caldilineales bacterium (assembly GCA_038225095.1). GTDB lineage: Bacteria > Chloroflexota > Anaerolineae > Caldilineales > Caldilineaceae > JAPLGZ01. Next base: position 26,562 of record JBBREZ010000017.1, read on the forward strand.
GCAGGATAGCAAGCGGACATTACAGCGTCATAAAATGATCGATCGCCTTGCTACTGCGCTGATGAGCCTCGCTGCCTTGTTATTAGTGCTGGTATTGCTTAGCGTAATCAGTATTTTGTTATATAAAGGCCTATCGACCATTAGTTGGAAATTTCTAACTACGGCTGGGACGTTTACCGAAGTCGGCGGTGGGATTGGGCCACAGATTTTTGTCTCGATTTACATTTTGTTCCTCTCGTTGCTGTTCACGACGCCATTGGGCGTAGGGGCAGCGATCTACTTGGCAGAATATGCCAAACCCGGCCGCTTGACGACTGCGATCCGTTTTAGCACGGAAACGCTGGCCTCGGTACCTTCAATCGTTTTTGGTATCTTTGGTGCGATCGTCTTTCTCACGATCATGGGGTTAGGCTATAGCGTGTTGAGTGGCGCGTTGACGTTGACGCTGCTCAATCTACCGCTGATGGTACGGATTGCGGAAGATGCGCTGCGGGCTGTGCCGAATACCTATCGGGAAGCAAGTTTGGCCTTAGCCGGCACACAATGGGAAACCATTCGCAAAATTATTTTGCCAGCGGCGCTGCCAAGCATCATCACAGCAATTGTCCTGACCGGTGGCCGCATTATCGGCGAGACTGCTCCCTTGATTTTGACCACTGGGACAACGATTTCACCGAATGCGCAATACAGCCTCAATCCTTTCCAGACGGGCGAAACCTTAGCTGTACATATTTGGGTGCTCAAGATTGTTGGCGTGCCTGGCTTAAAGGATGCACAAGCGGTGGCTGATGGCACAGCAGCGGTTTTGTTGTTAATTGTACTGGCGGTCAACATTGGTGCAGCCTATCTCTCGCAGCGCTTGCAAAAGAATCAGCGCGGGGACAGGTAGTCAGTGCGGCGCGCCAGTGCCGGATAATCGCGATTTCTCAGTAACGATGATTATGCCAAAACGATTACGCTGTTGTTTTAAACAAATTTGAACTTTTCTAGCTTCTACAGAATAAAAACTATGATGCAACTTCAACAAAACTATAATGTGGCGGCTGGTACGCCTCCTTACCCAGCGACTAACAGTAATTTGCCGCCTGAGATCGAAGCACGTAACTTCAATTTTTACTACAATTACGGTAGTTTCAAAGCGCTTAACGACATCAACCTGGTTGTGCCTCGGCGTAAGATCAGCGCGTTTATTGGGTCGTCTGGCTGTGGAAAATCGACTTTCTTGCGCGCAGTCAATCGCATGCATGATCGCACACCGGGGGCATCGAGCACAGGTCAATTGTTGTTTGAAGGTCAAGATATTAATGCCTTGACTGATGTAACTAACTTGCGCAAACGGATTGGCATGATTTTTCAACAGCCTGCACCGTTTCCGCTCTCGATTTTTGATAATGTTGCTTACGGCATGCGCTTAGCGGCGCAGCATGTCCCTAAAAGTGAAATTGCGGATCGCGTAGAGCGGGCACTGCGCGCAGCGGCGCTCTGGAAGGAAGTACATGATAAACTGGACGAGTCTGGTTTAGCCCTTTCCGGTGGTCAACAGCAGCGTTTGTGTATTGCCCGTGCAATTGCCGTGGAACCAGCTGTGCTTTTAATGGATGAACCGTGCGCCGCACTGGATCCAATTGCCACGTTAAAGATAGAGGATTTGATCCGCGAGTTGTCCCAAGATTATACGATCCTAATCGTCACCCATAATATGGAGCAGGCTTCACGCGTGTCGGACTTTACGGCTTTTTTCACGATCAATGAAAATCGAGCTGGCACCCTGGCAGAATATGGCCTTACAAAACAAATTTTTACCAAACCGCATGATAAACGTACGGAAGACTATATCACCGGCCGGTTCGGCTAGAGCAGTACCCGCTTTTCAAATGATGTAAATTTGTGGGAGATTTTTTATCTATGGCTCTTGCAACCCAAAGCACCAGACAGGCCGAAATGCAAAGTCCAACGAACGAACATGCAGCCATCGAAGCAAAAAATCTAAATATTTATTACGGCAAGTTTCGGGCGGTGCGCGATCTGAACTTGTCGGTTCCAACCCGTAAAATTACTGCTATGATTGGCCCTTCTGGCTGCGGTAAGAGCACGGTTTTGCGCGCGTTTAACCGGATGAACGATCTGGTGTCCATCGCGCATAGCGAAGGTGAAGTTTTATTTCAAAACCATAATATTTATGCGCCCCAGGTTGACCCGGTTGAAGTGCGTCGGCGGATTGGAATGGTTTTTCAGAAGCCGAACCCTTTTCCTAAATCAATTTATGACAACATCGCCTGGGGCGCCCGCATCAACGGTTTCAAAGGCAATATGGATGCGTTAGTCGAGAAATCGCTGCACCAGGCTGCCCTGTGGGACGATGTGAAAGAAAAATTGGACCAAAGTGCTTTAGGGCTGTCGGGCGGCCAACAGCAGCGTTTGTGTATTGCGCGCACGATTGCGACGCAACCAGAAATTATTTTGATGGACGAGCCTTGTTCGGCGCTAGATCCGATTGCAACCTTAAAGGTTGAGGATTTGATGCGCGAACTTGCCTCCAACTACACGATCATTATTGTAACGCACAGCATGCAACAGGCGGCGCGCGTTTCGGACTTCACTGCCTTTTTTATGATTGATGAACAACGCGCCGGGCATTTGGTTGAATATGGTCCTACTAAAGGTCTGTTTACCACTCCAAAAGACCAACGTACAGAAGATTACATTACGGGACGTTTCGGATAGAAGGTAGAAAGTGCGCTGAGTAACGGTAATTTTTGGCCAAATGCGCAGCGGCAATTTGGCTAAGGCCATTTCAATGAAATAAGTAGCCAGTGTTTGCCGAACAAAATCATTCGTAGGTGCGTGCTTTTAGCCGCACAATTGGGGTATACGCAGAACGTGCGGCTAAAAGCACGCACCTACTGGATACTTTATTCTTTGATTGCGCCTAAAAG
>JBBREZ010000018.1:0-29170 GCA_038225095.1 Caldilineales bacterium
TAATTAGTTTATTTTCTGCCTCGTTGATTCTCGCCGCCTGCGTTACCTCTAGCCGTTCGCAACAGGTTGTAGCGCGCCACAGCGCCCACTTTATAGCCGATAAATCTTTTGAAGCCCTAGCGGTCGATTTACGCAAAAGCAAACCGATCGCCAATCGGAATTCCCTTGCTTCAAGCCATTAATGCGGACAATATAAGGCCCACTGGTGGAATTGGCATGTAGACAATAGAAGGTGCCTGAGCCGCCGTCGAAAGATTTGGCTTTCGCCGTGATCACATGGATCAGCCGGGGTGCCTAAATCGTTACCTTTTGTTACTAAGAGGCTGTTTGATAATTAACCGACCCGTCCTCTCTGGTCACTCACGCAGCGCGTTATACCATTCTTTTGACGACCAGAGGGGAAAAGCTAGGTAAGAGCCTGTTTGAATATTCAGGCTCTAAAAAGACCAGCACTCGTGTGAGTGCTGGTCTTTTTAGTAACAAAAGGGTCTGGAAAGTTTTCCAGACCCTTTTATCAGGTGGAGATGGCGGGAATTGAACCCGCGTCCGAAACATTCGTCCAGTAACATCTACAGGCATAGTCACCCATTTGTTGTTTCGCCGGGCGGACTCCGTGTGACAGGATTCACTTGCCCCGCTAGCCGAAGTGTCTTAGGTGGCCCTATCGGCGTCTAGCCACCGCAGCTCAACAGTATATGTCGGTCATCGCTTGGCCTGAGAGCAGCATCAAAACGGACCGTGATCCTGGGTTAGAGGATCAGTTTCTTCAATTAGGCGGCCACCGCAGCGGAAGCAGCGTTAGCGAAGCCGAAGTTGAAGAGTTTGCCTGTGTTTTTGGCATTTATAGGATTTGCGCCTTTTTAGCGTAGTCGACGCTCTACGACCTGCAGTTAAAAAACAGCCTGCCCCGTCGAAACCGTACATCCCCGTATTAATACACTGGTTATTCTACCAGAGATTAAACGATTTGTAAAGTAATTTTTTGTTTGCGTTCCATTACTCTTTTGTCTGCGCTAGTTTTGAATGCCATGCTTGTTCCAGTGGGCTAGTGCACTGTCTAAATCTTCTGGTTGCTTAATCTCACGCACGGTTGTCAAAAATGTCTTCAAATCTGGCGTCAGATGGCGCAGGAGAAACAGCTTGGGCCCAAGCGGGCTCGTGCTGGATGGGCTGGTGCCATAGCTGCCGTTAAAGGCGAAATAGGCTTGATTGAGCACACGCAACGGATAGCCATGCTGGACAAAGATCAAGCGGCGCGCCTCCATATATTTTTCGGCCTCATCGACTTTCCCTTCAGCAAGCCATTGGTCAACCATCAGCCTTGTCGTACGCATTTCGGTGTCGAAATCAAAAGCCGGTGGCTGCTCTACGGCTGGCTGGCTGGCCTCGGTGGCGCCGTTTGGCGCCGCTGCTTCAACCAGCGTTGCTAGCGCTGGATAGAACGCTTGTAGCGTCTGGCGACCGACTTCGTTGCCCACGATCTCAGCCACTGTTTCATTGATTGTGGTCATATCTGGGCTGGAAAAATAGCTCAAGCCGAGCGGAAAAACGGCGAGATAATTATGCGTCCATTCATGGGCAACGGTGCTCAGAATCCAGTCCAGGCTCGCCCGGTCAACGACCATCGTTGGAAAAGCGCCCAACCCGCCAATATTCGTAACGTAAGCGCTAAAATTTTGCTGCTGACGGATGGTTTGTTCGGCCTTTTGGATCGCCGTCAGCGGCATTTCTGCGTTGACCATCTCGCCATAGTAGATTTCAATGCGGTGGCGTGGACTGACGATCAGCTTCTTGGGCGGTTCGACAAAAGTAAACTGCACAGGTGGCATGGGCATGCCATACAACTGGAGCTTGGCCTTGACTAACTCATCGCCAATCTGGTTTTGAATGATCTGCTCGACGGTAGGACGAATGGTGTTTTGTTGTTGGCGTAGTTGATCCACTTGTTGCTGCAAACGATTCGTTTTATCTGTCACCTGATGATGATTAGCGCTGTAGATTTTGTTGATTTGGTTTTCTAGATCAACGATCTGGCTGGCCCGTGCTAGATAATCATGAACGTTTTGCATGGCTACTGTTAGCGTTAAGGCGCGGGCTGGATGCGTCATATCTGCCCCGATTTTCTCGCGCAGCGCATGCATTTCCCACGTCAGCAAATTGAACTGCCAACCCGCCACCTGCATCGATAGCTTCTGTTGTAGGTGGTCTTCTGCGCTAATCGCACCCCCGCCACTCAGCAGCAACACCAGCAAGAGCTTAGCAACGATGCTCAGCCAATGGCGTAGGCGTTTCAACGCTTGATCGGGCCACTGGCGCAGTAGACCCTGCGGGACTTGTCTTACAAATTGGTTTGGGGTTTGGTTGATACTCATGGCATACTTTCGCCAGGTAAACATGACAAGATGAAAGTCGTATACATAACCAGTCGCATGACACACAATAAAAGTCAGTATAGCAGTAATTAGTCTGCATGCTGGAACGTTGCTTTCCTTTACTTATCCTATTCTCATTTAGCTTATCGATGAAAATGCCAGCGTTGCCTGACAAGATTTGGTTCTATGCGATCTTGCTCGGTTTTATCCTGTTAGGCGCAACCTATAGCATTACTACTCCGCTCTTCGAGGCGCCTGACGAACTCTATCACTACCCACTAGTCGAGCATATTGCTAGGCACTGGACATTGCCTGTGCAGCCGCCCGCGCTCACCGCGAGTCGCGGGCCCTGGCTGCAAGAGGGCAGCCAACCCCCTTTGGCCTATTGGCTGGGCGCGCTCGTGGTGGCGTTGGTCAAGCCGGCTGATTTTTCTGTCATTTACCAGCCCAATCCCTACGCCGCCTTAGGTGAAGTTCATCCGGATGGCAGCAATGTCAATGCGGCAATCCACTCGCGTTTGCGGGAGCGTTGGCCGTGGCATGGCACGGTGCTTGCCGTCCATCTGGTGCGCCTATTGGCTGTTTTTTACGGATCCTGCGCCATTTATCTAACCTGGCTGCTCGTGCGCGAGCTCTGGCCCCATCAACCCTGGTTGGCCAACGGAGCCGCGGCCATTCACGCGTTTACACCCATGTTTATCTTCGTCAGCGCGGCCGTCAACAATGATGCCTTGCTGATTCCGCTCTGTATCCTGGCGCTTTTACAGATGGTGCGGCTGATTAAAACAACGCAGCCGCGTTTGCGCGCTTTTGTTGGGCTGGGTTTTACGCTCGGTTGCGCAGTGTTGACCAAGGAAAGTGCGCTGGCCTTGCTGCCATTTGCCGTGGCTACCGCATTGTTGGTCACTTGTCAAACGGCATTTTTGGGCGATCCGTCCGCCCACTTTCGTCGCGCAAGCCGTCAAGCAAGTTTGACTTTGGCGAAAGTTTGCTTAGCTTGGACCGTGCCTGTGGTGGCCGTGGCTGGTTGGTGGTATGCACGCAACGTTTGGCTGTATGGCGATCTGTTAGGGCTGAATAGTTTTCTGGCCGTAGTGAGTCGCCGTGTGTATCCACCTGATCTCTGGCAGGAGTTGCCCGCTTTGCTGCGCAGTTATTGGGGCATTTTCGGTTGGTTCAACGTCCCCATGCCCCGTTGGATCTATGGCGTGTTGAATACGTTACTTGCTATCGCGGGCAGTGGACTGGTGCTTCAACTCGTTACCTGGATCAGGCGCACTGATAAGCCACTTTATGTCTGGCGCTGGACGCGTTCGATGTGGGCGGTGGCGCTGATGGCATTTTGGCCGTTGGCTGTGCTAATGGCTTTGTTGCGCTGGACCTCATTGACCCCGGCCTCGCAAGGTCGCCTGCTTTTCCCTGCGATCTCCATGCTGTCCGTGGGCGTGCTGCTGGGCGTGAGCGTTTGGCTGCCGGTCAAAGCCGGGTGGCCGACAAAACCGCAATTGGCGGGGGTGCTTGGTATTTTTCTGGCTGGCATCAGCTTGGTCGCGCCTACGCTGTGGATTGCCCCGGCCTATCAATTTCCTGCCCCCCTCTCCGCCGCGCAGATCGAGCAGATCGAACATCGCTTACCAATCGATTTTGGCGATCACCTGCGTCTATTGGGGTATGACTTGGACCAGACGACGCTTCAGCCGGGCGGTCTGCTTTCGGTGGTGCTTTATTGGGCCGGGCAAAATCCCACCGCTACCCCGTATGCCATCTATCTACATGTGCTTGGCGAAGGTGAGCGCATCGTGGCCCAGCGCAATATTTTTCCTGGCCGCGGTTTGTTTTCCACCACCGCGCTTACACCGGGCATGACCTGGCAAGAACATTATCAAATTCCTGTGCCGCTGATGGCCTATACGCCCGATCAACTGAGCTTGGCGATTGGGGTCTATGCCGTGGCAAGCGGTCAACGGCTGCCAGGCAGCGCGCATTTTGGCGTAATTGCCTTACAACGGCAGGCGGCAATCCCGCTTGATGTACGCTTTGGCCAAGGGTTGCACCTAACCGCCTATCACTTGAACAAGCTCGCGGTTTCGCCGGGAAAAACGGTGACTTTGACGCTAGATTGGCAAAGCCGCGCACCGCTGCCAGCCGATTACACCATCTCGGTGCAGGTAATCAACGCCGTGGGCGATAAAGCCGCGCAGCTTGATCGCCCACCTTCAATCCCGACGATTCATTGGCGTGTGGGGCAACAAAGCGAGGAGCAATATCCATTGGTGATTGATGTGAATACGCCACCCGGCATCTACGACATTCGGCTGGTCGTTTATGCAAAAGATCAAGCCGATGAACTGCAACTGCTTCCGATCGTTTGGGATGTTAATCGGATGGCCGAAGACAATATCGTGTTGACGCAAGTGCGGATCAAATAGGCTTTAGCGAAGCCATTCACCGCCTAAAGCGTGCATTGCACACGGCTGCTCAATTTTATCGCTGCAACGTATCCATGATCTGCTGTAATTCAACGGGCAGCGGCGCAACAAATTCTACCTCTTCATCGCTGCTGGGCAATTGGAAGCGCAAGCGATGGGCGTGGAGAAACTGACGCGCCAACGGCAACCGTGGCTTGTGATACCCATAGAGCGTATCGCCGACCACAGGATGTTTACGCCAGGCAAAATGAACCCGAATCTGGTGTGTACGCCCGGTGTGCAGAATCACACTGACCAGCGTAAAATTGGCGCTGGCGTTGCTGTCGTGAATGGGCGTACTATAGTAGCCCAGCGCTCGATATTCAGTGACCGCGGTGCGCCCTTTGTCAGGGGGTAAAATCGCCTGGCGCAAGCGGTCGGTGGGATGGCGGCCAAGTGGGGCCACAATGCGCGCTTGGGCTGGTTCAACATGCCCTTCGACGAGCGCCAAATATTCTTTGAACACGGTGCGCGCTTTGAACTGCGCCTGTAAAGTTCGGTGCGCCCGATCATTTTTGGCGACGAGGATCAACCCTGATGTCTCTTTATCCAATCGGTGGACGATGCCAGGCCGCCGTTCGCCGCCCACGCCTTCGATCTGTGGACAGTGATACAGGACGGCATTCACCAACGTACCGCCTGCATGGCCCGGCGACGGATGCACGACCAATCCAGCCGGTTTGTCGATCACGAGCAAATCATCATCCTCATACAGGATCGACAACGGAATGTCCTCGGCCTGGAGATCGCTTTCGCTCTTTTGCGCGGGCAGGCGCACGCTAAGCACTTGGCCCGCCTCCACCTTATGGCTGGCCTTGGGCATTGCGCCGTTGATCAGCACAAGCCCTTCCTTGATCCACCTTTGGATTTCACTCCGGCTGTGCTCAGGCAACGCTAGCGCCAACCAACGGTCTAGGCGTTGATTCGCATCCTCGGGCGAAACGGTTAAGGTAATTTCGTGTTCAGGTACAGTTACAATCGACATAGTGGTTGGTTATCGGAACGGATTTGATTACTGATCTCTGGATCATAGGACAGCAGGTCACCGCCCTACTGCGTTCACATTTTCCGCTACAGGTTGCTCAGTCTGGCCTGCTCGCTGCTTACGTAAATCGTCCCACATGATGTAGACGCCCAAGGCAACCACACCAACGACGATGCTGCTGTCGGCGATGTTGAAGTTTGGCCAATAATAAAGACCTGGGATGCCTAGTTTGACAAAATCGGTGACAAAACCCTGGTTAATGCGGTCGAGCACATTGCCAACGGCGCCGCCTAGTTGCAAGCCCAACAGCACGCGCACAAACCATTGGTCAAGCGGCAAATAACGGGCATAAATGAAAATGGCAACGATCACGATCACCGCGATGCCGATAAACAAATAGCCCTGATTTTGCAAAATGCCAAATGCTGCGCCGTGATTGTTCACATGTTCAAAAATTACATATTCACCGAGGCTAGGAACGGGAACCGTAAAGCTGTTCAGCGGAATCGTTTGCCGCACCCAATCTTTGCTCAATTTGTCAAGTGCAACGACGACCGCTGCAACCAGCAGGATAACCCAAGCCTTTTTAAGCCAGCTCATCAATTTCTCCCTAATGAATGTTTCCCTTGATTACTCAATCTATAGCGCTGATGCTTCGCTTTAGAAAGCGTGCGCTATAGCAGAGCCTTAAGCCAAGTGATTCTCTACAACTACATATTTTAGATAGATATTTTAGACAGAAAGAATGGTTCGCACTATGCTATGCATACGAAGCGCATCCGCTAATTCCATCCTAATCAGTCCACACTGTAATCTATATTGTAACGCACGAACGCAAAATGAAATAAATGGTGAATCTTTTGTGCTATGCTATACTGTGCAATCATTAACCGTATGTAACTGTTCAGGCGTAGTGATAGGCAGGTAAACAGGTAGATAGGTAAACACGGATATACGGGCGTGCTCCGTGTTTACCTATCTACAGATGGGCATCTACCTATTTGCACAAGGGCTGAACAGGTACAACCGTGTCATGTAATCAACTGGACTGGTGCGTAGCCAAAGGTTAGGAGAATTGTATGCCGAGAGAGATCACCGTTGCGTTGGTGCAGATGGCGCCTGCGTTAGCCAACCCGGAAGCAAATTTGCGTAAAATGGGCGACTTTGTTGAGAAAATTTGCAGCGAACAAAAGACTGATTTGATCGTTTTCCCTGAACTAAGCTACACCGGCACAGAATTGGGTTTACGCGCCACCGATTTAGCCGAACGAGTGCCGGGCCATGCCAGTAACTATCTAGCCAAACGCGCCAACGATTTTAATACGCATATTGTCTTCGGTCTGGTGGTTAAAGAAAAAGTCGAAAGCATTCTCTACAACGGCGTCGTCTGTTTGGGGCCAGAAGGTGACGTTGCCGGAGATTATCGCAAGGTGCATCTCTTGGGTGAAGAACGGCAGGTTTACCGCAATGGCTTTCGCTTTGTGACTGTGGAAGCCGAGTGGGGACGCTTTGGTTTAATGATCGGGAGCGATTTGGCCTTCCCCGAAGTGGCGCGTAGCTTGACGCTCGAAGGCGCTGAACTCGTGGTTACAAGCGCTAATTGGGAGCAGCAATTCGCCGACTCATGGCGCGCGCATCTGATCAGTCGCGCCTGTGAAAATTCAATCTTCATGGCGGCGGCCAATCGGATCGGCGAAGAGCCGACCATGCGTTTTTCCGGCGACAGCATGCTCGTGGGGCCCTCGGCGGAAGTCTATACCGTGCTGGATGAGCCAATCGAAGGCTATGCCATCGCGACGATTGACCTGGATCAGGTGCGCAAGGTGCGCGAAGATCGTCAGTTAATTCAATATCGCGAGCCAGTTGCCTACCGGTCGATTGTGAGAAAATATTAGGTTCGGCCTGAAAAGGCATACTAAGCCATGAATGAATTCACGGCCTGGTATGCAAAACGCGTTGAAACACGTTGAGTCCAGGTGTGAACCCGTTTCGCGCCCAAATGGGCACCCGCCTTAGGGCGCGGTTTTCTATATCAGACGCCGAATTCATTCGGCTTGGTTGGCTTGCCCTATTTTATGCTTTTTCATACTACACGGAAGCAGTAAACTGCGGATGAATTCTCCGGAAATTATTACCAATGGCGCTTGGGAAACGGTTCCCTATATGATCGATTATCGCGCCGAATGGTTTAGTGAAATGCTGGTGGAGCGAGCTACCTGGTCGTCCACAGCGCCTGTGCGCCGGCTTGGCGAGCATGTGATTGCCGGGCCGGGCTATGTCTGGTTTCGTTTCTGGCTGATGGAAAATGAATTGATGGTGGAAAAATACTTTGATGAGACCGGCCAGGTGGTAGGCTTCTATGCCCCAATTGGGATGCCAATCCAGCGCCGCGTTTCAACCTTGCGCTTGATCACGCTGATTTTAGCTTTGTGGTTAAAACCAGATGAACGGGTCACTGTCTTGCAAGAATCTGAATTTGATCAGGCTGTGGCCTCCAGCGCGATCTCGCCGGTGGAGGCAGAACAGGCAGAATTCCGGATCCGAGAATTGACATTGGCGATTGCGCAGAAACGTTTTCCCCCCGCCATCGTGCGCAATTTTACGATAAAATTGTAGGTGTCTATGATCGCAATTATTGATTATGGCGTAGGCAATCTACGCAGCGTCTACAAAGCCTTTGAAGCCGTGGCTGGGCCGCTGAAAATTCCGGTTGATATTGTCGACGCGCCCACGGATTTAACCCGTTGGCGCGCCGTTGTGCTGCCAGGGCAGGGGGCGTTTGGCGACAGTGTGAACAATTTGCGCACCCAGGGCTTTGAGCAACCACTGCAAGATGCGGTGCAGGCTGGTTTGCCACTGTTGGGGATTTGTGTCGGCATGCAATTGCTCTTTGATGAAAGCGAAGAGATGGGCCAACATGAAGGGCTGCATTTTATCCCAGGGCGCGTGCGCCGTTTCCCGGAACGCATGCCCGATCCTGCTAACGCTCAGCACACCTTGCGCGTGCCGCAGATTGGCTGGAATCAATTGCATCCACGCCAGACCGACCCTTTGTTGCATGGCGTGCCCGACAATACCTATGCTTATTTTGCGCACAGTTATTATTGCGATGCGACGAACGCGTCGGCAGTATTAGCGACCACCGATTATGGCATCGACTACCCCAGTATTATGCGTTATCACAACGCCTGGGGCATTCAACCCCACCCCGAGAAAAGTCATACCGTGGGCCTCCGCATCCTGGCTAATTTTATGCAAATGGTCATGGCTACGCAAACGGTTATGGATCAACCAGTGACGATCAAGCTTTGAAATGACGCGGCTTTATCTGATCACGCACGCGCATACACAGCAAGATCCTGGCACGGATGTCGCCGCGTGGCAGCTATCCGAGCTTGGGTTACAACAGGCGAGCACGCTGGCAGACCAGCCTTTTTGGCAACAAGTGGACGGCATTGTGCTCAGCTGCGAACCCAAAACACGTTTGACGGTGCAATTCGTATTGGCGCAACGTGATTTGCCGGTCATCATCGATGGGCGGTTTGATGAACTACAGCGGCCAGGTTGGGTGGTCGATTATACGGCGCGAGTGCGGCAGGCATTTTTAGAACCAGATGCTCCGGCTGGCGAATGGGAAGCGGCCAGTGCTGCTTTGGCGCGCTTTTTGCTTGGTATTGATCATTTATGCCAGCAATTTTCCGGAAAAACCCTCGCATTGGTGGGACACGGCCTTACCTTCAGCCTTTACCGCGCCTATTTGTTGGGCCGGCCGACGGTCGAGCTGGCTGCGTGGCAACAGTTGAGCTTTGCGACCCAAGCCATCGTCGATCCTGTAGCGAAAACAATTTTGCAAGATTTTCAACCAATTGCTGGTCATCTTCCGCGTGGATGATGGCCGGCAATATTTTGTGTTGTTGTTTGTCTAGACGCCTCGCAGGCAATCATGATTGATCTTTGCGTCAAACGCGGATGGGACGTTACGTTCATAGCGGGTAGATTTGTGGTAGAGTTTGGTAGATCCAAACGTCAAGCATAGACATGCTAGTAATAGCTGTACTATTTATCCAAGATTTGGTTTGCTTATGATTATTTACCCAGCAATTCAGCTTCGCCAAGGCCGTTGTGCGCGCCTACAGCATGGTGATCCTAAAGCTGAAACCGATTTTAGCGACAATCCGGCGCAGATGGCGCGCTATTGGGTGAGCCAAGGCGCAGAATGGTTGCATGTAGTCAACCTGGACGGCGCGCTAGGCGTAACTCAGGCGCAACTTGATACGTTATACCGCCCATCCAACATCCTGGTTCAGCGACCAGGCGCTGAGAAACCGGAAACACCCGAAGCCGATCTGTTGCGTCAGGTGCCAATTAATTTATGCCGCCTGCGCGAAATTCGGCGCTCAGTCAGCGTGCCAATTCAGTTCGGTGGCGGTTTGCGCACGCTGGAAGATATTCGCCTGGCGCTCGAACTAGGCGCAGAGCGGGTGGTGTTGGGCACGGCAGCGCTTGAAAACCCGGATCTGGTCGAGGCTGCTTTAGCGCAATGGGGTGCGCAACGCATTGTCGTGGGCATGGATGCGCGTGACGGGTTGATTGCGATCCGCGGCTGGCCGTCTAAAAGCGGGGTGAACGCTGTCGAATTGGGCCATCGCATGCAGGCAGTGGGGGTCAAGCGCGTCATCTATACCGATAGTAATCGCAACGGCAACCTCGCTGGCGTCAATGTGGCGGCTACTTCGCGTTTGGGTGATATTACCGGCTTGCACGTCATTGCTAGCGGCGGGGCTGCCAGTTTACACGATATTGAACAATTAAAGGCCCATGAACATTATAATGTTGAAGGGGTGATTGTCGGCCAGGCGCTTTATACGGGCAGTTTAGACTTGGCGTCAGCGGTTGCAGTGGGTCATCAACCGCTGGCGCGTCGCAGTGCTGGCGTTGTCCCTTATCGGCAGGGGGCAAACGGCTTGGAATTTCTGTTGCTCTTTAACCTTTTCTTTGAACAGTGGCAATTCCCGCGCGGCGGTGTGCTCGCTGGTGAGCAGGATAAAGCTTGCGCTTTGCGTGAGTTCCACGAAGAGACCGGGTTGGCGGTGGAAAAATTCCACGAGGATTGCCAAGTGGTGCTCAAATACACGGCGGCGATCCGTCATTATGAAATTGAGCGCACGATCGTCTATTATTTAGCCCAAGTTAGTTCCAGCGAAATTCAGCTGGGGCATGAGAACCACTGTGAGGCGCGTTGGCAAAGCGTTGAAGAAACCTGGGAATTACTGACGGAAACCTCGCCCGAACAGTTGCCAGCGTTTGACGCCGCGCTGGCCTATTTACAGCAAGCATAAGTGATTGGCCGATCGTGCTTTCGGGGCATCTGACCCAATGTCGATTCGCCAATCATCAACAATTCGTACCTGTTCAGCCCTTGTGTAAACAGGTAGATAGGTAAATACGGATACAGGGGCGTACTCCCTGTTTACCTGGGTATCACTACACTTGAACAGTTACAATCATTCTTTGCTAATTATCCATGCTAGCTAAACGGATCATTCCTTGCCTCGATGTAAAAGATGGCCGCGTGGTCAAAGGCGTCAATTTCGTCGATTTGATCGATGCCGGTGATCCAGTCGCCCAGGCGCAGATTTATGACCGCGAAGGGGCTGATGAACTAGTTTTTCTAGACATTACCGCCACCCACGAGGTGCGGGGCACCATGCTGGACGTTGTGCGTCGCGTCGCTGACACGGTCTTTATCCCGTTCACGGTGGGCGGCGGCATTCGCACGGTGGACGATATGCGCGCCCTGCTGTTGGCTGGCGCTGACAAAGTTAGTGTCAACAGCGCTGCGGTGCGCAACCCACAATTGATCAGTGAAGGTGCCCAACGCTTTGGCAGCCAGTGTATCGTCGTGGCGATTGACGCCCGCCGGCGGCAAGGCCAAGATCAGGCGGCGCGCGGTGCTGGCTGGGATGTCTATGTCAGCGGCGGGCGCATCAACACTAATTTGGACGCCGTCGAATGGGCCAAAGAGGCTGAGCGGCGCGGCGCTGGTGAAATTTTGCTCACCTCCATGGATGGCGATGGCACGAAAGAAGGCTATGATGTGGCATTGACCTATGCCATCAGTTCAGCCGTCAACATCCCTGTGATTGCCAGCGGTGGCGCGGGTCAGGCTGATCACTTTGTTACGGCGTTGACCGAGGGCGGTGCGGCGGCGGCCTTGGCCGCTAGTCTCTTCCATTTTAAGGAGTTGAGCATCATGGAGGTAAAGGATTATCTTATAGAAGCCGGCGTGGCCGTGCGGATGCCTTTGCCGAACATTGATTTTGAAATTCGCCCCCAAGAGGCGCCCAGCGTATGATCCAACAAATCGACCGTGGAACCCTGCTTGATACGGTAAAATTTGATAGCGCCGGGCTAGTGCCTGCCATTGTGCAGGATGCCAAGACGCGCCAAGTGGTGATGATGGCGTGGATGAATGCCGAGAGCTTGCGCCGCACGCTTGATTTGGGCGAAGCGGTTTTTTGGAGTCGCAGCCGCCAAGAATTTTGGCATAAGGGCGCAACCAGTGGTCATATCCAGAAGCTTATCGAATTAGCAATCGATTGTGACGGCGATACTTTATTGCTGCTCGTTGATCCCGCTGGCCCGGCTTGTCACACGGGCGAAATTAGTTGCTTCTTTAGAAAACTAGCAGACGAAGCTTAGCCGCGTGTGAGCGTAAGAGCCTTATGTGCTAAATTTTCCTATTTTAATTATCCAATATCTAGCTACGGACCAATCGCATCCTTATGAATAACGTACTCCAATCCCTATTCGAGACTATCCAGAGCCGTAAAGAAAACCTACCGCCTGGTTCGTATACAGCACAACTTTTTACTAACGGCGAGAATGAAATTGTCAAAAAGATCGGCGAAGAGGCCATCGAAGTGATTGTAGCCGCTAAGGGCGAAGGGGATGACCGCATCATTTATGAAATGGCGGATCTCTTCTATCACAGCCTGGTCTTGTTGGCGGCCAAAAATTTGCAGTGGGCCGATGTAGAAGCCGAACTGGCGCGCAGGAATAAGTAAATCAGTCGACGGTAGACGGCAGATAGCGTCAATTGATCCACCATCTACCGTCGACTGTCTACCGGCTCCTGCTATAACTTCAATCGCTTTACGACCTGCCTCGGCGCATAGCCGAGGCTATTTTGTTGGTGGATATTGTGCTAAATGGTACAATGAAAGCACAGACGATGCTCGCCGACTTTTTGATCAGGAGGACAAAGCTATGACAGTAACTGCCCATGAGTTGAAGCGATCACACATTGTCACGAATGGGAATGTCCCCAAGCTGACCGATCGCTTTGCGAAAGAAGCATTGACCTTTGATGATGTCCTACTGGTCCCTGGCTATACAGAAAAATTGCCATCAGAAATCGACATTCGTGTACGTTTGCACGAACGCTTGCCGTTGCAGATCCCGGTGCTGAGTGCTGCGATGGATACCGTCACCGAAAGTGAATTGGCGATTGCGTTGGCGCGCCAGGGTGGCTTGGGTGTCATCCATCGCAATTTATCGATAGAAGCCCAGGCCGAAGAGGTGGACAAGGTCAAACGCAGCGAAAGCGGAATGATTGTTGACCCGATCACGCTGCGGCCCGACGCCACGCTTGCCTCTGCGGAGGCCGTGATGAATCGTTATCACATCAGCGGCGTGCCGATCACCGATGCCGCGGGTAAATTGATGGGCATTCTGACCAATCGCGATGTGCGTTTTTCCACCGATGCCAGCCGCCCCATTCAAGAATATATGACCACGGAGCACTTAATTACGGCGCGCATTGGCACCACATTGGCCGAAGCCCAAGAGATTTTACACCGCTATCGCATCGAAAAATTACCGCTCGTCGATGATAACGGCTATTTGAAGGGTCTGATCACCTACAAAGATATTTTGAAGCGCCAGGATTATCCAAACGCCGCCAAAGATGAGCGCGGGCGCTTGTTGGTGGCCGGCGCGATTGGGGTTGGGGAAGCGGGTTTGCAACGGGCTACGGCGTTGATCGCGGCTGGCGTGGACGCGGTTTCGATTGACACGGCGCATGGTCATAGCCGCAACGTGATTGAGACGATTCGCGCGGTGCGTAAAGATTTTCCATTGCTGCCAATTCTAGCCGGTAATGTCGTGACGCCCGAAGGGGTGCGCGCCCTGGCCGAAGCGGGCGTCAGCGTTGTTAAAGTGGGCGTCGGCGCTGGTTCAATCTGCACAACCCGCATTGTCAGCGGCGCCGGGATGCCACAGTTGACGGCCATCGCCGAATGCGCCGAAATGGGCCATCACCTGGGCATCCCGATTATTGCCGACGGTGGCATCCGTTACAGTGGTGACATTACCAAGGCGTTGGCTGCGGGCGCAACTGCCGTCATGTTGGGCAGCTTATTAGCCGGCCTCCACGAGTCACCCGGCGAGGTCGTGATCCGCGAAGGACGCTCATTTAAGGAATATCGGGGCATGGGCAGCCTAGGCGCCATGAAAGGCCGGGCCAGCGACCGTTATCAATCGGCGCAACGCGCCACGGAAAGCGCCAGCCCAGACATTGGTGGCAAATTGGTGCCCGAAGGCATCGAAGGCCAAGTGCCCTATAAGGGCCTGCTCAAAGAATACATGTTTCAATTGATGGGTGGGTTGCGCAGCGGTATGGGCTATGTCGGCGCGGTTGATCTGGCTGAATTGTGGGAAAAAGCGCGTTTCGTCCGCATGAGCGCCGCCAGTTATCAAGAGAGCCATCCCCACAGCATCACGATCACCAAAGAAGCGCCGAATTATCAGGTGTCACCTGGACGGTAAGGAGGAATGATGCAAGCTGTGATGACAATGGAACCCACAAAAACGGCGTTGCCCACTGAACGAACGCCGGAAGCAATGGCCGAAGTATTTTGGCTGGCATTTAACGGGTTATCGGAGCCGGAAAAGCAGGCGATTATGCAACGGCTTCTCGCCGTCAAAGAAAAAAAATCTAACGTAGTTGTGAAACCCGTCCATCTGTCAGATAAATTGATCGGATTGGTTTCTTTGGGCGGAGATGCAGTTGAGGATTCTGAACGATATTATGATCAGTAGACTATGTTGAAACAACTTGTGATGGATACCACCGTGCTTGTTGCATTGGTTGATGACCAAGATAAATTTCATACAGCGGCGGTGGCACTTTCTATCGCTTTTATGGCTAAAGGTATTGAAGAGATTTACTTGGATTGTACGTTGATTGAAACAGTTGGTGTATTATGTCGCCGTACCGAAGAACGGAAACGAACTGAGAAAATTTCTAGCTTGCTTGATCTTTTTGAACAACGATTTCCCAAAGAAAATATTACCTGGCTCAATGGGGAAACGCAACGATTGTTTGGTGAAGTGTTAAAATTTGTTCGTCAAAGTCAGGGACAATTAAATTTCAATGATGCATTGATTGCGTTAGTTTGTAAAGAACTCAACATTACAGCCATTGCCAGCTTTGATCAGGATTTCGACCAAGTTGCCTGGTTAAAGCGCATCGCAAAGCCGGAAGATCTGGACAGTGCTTAAAAAGTCGCAGGCGGACGCAAAGGAGCGTGCTACGTGGCCGAAGCAACGAGACAACGATTTAACGGGAAAGTCGCCTTAATCACCGGTGGTGGCACGGGGATTGGCGCGGCGATTGCCGAACAATTGGCTAGCGAAGGCGCGGCGGTGGCCCTTTGTGGTCGGCGCGCCGACGTGCTCCAGGCCAAAGTTGAGCAATTACAAGCCAAAGGTTACAAAGCGCTCGCCCTGCCCGGTGATGTAGCAACGGACGCCGCCACGCTTGTACAAAATACGGTAGATCAGTTAGGGCGGTTGGATATTTTAGTCAATAATGCGGCCATCACTTCCGGCATGGGCATTGATGAGATCACGCTGCCCGCCTGGCGCCAGGTGCTTGCTGTCAATTTAGACGCGGCCTTTATCCTGGTGCGCCAGGCCTTGCCACATTTGATTGCCGCGCGCGGCAACGTGCTGCATATTAGCAGTATTAGCGCGATTGTCGGCGAATTTGACGATATCGCCTATGCGGCCAGCAAGGCTGGCTTAGAGGGTTTTAACCGGCGCGTCTCCCTGGAACTGGCGGTCTACGGCATCCGCTCCAACGTGATCCGGCCCGGCTTGATCCGCACCGAAGTCTTTGCGGCGATGCCGAACGACTTTTTTGAAGTACAATTGCCCTTCATTCCGCTTGGTCAGGTCGGTCAGCCAGAGGACATTGCCCACGCCGCGGCCTTTCTCTGCTCGGACGAGGCGCGTTTTATCACCGGCGCCGTGTTGACGGTGGATGGTGGCGAGTCAGCGAAGTAAACATAGCGATCAGAGACTGGAGATTGGCCATCGCATTCTCTAATCTCCAGTCTCTAATCTCTTTTGATAGATAGTAATGATCATGCGAAGGATAATATTATGTCCGTAACAGCAATTGTGGGTGCGCAGTGGGGCGATGAGGGCAAAGGTCGTATCAGCGATTATTTGGCTCGGGATGCAAATTGGGTGTTTCGCTTTAACGGCGGCGACAACGCCGGTCATACGGTGATCAATGATTATGGGAAAAATGTGCTGCATATGATCCCTTGCGGCATTTTCTACCAGGGTGTCAACAATGTAATCGGTTCTGGCTGCGTGGTGAATCCCGAATCTTTACTTGATGAGATGGCGCATCTGGCATCAATCGGCGTCAGCCTGGACAAACTTTGGATCAGCAGTCGCGCACAAATGTTGATGCCCTATCATCGTTTATTGGATGAACTAGAGGAGACCGATCGCGGCACTGACACGATTGGTACGACTAAACGTGGGGTTGGGCCGGCGTATGCGGACAAGGCAGGTCGTTCCGGCTTGCGCATGGGCGATTTGCTCCACCCAGACTGGCTGGAAGGGCGGCTGGACGGTGCTTTGCGCAATATCAACCGCAAAATTGAACTCCTTGGCGGCAAACCGGTGGATGGACGCGAGCTGTACGCGTTGTGTATGGATTACCGCGATAAGTTAGCCCACCGCATTGTCGATACGGTGCCACTGGTACGGCAAGCGCTCAAAAATGGTGAAAATATCTTGTTAGAAGGTCAATTGGCGGTCATGCGCGACTTGGATTGGGGCATCTATCCCTATGTCACGAGCAGTAATCCCTCGGCAGCCTATGCGTCGGTGGGCGCGGGGTTGCCAGCCGGCGCGCTGAACGGGGTCGTGGGTGTGGTCAAAGCCTATAGTTCCTGTGTCGGCGATGGTCCTTTCCCGGTGGAACTGCATGACGCCGATGGCAAGAAACTGCGCGAGATCGGCCAAGAATTTGGGGCAACCACCGGTCGCCCGCGGCGTTGCGGCTGGTTCGACGCCGTGGCTGTCAACTATGTCGCCTGGCTCAACGGCATGACCAGTTTGGCGATCACCAAGCTGGATATTTTGGATCAATTTGAAAGCCTCAAAATTTGCACCGGTTATCGCCTGCCCAATGGCGAGCTCGTCACCGATACCATGCCCGATACGCCGGTGCTGTATGAGGTGCAGCCAGTGTACGAGGAATGGGCCGGCTGGCACAGTTCCACCGAGAATTGTCGCCATTGGGACGATCTGCCCAAAGCGGCGCAAGCGTATATTCACCGCCTGAGTGAATTGGCAGGCGTGAAAGTGGGATTTGTATCGGTAGGGCCAAAACGCGAGCAGATGTTTGTGGTTTGAGAAAAGTATTGAAGTTGCGTGGCGTTCTATATACACTTGCTGGATGGAGGCATTAGCGCCCCGCGCAAGCAATTTTGAACTTGATTGCCAAGCGATGCTTGCCAAAGTTGGCGCCATGTTACAGGGGATCTAAGTGAGCATGATGGATTGAGCAGGCTTGGATTTTTGGTTCATTCACGTGCCTTCTCATTGCCGACAAAGCGCGTTGGCACACGACGCGCTTGCAACGCATTGCGATAGCGATTGAAGGGCTGCGGCCGCTTTTTCTTCCGAAGAGACTTTTCAGTTGTTGATGGCCTGTGCGGTTTTCGTCATCTCTTTCGCCGTACCTTTGCCAGGTGGATTCAAAGCCCGAAGATGATCCCTGCCAAAAAGTCATTCAAGCTATGGATGATGATCACACTCCACAATGAGTTGGAGGCGCGGAACACAATTCCCATGACAATGCTGAAGAGCAAGATGAAAGTGATTGTCTCCATACGCACGAGATGCAGCGCAATCCACCCAGGCAGATGAATACAAACAAACAGTAACGATGTCAAGAGGTTAGCCACCCAAAACGGGGCGCGCGCTTGGAATTTTTGTAACATGAAACCGCGATAGGGAATTTCTTCGACCACCCCAATCATAAAGGATGTATTCAAGATACTGTTCCAAGTGACTGCGTGCCAGGAGGGATGCGGCATGCCAAAGCGTGCTAGCGAGAGGATCAAGTTGATGGCGGTGACCGCCATCCCAATCAGCAGGCCACGTTGCCAGTGGTGCTTCAGTTTTAGGTAGGTGATCGGGTCGACGCGGTCAATTCGGTGCAGGAAGACAACGACGGGGACTACCCAGATCAGAGCGCGCAGGCTGATATTGACTAGTGCATACTGGAGGGTTGCTTTGCCAAACGTTGTTTCCATCCAGGGATACAGACCATAGGCCCAGCCGATCCAGAGGACATGAAATACCAGAACATATGCGAGAAATGGGGCAAAACGACGCGGGAACATGTCTTGGTGCGTACCAAATTGACTCATCATATTTTCTCATCGTTCTTCTGTGCAGCGGCCGTTCACGGCAGTATTGTAATACATATCAAGACAATGTGCTGAACGCATCCGAACGATGTTCGCGATGATAGGTTTCAAATGATAGCCGCCGAACGACCAGCATTCAGCGGCGGCGGGACCATTGCGGGCGTTCAAAAAACCGTAATCTCCCGCCGTCCGCTGCAATGAATGTTCGGCAGCGGCACCCAGCTACAACATGCTTTGCCGCCTTGCCCTCTGTAAAATTCTAAAATACAAGCAATCATCGCCCAAGCCTAGGCAGGTTGTAGCGTCTCGACAATATTCCAATCGTCACTGTTTCCGCTGGCGGATGGTCATCGCCGTGTTCCCACATCATCGAGAAACCCCAAATCGTCGCATCGCCGATCCAAAAATCCGCTGGTGTAAATGCCATCTTTGCGTGCAGCGGCGGCTCTGGTCGGAATGGATTATACTCAGCCTCCCAGCCAAATGCTTCGCCTTGCCAGGCTTCATTTCGCTCATGAAGCTGTTGGGCAAACGCTCTTACGGCGTCCAAGTCGGGAATCAGCACGGGAACAACCGGTCTAAACGCTTGATCAATGGTGATCTTGACCTTAACTATCGTCCCGTTTATCTTTTTCTCGGTTCCAAGCGTTGACGACTTTGCTATATCGTTCGTTGATAATTCTTTCAAGCTCGTTAAGCTCAAGGTTTTTGAATCCCCCGCTAAAGGCCACACGTATTGGCTCAATCCAGATTTTCGCTGCGCAACCAGATTTGGCGACATGCACATGCATCGGTTCGTCGAGATCGGCCGCCTAGAAAAAGAAGCGATACCCTCGCTCTCTGAAGCCGTTTGGCATTCCTTGCCCTTTCACTTCAGCTTGTGCATCTATATGTTGTCCGGTCATCCAGGTAGACAACGGGCATCGCCCGTTGTCTACCTGGATAGGACTATAGCGTAAGGTGATGATTTGGGCAAGCGTTTTGTCGTCTCACCTTAATCGTTAGGTGCCTGTTTGAAACTATCGGATTCCAATGGTTCGGCTTACACTTACTGTGTCATCTGATAGACAAACCAAATAGACTCTGCACAATCCAACTGGACGGGCACGGTATACCGTGCCTCTACAAATGTGCAACCTTTATTTGGTTTGTCTATGAGTACTTTGCGTAATAAACCCATATTGGATGAAATAACTAGCTCGATTAAGCCAATGAACCGGTAAGCACGTTGTGTAGTTCGCATCCTCAGCTGCGCTGTTTTGCCTATTGGAGCGCAGCTGAGGATGCGAACTACACATGGCCGAAATAAACGGCACGAGTTAAGCGGTGTGATAAGGTTGTATGCTATAATTGATAAATTCTGTGCGTAAAAGGCATTTGCATGGCGCGTCTTACACTTACTTTCTTTGGTTCATTGCAAGCCTCCCTGAATGGCAAACCGCTCACCATTCTCCGTGCTGCCCGCATTCAAGCTTTACTTACCTACCTGGTGCTGGAAGCGGAGCGTGCCCACACACGCGAGGCCCTGGCCGGCCTCTTCTGGCCAGACGAGCGCGAGCAGGTCGCCAGGCAGAATTTGCGCCAGGCGCTCTACCAGTTACGCCAGGCGCTAGGTGAGCCGTCTATCCCTTATCTTTTGGTCACACGCGACACGGTGCAGTTCAATCCAATCAGCGATTACGAACTGGACGTTGCCAAATTAATCCACCATTTGCAGCAAGAACAACGACAAGCAGCCGTCGAGCTTTACCCAGGCGATCTACTCACGAATCTTACGCGCGGTAGTGATCGCTTTGAAGAGTGGTTACTATTGCGGCGTGAACAGCTTCACATCCTGGTTCTAGATGCGTTGCATCAACTGACCGAGCAATCACTCGCGCAAGCCGATGTTGCCCAGGCGCAGCGCTATGCCCGTCGCCAGCTTGCCCTTGAACCCTGGTGCGAAGCGGCCCATCGCCAATTGATGCTGGCCCTGGCTGCGGCTGGGGACCGCAGCGCCGCCCTGGTCCAAGCCGAAATTTGTCGGCGTGTGCTCGCAGACGAACTGGGCGTTGAGCCGGATGTCGAGACAAAGGCGCTGGTGGCGCAAATTCGCAAAGGCGATTTACGATCACAAAGTGGGCGCACAGTGCCATCTACGATTGACGATTTGCAAAATGACAGTGCGCCGCTTGTTGCCTCTGCTGTCGACATGCCAAGCGAAGAACAAAGTTCCAATATCCACCAATCTCTCGTCAATCAAAAATCGAAAATCTTTAATCAGACGGATTGGGGTGATGCACCCGACGTTGGCCGCTTCTATGGGCGCAAGCACGAGCTTGATCAACTGAAAAGTTGGGCAACCGGCCAGCGCTGCCGCCTGATCGCCGTGTTGGGTATGGGTGGCATGGGCAAGACGACACTGGCGGCGCGCCTCGTGCGCCAATCTAGCGATCAATTTGACTTTGTAATCTGGCGTTCACTGCTCAATGCGCCAACGCTACGCGATCTGTTGGACGGTTGGCTGCACACGCTCTCGGATCAGCAATTGATGCAAATGCCAGGTGGGTTGGATGCACAACTGACTATGCTGTTCGATTACTTGCGCAAGCAGCGCTGTCTGCTGGTGCTTGATAATGCCGAAAGCATTATGCAAAGCGGAGAACGCGCCGGTTTCTACCGCGCCGGTTACGAGGAATATGGTCAACTGCTGCTGCGCATTGGTCAGAGCGGCCACCAAAGTTGTCTGCTCCTCACCAGCCGCGAACAGCCGCGTGAAATTGCCCGGCTGGAAGCGGACACGCCGCTTGTGCGCACGTTGTTGTTAACCGGCCTGGACGCAACAATTGGCTGCCAACTCTTGCAGGCGCACGGCTTGCTGGGGTCGAGCGCCAGTCTTGCCGCGCTGGTAGAACGCTATTCCGGTAATCCCTTGGCCCTCAAATTAGTAGCCGACACGATCCAGGATGTTTTTGCTGGTGATATTGATGCCCTTTTGGGTGACAGTGCGCCAATCTTTGATGATATTCGCGATGTGCTTGATCAACAGTTCGCCCGCCTGGCTGGGTTGGAGCGTGACATTTTGCTCTGGCTGGCCGTCGAGCGCGAGCCGCTGGCGGAAGCGCAGCTTTGGCAGGCATTTGCCCGCACGACGACGAAACGTAGTTTTCTGGAAGCGTTGCGCTCCCTGCTGCGGCGCTCCCTGTTGGAGAATGTTGGCGACGCCTTTGGTTTGCAAAATGTGGTGACCGAATACTTAACGGATTATCTGGTGACCGCCGTGTGTCAAGAATTTGACGCGGAGACGCCCACCCTGCTGCACAGCCATGCGCTGATCAAGGCGCAGGCCCAGGAATATGTCCGGCAAAGCCAGCAACGCATTATCCTACAACCGATTGGCGCCCGCCTGCTAGTTGCGCTTGGACAGCAACGCCTGGAAGAAAAGTTTAAGCGGCTGTTGGCGATCACGCGCGACGAAAGGCCGGGCCAACCCAGCTTTCTGGCCGGCAATCTACTGAATCTACTCTTGCACCTGGCGATCGATGTCCGTGGTTATGACTTTTCTCGCCTCAGCGTCTGGCAGGCCTATCTGCGCGGCGCCGATTTGCCAGCGGTGGATTTCAGCCATGCCAGCTTAGTTGATTCGATTTTTACCGATTACTTGGGTGCGGTGATGGCCGTTGCCGTGAGTCCGGATGGTCAACTGTTGGCCGCCGGGGTGGACAACGGGGCGATTTACCTGTGGCAATTGGCCAGCCGCCAGTTGGTGGGCGTCTGCCGGGGCCATCAGGGCCACATCAGTATGCTGGACTTCAGCCCAGATGGGGGACGGCTGGTCAGCGCCAGCGACGATCAAACGGCCCGCATTTGGGATGTCAACACCCGACAAACACTGCACACGCTGGTGGGCCATACCGGTGGGGTTGCGAGTGCTAAGTTTCACCCGGACGGCACAGTTGTAGCCAGTGGGAGCGCCGATGAGACAGCGCGCCTGTGGCATGCTGCTACGGGCCAGCTGTTACATATCCTGCATGAACATAGCGATATGGTGGTGACGCTGGCCTTCAGCCCAGACGGGGCAATACTCGCCACAGGCAGCTATGATCAGACGGTGCGCCTCTGGGATTGGCGACGCATAAAGGTGTTGCACACCCTGCGCAGCCATACCGGGACGGTGCGGGCAGTCGCCTTTCGCCCACGATTGGTGCCTGGGACGGGCTGGGATCAGGGCGGACGCGTTTTGTTGGTCAGTGGCAGTTATGATCAGACGCTATGCCTGTGGGATGCACAAAGCGGTACGCTGCTGGGCCGGTTAACCGGCCATAGCGCGCCGGTCATTTCCGTGGCATTTAGTGCGGATGGTGCATGGCTGATGAGCGGGAGTGACGATCAGACCGTGCGGGTATGGGATGTAAGCGACCCGGGGCGCGGGCAAACGATCCGCATCCTGCACGGCCATGACGGTGCAGTCGTCGCCCTCGCTGTTCACCCGCAACGAACAGGTGCCCAGAAACTCCTGGTCAGTGGCAGCTATGACAAGACGGTGCGCCTCTGGGACGTGCGGGGTGGGCACACCCTCGCTATCCTGCGCGGCCACGCGAAGTGGCTCCAAGCGCTTGTCTTTACGCCCGACCATCGCTTGCTGGTTGGCGGCAGTGATGGGCAGAATGTGCGCGTCTGGGATGGTCGCAGCGGACGTGTGCTGCACACCTTACGCGGGCATACGGGCCAGACCGAGAAACTGGCCTTGCGCGCCGATGGTGCGCAGTTGGCATCGGCGAGTTGGGACAAAACGGCACGCATCTGGGATTTGGGGCGCGGCCAAACCGCCCCTGTGCTCCAGGTTCATCCGGCGGCGGTTGTGGCCGTGGTCATCGGCCAGGATGCCCATGGGCGCAGCTTGATTGCCACTGGCAGTTTGGATCACACCGTGCGCGTGTGGGATGGGAAGACAGGTCAGGCGCTGGCGTGTTGGCACGGACATCACGATCGCATCGTGGCGCTTGCCTTTCATCCTGCTGGCATTATGCTGGCGAGTGGCTCCTGGGATCGCACCATTGGCTTATGGGACGCGCAAAGCGGCGAACTGGTACGCTTTTTGCAAGGGCATAGCGCGCCGATTGAATGTGTTGCCTTTCACCCCAATGGCGAACTAGTGGCCAGCGGCAGTTGGGATGGCAATGTACGCATCTGGGAGGTGGGTAGTGGGCAGACGCGCTACACATGGCACGAGCACGTTAATGGCCTAGAGATGGTCACGTTTAGCCCCAATGGCGCACTGCTCGCCAGTTGCGCCTGTGATCACCTAGTCTGTGTGTGGGATGTGCGGGACGGGCGGCTGTTGTACAAATTGCAAGGCCATACCAGTTGGGTGCGCTGTATTGTTTTCAGCCCCGATAGCACGCAACTCGCCAGTGGCAGTGATGATGGCACCGTCAAATTCTGGGCTGTCACACCCGAAGGCGCAGGCAGTTGTCAGCAGACGATTGCAATGGAAGATCCTTATACCGGCATGAAGATCACCGGCGCAACCGGCATCACCGACGCTCAGAAGGCGGCACTCAAGGCATTGGGCGCGGTGGAAGAAGTATGAATAAAACTGTACCAGGGCAAGGAGGTAACCCTGGTACAGTAGCGATGGGTCCAGTAGCTCATCGCTACCAAGCGGCGCAACGACGTCACACTGGTGCAAATAACAGCCGATTGCCACCTGATTGGCTGGTCAATGCGTCTGCGTACTTTTTGTCTGGATAGGGTCGAACGTACTATCAGCGGTTATCAGTTCATACCCAATGATACCTGCTGGCCCTGGCCTGCTGCTAAGGGCCCTTCCGTCTATTAACTGACGTAAAATTCTATTCTGTCAAGCTAACTTTAGTTCCATGAACAATCAGTTAATTAGGGGAGGGGGCCTAAGTCAATGCTTGCTCGGTGCCATCGCCATGTTTGCCACCGAGCAAGCGCAACTAGCTGCTGGTGTGATCGTAACAGCCCGTGATGACGGGTTTATAGCTGCCTAACCACTACCGTTGAATGATCGGCAGATAGAGCGAATAGTTCGGTGTAGACGGCGTCGTTGCCCTGAAACTGGGCCGCTTGAGCACAAATGTGCCTATTCCCGTAATCGGCTGCTGGGCATAGCCCCACAATGTCTCCCGATACTCGCCGGTTAGCGTGCTCCCATCGCTGGACGCGACGGCACCAATGAGGCGGAACTGGCGTTGGATGGAACGCCCGGCGACGACCAGCGCAACTCGCTCGGAGGCAAGCGTCAAGTTGACGCCGTCGAACGTTCCTTGGACCGTGGGGCCGATATCCACTGGGGTTGTATCTGGTGTGACTGTGATCGTATGTTCGCGGGTGAAGACAAGGGTGTTGGTGAGGACGATATAGCCGCTCACCGCGTTGCCGGATTGGTTCAACTGAAGCACTAGGTCAATGCTACCTAGGTCCGTTGGCGGCGTCCCCGCTGGCTGGGGTGTCGGTATGGCCAGCGTATCGCTGTAGACACCGCCGAGCGACCATTTCAACGCTACTTGTCCACTGTACTCGCCTGCGATCTGCATCGCGTCGGCCTGGGCGGGTTCGACTTTGACCGGCTGCGCCAAGGCCGACGACGTGTTTACCAACTTGCGCAATGCATTTAGTGGCAGATTCGTTGCCACCGCTTGGAGTAAACCAGCGACCAACAAACCTGTGATCACCATGCTAAGAAATTGTTTTTTCATCTGTTTATCCTTTGCTAGATTGTCGGTGGAGGCGCCCTTCCGAGAAAGGTGATTCGTCATGAAGCTAAGACGAAATTAGCCTTCCCGGAAGGGATTAATACGCTAAAACAAGCGCTGTGTTAATAGTCAATCCGCGTGCATTCGGATGGTTGCGGTGTGGATGGCTGGCGACTGGCATACGTTGTGCTGAAATTCAGTTCAATGTCGGTCAGTTGCTGCAAGTCTAGGTCAGGAAGTCCAGCTTCGGGGGCACCGGCAAAGACCAGAACCTGCCAGTCGGTGGCGGAGACTGGACGCCCCAGAAAGCTCGAGGTTGCGAACCCCGGTTCGGCGAATGGATGGGTCTGGTTGATATTGGCTTTGAGTACAGCCGTAGCCGACTCGGCTGGCTGGTCTTTCGGCCATTCCAGACCCAGCAACACCGCGGGCGCAAGCAGGCGATAATCGAAGACGCACCCGCTGTTCGTGCGTAAGTGCGCAAGGCCGCCTTCCGTCAAGGAAACTGTGCGATAAGAGAGGTTGCCCGGCTGATCACTGCGTAAATTCACACTCACACCGGTGTTAGACGGTTTGGGCAGGCCGACGCCCGCCAATTTGTGCAGCCAGTAGTGGTCATAGCCCTGTTGGATGACATTAGAGAAGATACCTTTGTCGAGCACAGAGGTGGTAAAGCTGAACTTGAGCTGAGGTTTGCCATCGCTGCCGGTCTGCATGTTTTGCGCCACCCACAGGCGGAAGCGGTGGGTACGTTCCACCTGTGCCGCTGCTGGGCTCGTAAAGCCGGCTTGGGCCAGGGCGGCATCGGTCAAGCCGAGCACATGGAGTGCCACCGAAACTTTAAAGTCCGCGGGATTGATCTGGGCGTCGCTGACACTACCGGCCAGATTATCGGTCACGCTGGCTAGGTTTTGCAGGAAGCGCAAAATATCGTCGGCGGTGCGGGCGCGATAGATGTCGGAGATGCGGAAGTTGCTGGCGGCCAGGCGGGCGGCGTATTCATATTCGGCCCGGCGCGCCGCCAGATAACTGACGCGGGCCGCATACTCGAGTTGTTTCGCCAGCACGATCCGCGCTGAATCGCGCACAATGCGGAAGCTTGGATCGTTGCCGGGGCTCAGATTGAGATATTGGCGTTGCCGTTGGGCCTCCACGACATTGCTTTGCAAGTCACCGAGCAAGCCGTCGAACTCGGTCTTCTTGGATTGGAATTGTTGCATCGCGGCATATTGGTCAATCAACAGCTCGCTTTGGTCCAAGAGCAGATTCGCCACTTCTTTGTGGTGTTCGGCATCGTCTATTGCTACATCCGCCTGGGTCGAAATGGCCCCTGCCGAAGATTGGAGCGCGACATCGGTTGCACCAGCAGTGCCGCAGGACGCCATTTTTGCTTTCGCCCCTACGGATAAGTCGTTGTCTGTATCTACACAGGCAATCGCATCCAACGCACTTTGGGAAGCACGCGCTGCGGTTTCGAGATCACCCTTTTTCTGTAACCAATTTTTAACGGTTACATTGCGGTCGTTAGAGTTCAGCACACGCGCATTGATATTCTGCGCCCGCTTTGTCGTCGCTGTCATTTGCAATTTAACGGTGCGTAGGTCGATCAGCATCCGCTTGGCGTCGCTCGTCTTGATCACAGGCTGGTTGATACATTGGTCAAAGGTTGTGATGCCTGGAATGGGCGTCTGCGACACCGTATCAGGTTCCAGCACATAGCCCAGGCACTGCTTGAGTGCGGTGGATTGCTGATCAATGCAAGCCAGCCAGGCGCTATCGTCGGCAAAGTCACTGCGGCTGCAACCACTCTGGGCTGCAATATCTTTGTTGATCGTGCCGCGAATACCCTCAACCGCCTTGAGCAAGTCGCTCTGCGAACTGTCAAAGGCGCGACTGGCGGCGACATCATCGTTTTGCAACTCCTTGGCGTATTGGGCCGCGCTCTCAGCCTCGTTCCACAGCCCGCGATCTGGGCTATTGGGGGCTGTGCGATAGGGACGCGCGGGGGTGAACATGACATCAAAACCGAAGATATTGCGCCCATCGGCCAGCTCGTGCGCCACCTTGCGGGTCTTAAGCATGTTGACCGCCATTTCGGCGACCAACAGACTGTCGGGTCGGGCGCCTTTGCTGCAGCCAGCCGTCAATGGTTGGGTGTTGCCCAGGCTGGCCATGCCGATCAACTTGATATAGCCGTCGACCGAGGCGCTACGAAAAGTGGTTTGAGCGGCGGCCTGCGCGTGGGGGACATCGGACGGTTGACTGATGTCCAGGTAGCTCTCGCGTATGCCGATGTGGTGCTGTGTGGTTTCTTGACCCTCAGCCGCCCGCGAGAGCAAGGACCATTCTGCTTGCGTATAAAAGTCTGACACAAAGCAGCCGTTGCCCAGGCTGCGGCCCAAGGCGCCGGCCAGCCCTTGCTCGGCTTGGGCGTATTGATATTGAGCAAGCCGCAGCTTGGCTACTTCGTCGCGCACAAAGGCTTCCCCGCCATAAAAATCGACGCCACTGAAATGTAGCCCCAAGGCATCGGCGACGAACTGCTGGGCGAAAACCATGCGGATGTTGGCCGCCTCGCGTACGCTTTGGCGCAGGCGTGCGGTGAAGTTGCACCAGTCGATCACGGGCGGCTGCACCTCCGCCGTCGGTGGCGTCGTCGGCGCTACTGGGTCTGGGTTTTCCTTGTCCGTCTCACCACAAAGTGACTGCGTGGCCGATGATGGTATGTTTTTGGTATAACCGTCGTCTGCTCGGAAGCGCGCTTCAGGGGCATAAACGGCAAGGTAGGCATATAAGTCGCGCGCCTGGAGCAGATCGCGATTGGCCTGCTCAATCGCCTGTTCAATCGTCTTACCGTGATAGATGTTGCCATTCTCAGGGATCGTACGGCTAAAGCCAGCATTGTAGTCGAATTTGTTCACCAGGGTGTCAAAGTCGGCCTTTTTGCCATAGGGTGAGATCGCTTCTCGAAAACTAAGATTGTCTTGGAGAAGTTTGCGTGCCTTTGCTTCAATCAGTTTGAAGTCTTCATAGACCAGCGCCCCGGCGGCTGGCGAACTGGGGGCGATGATCGCCAGTGTACCATCGGGCAGCGGGCCATTCAGACCGACTGATGTGAAACTGCCGGTCATGGGTGGCAAGGCTGCATCTGCTTGGGCCGAACTCAGCGACAGGGCGAGGGCCAGGGCTATACCCAGCACAAACCCAGCGAGTGAAGTGCGAAGTGTGAAAGATTGCATGGTCAGTCCTCGATCGTTAATACACAGGTGGTGTTAGGGGAAACGTACTGTCCAGCAGTGGCGCCCATGCCAAAGCCAAGTCTTTCATCAGAAATCTCACCGATTCCAGCGTCGCCAAAAACACAATCCCAGGCACTTAATACGACCTCACCAGTATTGTCACCATCAACGCCGTCGAGAGTGGTAGCAACATTAAGCGTATTGGGAGGCGTGATGTTTGGTCCATCAATACGCCAGGCCCGCTTGCCCCCTTTTACATTTCCAATTGAAAAATGATAGGGGCCTTTGGTTGTAATGAGCCCTGGGCGGGCTGCATCCCAGTCTCGCATGCCAATGCTGATAGAGCAGCCATCTTCGTCGGCACAAAATTGGGTGAGCATTGGGTTATTCATAGGGGTCATGTTCGGTCGATCGTCCTTCATTTCCACCGTATAGCGGCGTAAACTCAGATCAGAGGATGTGTGGGTAACCCCACCTTGTGAATCCCCTATGTCCCGGATCGCTTTGACCGTCAAGTTCTGATTCACGGTTAATCCACCACCAAGGGTCGTTTCACCACCAACTGTCAAGCCATTGTTGAGGGCTGTCGTACCGTTGTTCGTCAATCCGTTGGCGCTTGCGTTCGGGGCTAACGACGAGGCTGTCAATGCCCACGGCAC
>JBBREZ010000019.1:0-29063 GCA_038225095.1 Caldilineales bacterium
CGAGAATAATCTAAAGAATGTCAGTGTGCGGATTCCGCTTGGCAAGTTTGTGGCGATTACGGGCGTCAGCGGCAGCGGCAAATCGACGCTGGTGGTGGATGTGCTGTACAAGAAACTGGCGCAAATGCTCTATAAGGACAAAGACCGGCCGTGCAAGCATGAGTTGATCGAAGGCATCGAACACCTTGACAAAGTGATCGAAATCGATCAAAGCCCGATTGGACGCACGCCGCGCAGCAATCCGGCCACCTATGTTGGGCTCTTCACGTATATGCGCGAACTCTTTGCCAGTATTCCCGAAGCCAAGGCGCGCGGTTTTGGACCAGGACGGTTCAGCTTCAACGTCAAAGGCGGGCGTTGTGAAATGTGCCAGGGCGACGGCATCATCCGGATCGAAATGCAGTTTTTGCCCGATGTCTATGTGCCGTGTGAGGAGTGCAAGGGCAAGCGCTATAACCGTGACACGCTTGAAATTAAGTTCCGCGGCAAGTCGATTTCTGATGTACTCGACATGACAGTGGAAGAAGGATTGGAATTTTTCCAGAACATTCCGCGCATCCGCAATAAATTGGAGACGCTAAACGCCGTGGGTCTCAGCTATATTTCATTGGGGCAACCAGCCACGCAACTTTCCGGTGGCGAAGCCCAGCGCATCAAGTTGAGTAAAGAGCTGAGTCGGCGCGCAACGGGCAACACTTTTTATATTTTGGATGAACCAACCACCGGTCTCCATTTTGAGGATGTGCGCAAGCTGCTCGAAGTGCTGCATGAACTGGTCAACATGGGCAACACGGTGCTGGTGATCGAGCATAATTTGGACGTGATCAAAAATTGCGATTGGGTGGTCGACATGGGGCCAGAAGGCGGCAACAAAGGCGGTTATGTGATCGCCGAAGGCACGCCCGAACATATTGCTGCCAACGAGAAGAGTTACACGGGGCGCTTTTTGCGGCCGATGTTAACCGAAGAGAATTATCTGCTCAGGTAACGTAGCAACCCAACAGTTATGCGGCAAAGGCAACCGGTAGACAGATGAAGCATCCTTGTTTACCGATTGCCTTTGTTAATGCACACATTCACGGAAAACTTGCAATTGGCAACAAGTTGTGCTATTATTCACATGGCAGAGGTTACTGTTGTGATTCTACACTGAATTCAATTTGACTGAATTCAATGTAGTAGCCTTGATTCATCTAGTAGGTTAGCGAAGTGGGGTCTCCCCACTTTTCTTATTGTAAGGGATCTTGTTTCCAGGGTCAGAACTGTAGATTGTCGATCATTTTGTTTTTTGCAGAGGAGTGCAAAGGGAACTATGTCAAAAGCTTTGATTGCTGGCATCAACCAGGTTGCCACCGACAAAGGTCTTGACCGCGAAGTCATCTTTCAGGCCATTGAAGCGGCATTGGTCTCTGCCTATCGGCGCAACTATGGCACTATGTCCAACGTTAGCGCTGAGGTGGATCGAGTGTCGGGAGATATGCGCGTCTTTGCGGAGCGTGAAGTGGTGGATGAAGTGTTTAATTTACGCACTGAAGTCACCGAGCAAGACGCCAAAAAATCTCATCCCGACGCCAAGCTAGGCGACGTAGTCAGAATCCCAAGCGCGCCCGATGACTTTGGACGCATTGCGGCGCAGACGGCGAAGCAAGTGATCTTGCAGCGCATTCGTGAGGCAGAACGTGATACGGTTTATGAGAACTTTGCCCACCAGGTGGGTGAGATTGTCAACACCCAGATCCGTAGCATTGATGCGCAATCGGGTGCGGTGACAGTCCTCCTCGGCGAAAAGCACGAAGTCCTGTTGATGCGCGAAGATCTGATAGCCGCCGAAAAGCTGCGCCGGGGTGACTTTATCAAGGTCTATGTCGCAGATGTTCACAAGAGTACGCGCGGCCCGGTGATCAAGCTGAGCCGTACGCATCGGAATTTACTGCGCCGGTTGATGGAGCAGGAAATTCCTGAAGTGCGCGATGGGGTCGTCGAGATTAAGGCGATTGCCCGCGAACCAGGGGCGCGCAGTAAAGTAGCCGTCGTCGGCACCGTACCGGGCGTCGATCCGGTAGGCAGTTGCGTTGGCATGCGCGGGTTGCGCATTCAAAATATTGTCAACGAATTAGCCGGCGAAAAGATTGATGTGATCGAATGGAGCACCGACATTGCTTCGTACATCACCAACGCCTTAAGTCCGGCCAAGGTCAGCAATGTAATTCTAGATGAGCATAGCTCCATTAAGACAGCCGTCGTTGTGGTGCCAGACCGCCAGTTGAGTCTGGCGATTGGCAAAGAAGGGCAAAACGCCCGGTTAGCGGCCAAACTTACCGGCTGGCGCATTGATATTAAGAGTGAAAGTGAAGCCCAAGCCGAAGGTTTGGACAAACTGATGGGCGAGCGTTCGCGCAAAGCGGCCAATGCATCGGAAGATCTGCTGACGATGGCGGAGCGCATTTTGCGCAACGAAGATGAAACACCGGCTAGCAGCACAGGTGATCGGCTGTGGCAGGCGATGCAAAGCTTGCAAGATGTGCCAACCGTTGCCTCAGAAACAATGGACAGCTTTGGCAAGTTAACGCCAGCCGAAGGTTCGCATAAAAAGGATAGCAAGCCAAAATCGCGCAGCACGGAAAAGCCCGAGGTCGAGAGCAAACAGCCAACAGAATTGATGCCGGCTGAACTGCTGCCAGAGGAACTGGTTGTGCCGGAATGGCCTACCGACGCGAGCCGGCCAGCGATGGTAGAGCCAGCTTTTAGTCTGGAAGAAACCGCGCCGCGCAAGGTAGAAGAAGTGTTGCCTGCGCCTACACCAGCGAAAGTGGAAGAGCCAAGCACAGAACCGGTTGGTTTGCCTCAGTTAATTACAGCCGATATGCTACGGGCGCGCATGGCCCAACGGCGCGAGAACGAGCGTCAAGCCAAAGATATCGAAATTCCGGCCGAGTTGTTGGTTGGGATTACGGACAAAGAAGCTGAGATTGAAGTGTGGGAAGAAGAAAGTGAAACGGGCAAAGGTAAAGGCAAAGGCAAAAAGCCTGCGCCTGTTATCGCTAAACCAGTTGCCAAAGCGAAAAAGAAAAAACGCCGCCCAGTTGGGGATGAGGACGACGATTATAGCGGTTATTTCTAATAACCTTTCTAGTGACAATTCTCTTCTCAACAGCGATGGATAGAGAGCAAGATGATGGAGAGCAACCTGCTAGCTTACTAACGCTAACCTTCTGCTGTTTGAGGGAAGGTTAGCGTGGGTGAAAGGTTAGGGAGGAACAATGGCTCAAAATCAGCAAAAAGGCATAAAACCCAAGCATGTGCCACAGCGGACATGCATTGCCTGTCATAAAGTGGCTGGCAAACGTAATTTGATTCGGATTGTACGAACAGAGCAAGGTGTAGAGATTGACCCAACCGGCAAAAAAGCTGGACGCGGTGCCTATTTACACCCAAACCAGCAATGCTGGCAGGCGATGTTAACGGGCAATCGAGTAGCGCAGGCCTTGCGCACCAATGTTAGTCCTGATAATCGGCGGGCGCTTCAACTGTTTATGGCAAGCTTGCCCGTGCAAGAAGAAATTGAAGCTGAGCAACCTGGGCCTACAGCCCTTGCACCCATATAATTTCTATGGGTATATAATTTGTATTGTTACAAGTAGATATCCGTTCATATAAGATCTTGGTGATTAAGATGGATTCGTCGAAACTGGTTTCCAGTATGCGCAGCTATGGCGACTTGTAATCTAGCTTTGCGGGCGTTGCCAACTAACCTCCTAAAGAGGAAGCGATGGCTGGTCTTGCGACAAGGCAGAGCACTAAGCATGTATAACAGTGATAGCCAGCCAAGCAAACAGTGTGGGCTGTGCAGAAAGATGATGCGAGAGACAGACGGAGGACAGCCATGAAACGGTGACTTTGTTGGCGTCGCTCTTTGTAGAAACTTGAACAAGGTTTATCTACGAAATAGCAACCAAAGTTTCAGTCTAGCTTCGCTGTTCTCCTGCTAGTCTCTTCGTACACCCCTTCTGTGTCTGCCATTCGCTGCTAGGTATAT
Organism: Caldilineales bacterium; assembly: GCA_038225095.1. Taxonomy (GTDB): domain Bacteria; phylum Chloroflexota; class Anaerolineae; order Caldilineales; family Caldilineaceae; genus JAPLGZ01. Next base: position 4,037 of record JBBREZ010000019.1, read on the forward strand.
TCAAATCGATCCAGTGAGCAGTATGAAGTAGCTCAGTCATTGGCGCCAACATGCTCTGATGATTGATAAGCGCTAAATGGTGCTTTACATGGCTACATCTTGATTATCAACTGGCGATTTATACGAACTATGCCGATGCCAAGGAATTGTATGATGAAGTAGAAAAGTAAATACGCAGTATTAGATTTGATGAAGACGATAGGGGGATTGGATCTATGACAATAAAAAGGAAAACGCCACAACCAGCCGGACAGCAGCAGTCGAGAGGACAGCAATCGGCAAGGCCAAACAATCCGCAGAGAAATGGTGGGCAAGGTGGCAATGCGCAAAATAATCATGCGCCAAATCAAGCCAGGAATGTTGGCAAACCACCGAGCAACGGTCCAGTGGTCGCCAACAAGGCGCCCGCTGCTGCCAAACCCCAGAAACTACCCACCGAAGTGATCGTTGGTGATTATATTACGGTGCGCGATCTGGCGACGCTGATGGAACGCAGCCCGATCGATCTGATCAAAATTCTCATGCAGTATGGCATCATGGCCCCGATCACGCATAACATCGATCATGATACCGCTGTGATTTTGGGGGAAGAATTACATGTGGCCGTTAAATGGCCGGACCGTGCTCAGGAAACCGTCGCAGAAGTGGCAAGCGAGCCTGTGCCCGCACATCAGGTCAAGCGCACTGCGATCCGCCAGATTTTGAAAGGCGAGACCGAAGCAAACCTGATCGAGCGGCCGCCGGTTGTGGCTGTATTGGGCCATGTCGATCACGGCAAAACAAGTTTGCTAGATCGCATCCGCCATACAGAAGTGGCCAAAGGCGAAGCGGGTGGCATTACGCAACGCACAGGCGCCTATCAGGTGAACTTCCAGGGCCATAAGATCACATTTTTGGATACACCAGGCCACGAAGCTTTTACGTCTATGCGTGCGCGTGGGGCGCAAGTGACGGATATTGTCGTGCTCGTGGTGGCCGCCGATGATGGCGTGATGCCACAGACTAAAGAAGCGATCAGCCATGCCAAGGCTGCCGGCGTCACCGTGATTGTAGCGTTGAATAAGATTGATAAGCAGAACGCCAATCCCGATCGCGTCAAAGAAGAATTAGCAAACGAAGGCTTACAACCGGAAGACTGGGGTGGCGACACGATTGTCGTCCCCCTGAGTGCTTTGACCAATGTTGGGATCGACAATTTGCTAGAAAACATTCTCGTCGTGGCCGAGTTGGAGCAATACAAAGCCAACCTCAAGGGCAAATGCGTGGGCACCGTGATTGAATCGCAAGTTGATCGACAACGGGGCGTCACCGCCACCTTGTTGGTGCAAAATGGCACGCTCATGCCCGGTGACACGGTTGTGGTCGGCTCCACTTGGGGTCGTATCAAGGCCATGTTCGATTATGCGGGTAAGCCGTTAAAGAAAGCCGAACCGAGCACGCCCGCCGTTGTCCTGGGTTTGCAAGCAGCGCCCGCCGCCGGTGACCATTTTGAATGGGTTGCCAATGATCGCGAAGCGCGCCGAATCTCGGAAGCGCGCCGTGAAAAATCAGCGGCCAACGCTTACGCGTTGCTACCGGAAAAGCTCCCAATGTCGCTGGAAGAACTCTTTGCGCGCATGGAAGGCACTGACCACAAGGTGCTCAATCTGATTGTGCGGGCGGATATGCAAGGTACGCTGGAACCAATTATGGAGAGCCTGAAGGAAATCCATAACGAGAAGGTTTCCGTTAAGATTCTCCAGGCAAGTGTCGGCAACATTGCTGAGACCGATGTCATGTTGGCCGAAGCAAGCGATGCGATCATCATCGGCTTTAGTGTCGGGGTCGATAAGGCGGCGCAATCACGCGCCGACCAGTCTGGCGTCGAAATTCGGCACTATAACATTATTTACAAAATGATCGAGGATATCGAAGCCGCAATTAAAGGCATGCTTGATCCGGTGTATGCCGATGTGACCATCGGCCATGCGCAGGTGCTTCAACTCTTCAAGTTGCGCAAGGGCGTGATCGCTGGTTGTAACGTCGTGGATGGCGTTGTCAAGCGCAATTCGCTGGCGCGGATGACACGCGATAAAGTTGAAATCTTCTCAGGCGTCAAGATCGAAGCCCTGCGCCGGTTTACCGAAGATGCCAGTGAAGTTCGTACCGGCTTCGAATGCGGTATAAAGTTAGTTGAGAAAGATAATGAATTGCAAGAAGGCGACATTATCGAGTTCTACGAAAAGCAACGTGTGCGGTAAACGCGCGCGAAGCTAGCGGAATGCTGAGAAAGGGAGGGATGAGTTTTGTCCTTCCTTTCTCCCGTTCATCCCGCTAGCGCTACATTCGTTTACTCGCCCATTCCATTTGATTGAGAAACGCCTTATGACCACCATTCGCCAGCAACGGGTTACTGAGTTGCTCTTTGAAGAATTAAGTATTATGGTCGCTAATGAATTGGATAACCCCAAGTTAAGCTTGGTCCAAGTGACCCGCGTTGAAATTAGCCGTGATCTGCGCAACGCAAAGGTCTACGTGAACCATCAACAAGAGGACATTTCAGCGCGCGAAGTGTTGAAAAACCTGCAAAAGGCGGCCCCGTTTCTGCGCAGTCAATTGGCGGAACGCTGTGGGCTGCGTATGGTGCCAGAATTGCATTTTGGGTATGACGACATTCCCGTCAAAGCCGCGCGCGTCGATGAATTGCTGCGCAAAATTGCCGACGAACGCAGCCAAACGGAAAAGCCCGCCGCGCCCCAAGAGGCACCCGATTCGGCGTCTGATATGGAAAGCCCGTTGAAACAAACGGGTTACCACCTGTCCTTCTGCTCGTTACGACCGGGAACCCTCTGGGTGCCGTCGTAATACCGTCTGGACGCCGCGGATGAGTACATCCGATCGCGTCCCTGCTGGCACGTGAATCAATCAAAGGGGCGCGGAGCGTCAGGACTGCGTTCCCACGCGCCCAAGGGGCTCCCGGCGTGCGGAACGAGATTTTGCTACTTGCTATCCACACTTTTGCGCAACGCTCAACCATGAGCAATGGCGTATACCATTACCACACGAAGCAACCCATTCATGATCGAACCCTCGCTAATCCAGGCCATCCAAACCCACTACAATATTCTGTGTGTCAGCCACGTCAATCCAGATGGCGATGCTTATGGCAGTTTACTGGGCATGGGCTTGATTCTACGTCACTTGGGCAAACAGCCCGTGTTGGCGATGCAGGATCAAACGGCCAAGGAATTTCAATATCTCCCTGGCATCCAACAAATCATTAATTCCAAAGCGGTGGCTGACGTTTACGACCTGATTATCTATCTTGATGCCTCCAGCAAGGATCGGGTTGGGTCGGTTTACCGAGAAAACGTGCATCGTGGCCTTCCATTGGCGGTAATTGACCATCATGTCACGAACACTTATTTTGGTGATATCAATTGGGTGCGCCCCGACTGTGCTGCCACTTGCCAGATGTTAGTCGAGTTGGCCGACGCCTTGAATGTGCCCCTTACCGGCGATCTGGCCGAATGTCTGCTCACCGGCATTGTCACGGATACGCTCTGTTTTCGCACCAGCAACACCACAGCCGAAGTCCTGGAAGCAGCCATGCGCCTGATTCGCGGCGGCGCCGAACTGGCCACGATCACGCAACGCACCTTAAATCAACGTTCGCTGAGCGTTTTGAAACTGTGGGGCATGGTTTTGGCGCAGATTCACTTTGAAGCTGGCGTTATTTGGGTGACTATCAGTCGCGAACAATTAAAGGCAGCTGGCAACCTGACCAGTGAAGGCCAACTGAGCAGCACCTTAATTACGGCCCTTGAGGCCGATATCAGTGCAACCTTTACCGAAAAAATAGCCGAAAAAGGGCAGTTGGCGGTAGAATGTAGCTTCCGGGCCAAGCCAGGCTTCAATGTCGCCAGCGTAGCCCTGGCATTAGGCGGCGGTGGACATCCAGCCGCTAGCGGTTGTACGCTGCCGGGTACGCTGGCAGACGTTACGGCCAAAGTAGTGCCAGCGCTAAAACTTGCTGCTGCCCAAAATGGCAGTCCAGTCGAAGCTGAGGGTTCCGCAATGGACCCCAAAAAATCGGATACGGAAAAAATGGCTCACGGAGTAGACGCCACACGTGCATAAACGTGAACAAGCCCTGCATGGCCTGCTAATTGTCGATAAACCTGGCCAGCAAACGACCAGCTCACGCGCTGGCGCCGGCACACCTATGGTGGCCGACGCCGTAGTCGTGCCACAGCCTGTAGCCTTGCCGCCCCTGCGCGCGGGGACGGGCCGCGACTTCACCAGCCATGATATTGTGCAGATAGTGCGCCGTTGGAGTAAGCAACGCCAGATCGGCCATACGGGCACCCTCGATCCAATGGCAAGCGGCGTGCTTGTACTCTGCCTGGGCGCGGCCACCCGTTTAGTCGAATATTATCAAGGCCAGGCCAAACAATACTATGCCGAAATTGTGCTGGGCAGCGCCACTGACACCTATGATGCGACCGGTGTAACCGCCGCCACTGCGCCGATTCCACTCCTTGATTTGGCCCAAATCGAAGCGACGCTGCAACAATTCCGTGGTGACATCATGCAATTGCCGCCCGTCTATTCCGCACTAAAACAGGGTGGCGAAAGTTTGCACCGCAAGGCGCGCCGCGGTGAAGTTGTCACCCTGACGCCCCGCCCAGTCAGCATGTACCGCATTGACCTGCTAGATTATGTCCATCCCGACCGCATTTGTTTGCGCGTGCACTGCTCGGCCGGCACCTATATCCGCAGTTTGGCGTATGATCTAGGGCTTGCCTTGCAAACGGTGGCTCACCTAGCCGTCTTACGCCGCGAGGCCGTTGGTCAATTTACGTTAGCGGACGCGCATTCCCTCGCCGAAATCGAACAGATGGCCCAACAAGGACGGTTCGCCGAGTTGCTTTTGCCACTCGGCGCTGGACTGGACATGCCGCTGATCCAACTCGATGACGAGTCAATTCGCCGTTTTGGGCATGGGCAGAAAGTGGTGTTGGATCATTCAACCTTGGATCATTCAAACATTGTCAACGAACAGCCCGGTATGCTGGCTGCCAGCTATGACGCCAATGGCCAAAGCGTCGGCATCCTACGCTGTTTAGCCGCAGCAGCGCCGTCGCAAGTTGGTTTTGTTTGGAAAGTGGAAAAGTGGTTTGTACAAAGCTAGCCGCGTCGCTAATTGGCCGGGCGACGCGTAAGTTGAGTAAATGATCATCATTATGCAGATATACACCGACATTGATAAGACCTCGATTGGCAGCGCTACCTTTTTGACCATCGGCAATTTTGATGGCCTGCATCGCGGTCACCAAGCCCTTTTACAACAGTTACAACAGTTGGCGGTCCAGGCCTCACCCATTCAGGCCAACCCAATCTTGACGGCTCTGGTCACATTTGACCCTCACCCCCTGGCAGTGTTACGCCCCGATCAGCCACTCCACCTGCTGACCACGCCGCGCGAGCGGCTGACGTTGGCGGCGGCATTGGGCATTGAGATTGGCGTTCTCCAAACGTTTACACCAGAGATCGCGCGCCTGGATGCGCGTGATTTTATGCGTTTGTTGAAAAACCACCTGAACATGGCGGCGCTAGTTGTAGGGCCAGATTTTGCCCTCGGCCGCAATCGGAGTGGTGATCTTGACACGTTGCGCGCGCTGGGTCAGGAGCTAGCCTATACCGTCCACATCGTCGAGCCAGTGACGTGGCATGACAAGCCGGTGCGCAGCAGTATTGTGCGCCAGGCACTGCAACAAGGGGACGTGGCGGAAGCGACAGCGCTGCTTGGCCGCTATTATGCTATCGAGGGAGAAGTAGTGCAAGGCGACCAACGCGGTCGGCAGATCGGTATTCCTACGGCCAATTTGCAGGTGCCAAGTGATAAATTGCTGCCAACCAATGGGGTTTATGCGACGCGTGCGTACATTCAGGAAACTGACATACAAGACCCTACTCTTGCACCAATCGTTTTTAATAGCGTTACTAATCTAGGTGTGCGCCCTACTGTAGACGGAGTCCACCACCGTATTGAAACTCACATATTGGATTTTCCAGCGGCTGGACAAAGTGATGATCTATATGGGCGAAGACTAACCGTCGAATTTGTGGCGCGCTTGCGCGGTGAACAACGCTTTGCGAATCTGACCGAGTTAGTGGCGCAGATTCATGCCGACATCGCCCAAGCCCGTCAACTTTTGCCAATCGACCCCCTTGCGCTTCCCCTTCATGTTTAAATCCTTTGCCCTTGGCGTTTGCCTAGAGAAATCCGAGTTCCCTTACAGCCAAAACAACTTTGTGATCAAAAGCGCTTATCGAGCATAAGCATTTACGGGTAGACAAGTAGTAGGGAAACCTAGCTTATCTTGTAACTTATTACCCTGTCTACGGCAACGTGATTGCCGATAAACGCTAAAGTAAAGTAACATGACAAGCCAATACGCCTGTCAAAACGTAAACTCGTTTTCTAGAGAGCAAGCATTTTTGAGTTGGAGTTGGTGGTGAATTTCATGCAGCGTTATTCTTTTTCTGTTTTCTTATTTGCCATTTTTATCTGTGTACTGACAAGTTGCGGCACAAACACGCGACCAACCGGCGATCCGCGACCGCCGGCCTTAACCTTGCCCGAACCGCTCAAGGTGAAAGGGCCATTGATTCCCTTTCAAGATCCAAATCTACGCGGCGAAGTTGAGGCGCGTGGTTATCCAGTGGCCAACGCGCAAGTGTTATTAACTTGTTTAATATCGGGTAAAACAGTCTATGGGCTTACCCTGCAAAATACTAACGTACGGGCTGCGCCACAGGCCAGTGCCTGTCGCCTAGGGCGTATCCCGCGCGGGACGCTGGTCCAGATTGTCGACAGTGTCGCAATCAGCAGTAGCTTGCCTGTGAGCAATAGCAAACCAGTTAGCAGCAGCGTGACCATTAACAACAGCCTTGTCATCAGCGCTAGCGTTGCCACAACTGGAAAACCAGGCCTCGGTTATGTGGAAGACATCCAACCGATCTTGCTGCGCAGTTGCAACGCATGTCATAGCGCCGTCGCCCAAACCGCCGGTTTACAGGTCACCGAATATGCCCCCTTGCTTAAGGGCAGCAAAAAAGGTCCGGTCATCGTGCCCGGTGATGCTGCCGACTCTCTGCTTTGGCAACAAGTGGGGTCCGGTAAAATGCCGTTGATTGGTAAATTGACCGCGGCTGAAAAGAGCTTGATCCATGACTGGATCGAAGACGGCGCGCTGGAAAAGCAGCCCGCAGCGCCATCAAAAGCCCAGCCAGCGACTCAAGCAACGGACCAGGCCACGAGCCCAGGTCTCTGGTTGGCGATCAAGGATGAAAATATCAACCCAGTGCCAGATGTCTGTGCAACGACAACAATTACGCCCCAGAAGTTAATTAGCAGTGAGTTGGTGCTGCCGATTAGCTGTGGTGTGCCCCCCCGCACGACAGAATTACAAGCCTTGTTTACGCAATATTCCATTCCTATCCCAACGCCCACGCCGGCAATTGTTAGCGTCCCCGTAGCCGCCGCCAAGGTGACAACCGCAACCGCAGCGCTTTCACAGACGGTGCTGGCAGCTACGCCGGTAGCGGCTAGCAGGAATTCAGCGCAGGCGGGGATCCAGGTAGCCACGCTCAATTTACCGGCCCCCAGCAACAGTGACCCGGCGCTCAGGCCGGCCGGTGGCTTTTGCCTCGAACAAAAGCTCCCCAAACTGCATCGCGGCATCACTGCCCTTGCTTTTGCCCCCGATGGCACGCTGTATGTCGCCGATGAAATATCGTTAGATGAAAACGCCGATCCACTGATTCTTAACGACGCCTACCACCCCAGCCGTTCAATTTCGGTCTACAATCCAGCCAATAGTGGCAGCCTTTCGCCGATTTTTACAGAATCCAGTCGCATTACGGGCATGACCTATAACGCTGGGGCGCTCTATATTAGCCGAGCTGGCGAAGTGGGCCGCATTCCAGACGGTGGCAAATATGAGCGGCTGGCGATTGGCTTTGCCGTCCAGAGCCAGCTTTTCCATGCGAATGACGGCATCGCGATTGCCAATGGCTGGCTCTATATCTCAGCCGGTGGCATCCATGATGGTTACTCAGATGGACCCGTCGTAGGGATTGGCGAGGCGGGGGCGCAAAACTATGCCAGCGGCGGCAATCGTTTTGCGGCGCGTCTGGTGCGCGCCCCGCTCGATGCGCTGCTCAGTCAGCGCTCGATTGAAACCTTCCAGACGGCGGCCCGTGGCGTGCGCAACCCGTATGGTTTGACCACAGATCCGGCGGGTCGGCTTTGGTTCACTGACAACGGTGCAACCAATGTGCCCGATGCAATCAGCGCCGGTGACGAGGTGAATGTATTTAGTCCAGACGCAACACCGGCGGGTGCGCCCGATGATTCGACGCCTTATTATGGGTTTCCCCTGGCGCTCAGTGGCAACATACCCGATTGGTACACCAAACCCGTGGTTACGTTGCCCAATTCGGCGGCGCCCACGGGGATTACCTGGGCTTACGGCACGATTTTCTATGGACAATATGGCCGCGATCCAGGCCTGTACCGGCTAGGACGGGCGGCTGATGGCACGACTGTGACCGAACGCATCATGCAAATCTGGCCACTGCTCGCCGTCACCACCGCCCCCGACGGCGCCATCTGGCTTGGCACAGGCGCAGGCGGCTTATTTCGCATGACGCCAGGCTGTTAGTGGTCTACGTTGCACAAAGTAAAATTTTCTGAGCTTGGCGCTGCCATAATGAAAGCGCCACGCCGGCAAATTATTTAAAAGTAGGGGACAGTCATGCCTGTCCCCTACTTTTTTGATTGCGCGAAGTTTATTTTGTCTATTAAAAAATGTATCGAAGCTTATATCTGAATTTGTGTCAAGATGCATGGATTTTGCTGACGGTTTGGATTAAGGTCAGGGCAAGGAGGATTGATCATGACACAATCGACGAATGAAGAAGTAACCGAAAAAGTGGCGAAGGTGCTGAATAGCACCAATGGCACCAAAAGTGAATATGGAGTATCCAGCCGCACTTTCGCAGAATTAGAAGACACAGCGTGGCGACTGAGCCGTGAAATTATCCAGATGACGACCAAAGCTGGCTCCGGCCACCCCTCTAGTTCCCTATCAATGATTGATATTTTGACGGCGCTTTACTTTGGCGGCGTGATGCACTACAACCCACAAGAGCCTCACATGCCCGACCGCGACCGTTTTATCTTGAGTAAAGGGCATGGCGCGCCCGGTCTGTATGCCGTACTGGCCGAGGCCGGTTACTTTGATCCAGCGCTGTTAGACACCTTGCGCCAGATTGATAGCCCCGTCGAAGGGCACCCAATCCTGGGCCGCCTGCCAGGGATTGAAGCATCCACTGGTTCTTTGGGCCAAGGGCTGTCGATTGGGCTTGGCCATGCACTCGCTGCGCGCATCGACAAACGAAGTTATCGGGTCTATGTGATCATCGGTGATGGAGAAAGCGATGAAGGGCAGATTTGGGAAGCTGCGATGGCGGCTGCCAAATACCAAGTCGACAACTTAACGGCTATCTTGGATTTCAACCAGTTTCAACAGACCGGTTCCGTTAATAAAGTGATGCCTAGCCTAGAGCCTGTGGTCGATAAGTGGGCAGCCTTTGGCTGGCATGTGCGCGAAATTAATGGGCATGACATGGAGGAAGTGCTAGCTACCCTGCGCGCTGTCAAAACCGTCACGCAGCAGCCGCAGATGATCGTGGCCCATACCTTGAAAGGCCGCGGGCTTTCACCGTTTGAAAAGAACGATGTCAATCGCAAACACGGCGAAGTGCTAAAACCAGACGAAGCGGCGATTGCCCTGGCCGAGTTGGATGAGCAACACACGTGGGCTATACATGACCCGGCTGGACCTCGTACGCCCAACAGTGAGCGGTCGGCCAATCGGCTAGCGAAAGACTTGGTCACTCGGCAAGGCGAAACGGGAAAGGCTAAAAGGAGCTAACTATGGATCTTGGTAAATCAATCGGGCTGCCAGAAGGCCCCGCCACGCGTGAAGCATTTGGCGAAACCTTGCGTGAGTTAGGGCGCACCAATCCCAATATTGTGGTGGTCGATGGCGATGTGAGCAATTCCACGCGCACAGATGCCTTTGGCAAAGAATTTCCTGAGCGTTTTTTCAACGTCGGGATTGCCGAGAGCAATTTGGTCAGCGTGGCTAGTGGGCTGGCCGGCGCGGGTAAAGAGGTAGTAGCGGCCAGCTTTGCCGTTTTCTTGCTCTGCAATGCCTATGACCAAATTCGGATGGGCGTTGCTTTCCCACAGCAGAATGTCAAACTTGTCGGGTCGCATAGTGGCATTAGCATTGGCGAAGATGGCCCCAGCCAAATGGCGATTGAAGATCTGGCGTTGGCCACTTCCTTCCCTAATTTTACGGTGATCGTGCCAGCCGACGCACCGTCGACCAAAGCGGCCACACGGGCCATGTTCGAGCATAAAGGCCCCGTCTACCTGCGCACAGGTCGCCCAAAAACAGCGCTTATCTATGGGGATTACAACTCAACCGGCAATAGCCACCCGCTAGAATTCCAGATTGGGCAGGCCAATCAACTGCGGGACGGGCATGACGTCACCCTGATCGCCTGTGGCATTATGGTGGCCGCCGCATTGGAAGCTGCGCATACGCTGAGCCAGCAAGGCATTGAGGCGCGTGTGTTGGATATGCATACGATCAAGCCGCTAGATAGCGCCGCTGTCGAACGGGCCACACACGAAACAGGTGCGATTGTAACCGCAGAGGAGCATTTGCTCGAAGGCGGATTGGGCTCCGCTGTTGCGCGGCTGGTGGCATCACGCCAACCGGTCCCCATCGAGTTTGTTGGTCTTCGTGATGTCTATGCTGAATCCGGCGAAGCGCAAGCCTTGCTAGAAAAATATGGCTTAACCGCCAGCCATATTGTGAAAGCGGCTGAACAAGCGGTTGCGCGCAAACAACCAAATGCAGGCCAGCAAAATTAGCGGAAAACTCTCCGTCTTTTAACGGCAACAACAGTTGCGTAGCACACGATTTTTCTAAGAGACTGTCTGAAAAGGTCGGATGGGCCGGACCGTTAGGATGCTGTAGGTGCGGTTTGTAACCGCACGGTCTTGTTCAATCACGATTGTGCGGTTACAAACCGCACCTACAGGGACTTTTCAGACGGTTTCTAACAGAAAAGCTAACTTCGTGTGCTACGTAACAAAAATCCCATTCGAGCTGGTAGCACCCCACATTGATAACGGCTGGCGTCATCTAGCCTGTCGATTGCCCTGCTAAACCCACAGATAGATTTCAATCTATACCCTCTATCTGTATCTCGCTCTATTGTTAATTCTAACTAGCTCAAGCATAGTACAAACAAACCAATGCTATGCACCTGTCCGTCACTAGCTTCGCATGCCATATGCTCTCGTATCTTTAATGCCCTGAGTTGATCACCAGGGACTGATAGCGCGGCGGCGAAACTGATGACGGCTGTTTCGATTTAGTCCTTACAGTCCACTTTTATAGGATGTGAATAAATAATTGCGTATGGATAAACAATCTGCCTTAACAAGTCCGATTTTCAGTGAAGATCCGCTGCTTGCCGAAAAATTACCCGCTAGTCCTGCTGTGATAAATTCTATGGTTGAGACTAATTCTGGCGCGGGAAAGCAATCCCTGGAGTGGACGGCGCGACAGATTGCGCTGGCAACGCTTACTGGGTTAAGCGTTGTCTTCGTCTTTCTGTTGCTCTATCGGTTTTATATGGTTGTCTTTATCTTTTTTGTGGCGGTTACCTTGCAGATTGGCCTCAGACCGGCCATCACCTGGCTGGAAAAACGTGGCCTGCGCCGAGAATTAGCGCTGATTTTAGTCTTTGCCGTCGTCACTGGCATTATCGGCGGTTTTATCTGGTTGGCGGTGCCCGTCCTGATCGGCCAAGCCACCACGGTGATTGGTCAATTGCCGGGCTATTATACAAACCTGCACAATTATCTAATCCATACGAATAACGGGCTACTCCACACTATCGGTGCTTCACTGCCGGGCCAGCTTTCGCTTTCAAACGTGGCGGCTGCATCGACAAGCGCAGGCGCCACCGATGCAGCCGCAGTGGATACGCTTACACCAGCCTGGGAATTTATGAAATCGCTCAGCAATGGCATTTTCATCGCCATTATTATTTTAATGTTGGCCTTTTATTGGACATCGGAAGGCGATCTGATCACCCGACGGGCTATATTGCTCGCGCCCCAGAACCGCCGTGACGAATTGCGCGCATTACTCGCCGAGATGGAAACCAAAGTGGGCGCTTATTTCCGCGGCGAGGCCATTTTGTGTGCCATTATTGCGAGCGCTGCTATGGTCGCCTTTTTCATCATCGGGGTGCCGTATGCCTTTGGTTTGGGCTTATTAATGGGCCTGTGTGAAGCGATCCCCACGTTCGGCCCCAGCATCGGTGCAATTCCCGTGCTGCTGATCACGCTTAGCGTGGATCCGGCCAAGGCAATCTGGGCCTTAGGCGCGATTGCCATCATTCAATTTCTCGAAAGTCATTTCATCGTGCCACGCGTGATGGATCGCTCAGTAGGGGTCAATGCAGTCGTGACCTTATTAGCGATTGCAGGTTTTGGCGTGCTTTTTGGCGTTGGCGGCGCGATTCTGGCGATCCCATTGGCAGCAATTTTGCAAATCTTGTTTAATCGCCTCATCTTAAACGAATCCATCACTGAAGAAGCCCCTACCCCGGCCGTCATGGCCGATAATCTAGATCGAAATCGGTTTAGCGTGCTCCGTTTAGAGGCCCAGGATTTGATGAATGACGTGCGCAAACAGGTGCGCCTTGAAGAAGAGACGATGCCTGATCCAGACTCTGAACGGGCGGAGGATTTACTAGAAGCGATTGTGCTCGATCTGGATAGTTTGCTGACGCAAAAGGAAAATACAATCGAAGCGGCCAAGCAGCCGGTGCAGCAGACCGACGGGCTAAAACGAGTGGAGGAGCTTGTATGAAGCGTGTTGCCTCAATTGTTGCCGTCATTTTATGCGTGATTACCCTGCTTGTCATCGCCTGGGAATTACAGCGGATTTTGTTGCTCTTTATCATCTCGCTGACGATTGCGGCTGTAGCACGGGCACCCATCGAATTTTTAATGAAAAGAGGCATACCGCGCGCCTTTGCCACCGGGATTGTCTATGCGCTTGGCGTGCTTAGCTTATTCGGTCTATTCTATTTCATCAGCATCCCATTGGGGACCGAGTTGCAACAAATGTCGAAAGATATGGCAACGGTCTACGGGCGGCTTGAGCGTCGTTGGCAGACAGGCCAAGGCTTTGGGGCATTTCTAACCCAGCGTTTGCCTTCAGCCGATCAATTTGCCGCCTTTATCGGTGGGGGTAGTGATAAAGGTAGCCTCGCCTCGACCGCGATTGAGTTCACCAGTAATTTGGTTGCCAATGTGAGCGAATTGTTGATTTCGATCATCCTCAGCATGTATTGGGCTACGGATGAAATTCGCTTTGAACGATTATGGCTGTCGTTATTGCCAGGTGAACAACGGACCCGCGCCCGCAACGTGTGGCGCGCGTTGGAATCAGGTGTTGGCGCCTATATTCGCAGCGAATTGCTACAAAGTTTACTATCTGGGGCAGTGCTTGCAATCGGTTTCCGCTTGCTAAATCTGCATTATCCGTTTCTGTGGGCCTTGTTTGTGGCGCTCGCCTGGTTTATACCCTTGGTCGGCGGGCTTGTGGCCGTGATTCCACTTTGGTTGGTGAGTTCGCTTACTGTGGGGCCGCTGCTCGCCACGGTGGCCGTGCTCTACACCATCGTGATTTTGGTCATAATGGAGTTTTTTGTCGAAAAGCGCCTTTACACGCGCGACCGTTATGCCAAAGTATTAGTATTAGTCGTGATGGTAGCCTTGGTCGACGCCTTTGGCCTGATCGGACTGTTAGTGGCGCCAATTGCGGCGACTGCGATTCAGATTGGGCTGAATGAATTGATGGCTGCCCCCACACCAACCCGCATTGAGCTAGGTCCTGCAACGGCGGCGGCCGATATCTCTAACTTGCGAACCCGGCTAGGCGAAGTGGAAGCGTTAATTCATGGCCTGGAGACGCCATCTTCGTTGCGCATGGTCAACATGGCAGAACGCTTGGATGGGCTATTGAAAAAAACAGAAAAGATCTAACGAATACAAAGTGAGCTGGTATGGCAATCAAGGAGCTTTTTCAGGAAGAAAGGGCAATAGCGTGGCGCTTGCTCAGAACGACGCTGGAAGAATGGAATGCCGACAACGCCACGCGCCTTGCCGCAGCGCTGGCCTATTATACGATCTTTTCCATCGCACCCATCCTGATTATTGCGACGGCGATTGCTGGCCTTGTCCTCGGACGGGAATCGGTTCAAGGCCGGCTTGTCCACCAAATTAGCGACTATGTTAACGATCCGCAGACAGCGCAATTGGTGCAAACCATGCTCAAAAACGCCAATGCACCGAAAACCAGTGTCTTTGCGACCGTGATCGGCGTTATTGTCTTGGTTTATGGTGCAACCAATGTATTTAGCGAACTAAAGAGTTCGCTCAATCTGATCTGGGATGTGCCGCTCCAACCAACCAGCGGACTACGCGATATTGTCGTTAATCGGATTTTGGCCCTGGCGACGGTGATGGTGAGTGGCTTTCTGCTCTTATTATCGCTGATCATCAGCACGGCGATCGCCGCAGGGCAGGAATGGGTGAACCACTATTGGCCAGGCATGGGGACGCTGACCCAGGTTACCAATTTTTTCTTCTTTTTTTTTATTACCCTCTTCGTCTTTGCGCTGATCTATAAGTTTTTGCCGGATATCAAAATTGTCTGGCGTGATGTCTGGATTGGCGCAGTAGCGACCACACTGCTCTTTTCGATTGGCCGTTTTTTAATCAGCCTCTATCTGAGCCACAGCACGATTCAGTCCACTTATGGCGCGGCTGGTTCACTTGCAGCGCTCTTGCTTTGGATCTATTACTCAGCGCAAATTTTCTTTTTAGGAGCCGAGTTCACCCAAGTGTATGGACGCACAAAAGGTTCACGTCAACGGGAAGAGGCTCTGCTCCAAGAGACAGTTACCACTGGGGAAGAAAACACACTAGACGACGCAACTGGCGATAACGTCACTATACCTTCAGAGCCATCACCGGCCACCTCAGCTAAACCAGCCCCCAGAGTAAAATCCAGCCAACATCCAAACCTGATTAGACCCCTCGTTGACCTAGTCACGGCGGTTGGCATCATTGGGGCGCTTTCTGTGTTTAACCTATTCCGCTTACCTTTTCGCAAATAGCAGACTTAAAAATCACAGCGCAACTGATTTTTCTTTGTGCATCATCCACAAAGTGTAGCTGTAGATCCCTAGAAGTAGCACATCCACAAAAAGTATCCTGTGTTCAACCCTCATAGGATACTTTTTGGGATCCGTTTTTAGGCTGCGCATACTATGACAGCGCAAGGTTGTTAATCGGTAGACCACAGCGGAGTGGCACGCCTACGGGCCGGACCATGCGCACGAGGCATGCTTTCTCTGCCATTGCGCGCAACCTTGTGCTATCATAATAAGTAGAAGTGACATAAGCGAGAAGGAAATTACAAAGGCGCAACGCCCACCAAGTAACATTGGGTGGGCGTTGCGCCTTTGGTTGTAAATTTTACATGCCTTTGGCGGAAAGCCCACGACGTTTACTCGTGGGATGGAGTCGCTTCGATTCTGAAGCGTCAGCCTCCAAACCTACTGGTTTGGGACATTGTTGATAACGAACAAACACGGGTTTACATTGTTGACGAACCAATGTAAAAATGCTATAATACTTGGATGCGAATGACCTACAAGTATCGAATTTTCCCAACATCTGCGCAACGCACCAAGCTTGAAAGAACGCTTGAGCTTTGCCGCCTTGTCTATAACGATACTTTGAGCATACGCAAAGCGGCCTACGAAGAAACTGGCAAAGGGCTATCGCTCTACGATACAAACAAACGCTTGACCGAATGGAAGGCAGAAAAACCGATCCTTAGCAACGCGCATTCGCAAGTCTTGCAGAATGTGCAAGAGCGGGTGGAGTTGGCTTATCAAGCTTTCTTTCGTCGTGTCAAGCTTGGCGAAGATCCAGGGTTTCCACGTTTCAAAGGTTATGGGAACTACGATAGTTTCACTTTTAAGCAATCTGGCTTCAGGCTTATTGGCGATAAGATCTCCCTTTCTAAAATCGGCGATGTAGTTATTAAGTTGCACCGTCCGATCTGTGCAACGATCAAGACCTTGACAATCCAGCGTGACGCGGTTGGGAACTTCTACGCTTGCTTTTCCTGTGAGTGTGAAGTCGAACCGCTTGAACCGACAGCTAACTCTGTTGGTATCGACTTGGGCTTGACCACTTTTGCCTATTTCAGTAACGGTGACAAAATTAAACGTCAACGTTGGATGAAGAAAGATGCTGATGATATTGCCAGGCTCCAACGTAAGCAAGAGAAGCTTGTCAAAGGGAGCCTTGAACGGCACAGAGTAATTCATGCGTTGCGTCACGCTCACCAGCGGGTAACGAACCGTCGCCGTAACTTTGCCCATCAAGAATCCAGAAAACTGGTCAATCAGTACCAGTTTATTGCTTTTGAAGATTTGAATATTCCAGGAATGCAATCTTCTGGTGACAAACGCTACACCCGCGGCATTGCCGATGTAGCTTGGGGTCAATTCGTACAGTTCACTACCTACAAAGCTGCAAACGCTGGTCGGGTGGTGGTACTCGTTAATCCCAAGCATACTACGCAAATGTGTTCCGGCTGTCATGCTATTGTTCCCAAAGGGATTGAAGTTCGCATCCATGATTGTCCCCATTGCGGATTGGTGCTCAAACGAGACCATAACGCCGCTATTAATATTCTGGCTCGTGGATTAGCGAGCCTCAGCCCTACTTCGGTAGTGGTAGCTGTAGAAGCCCACGGTCTTTAGCCGTGGGAGTAATCACTTTAACCGAATGTGATCTTGAACACTAGCCTCTTCTAAACAGGCGACGCAGAATCCGTTCGCTGCCAACGACAAAGACGAAGGCCAAGCTAGCGAACAATAACGTCCACGAATTGCCAGAACTGCTGGCGCCAGTGACGGGCAACGTCCCTGGGGTAGCAGTTGCGCCAGGGGTAGCGGTTGCTGTCTCCGTGGTCATTGTGGTCGCGGAAATGGTCGCTGTTGCCGTAGTCATTGTGGTTGCTGCGACAGTCGGTGTTTCTGTAGTAAGCGGCGTAGGCGCCGCAACGGTCGCCGTCTCTGTAGCGGTCACGGCTTCGGTCGCAACTAGCGTAGGCGCTTCCGTTGTCGCTGTACTGGTGGTGGTCGCTGTCTCGGTGGCGGTCGTAGTGGACGTGTCTGTGACGGTATCAGTTGCCCCAGGTGTCGCTGTCTCGGTGGCGCCGGTCACTACCTGAGTGGCAGTTGCTTCTACAGTTTCGGTTACCGTTGCCGCTTGGCGTACAGGCATATTCAAGCTTGAAGCCTTGACGGCCAACCCGAACCCCATTGGCGACGTAGCCTCAACTGGCTGAGCCCAGGCAATGGTCTTCACAAAAAAGATCATCAGACAGATGATAGCCAATCGAGACACATTTTGCATAATCCGCATGTTAATTTCTCCTTATCAGTGCTTTGTAAGAATAAAATAATAAATAAAGCGATTGCTTGCTTTACACGCGCTATTATAAACCCAATCACGCATAACGGTGTTTTGTCGTTATCACTATATAACAGTTCTAACGCGCCAAAGCAAATTTTTCTATTATTATCTACTTAAATCAGTAACCGACTATCTATCTGGATAAGGCAGAAAGATACAAATAAAGATATATCATAGATAGGCTTACAGTGACGGGCAGTTGATTCAAATCCATTTATTTGATAGCTGGCAATTGGCATGTATCTCAATCTATACCCATCTGCTATACCTTGCCCCATAGCCAGATCGCTGTTACTCGGTTATTCTATACAAAGTATGGATAAAGCTTGGACAATCGTAACAACCTGTACAAGTAGCAAGCTGAGCAATCCGCTTGACAGTCATTCTAAAGCGAGTTTTTAGAAAAACAACAGAAAAAAATTAAAGGAGACAGATGATGGCGAAAAATAACGAAAGTACAATTGACACCGTGGACGCTCGTAAGGATACGATCCAGCATTATGTAAGTGATATGATCGCAACTGAAAAACACATTCATGAAGCGGTTAAACGCCAAGCAGATGATGACAGTGTGAAGCAGCAGCCGGCAGCGAGCAAACTTATTAATCAGATTGAGACGGTCTTGCAAAGTCACATTAACCAACTGGAAAGTCACAACGAACAGCTTGGTGGCAGCCGTACGGGCCTGAAAGACACAGTTGCCTCGACGCTGGGTGCGATGGCTGGTCTCTATGACAAAGTGCGCAGCGAACAGAATTCGCGCATGTTGCGTGATGATTATACAGCGCTAAGTCTGGCAGCGGTCAGCTATACGATGTTGCACACCACGGCGTTGGCCCTGAATGATCAAAAGACAGCCGACCTAGCCTTGCGCAATCTCAAAGATATCACACCGCTGATCACACAAATTAGTCAGGTCATTCCCCAGGTTGTCACCAGTGAACTGACCGAAGATCACCCTAGCATTAGCCAGACAAGCAGCCAGGAAGCCAAGCGTAACACGCAGGAAGCCTGGGATGCGGATCACACCAAACAGCGTATGTAGCAGGAGCAGCCAGCCGCCAGTCTAAGGTGATAGGCGGTTGGGCGATTAGATTGACCCGCAAATCTACCGACAAACGCAACAAACCTGGCCCACATAGGGCCAGGTTTGTTGCGCATACAAATGTTTCTACTAATTTGCCAACCTTTTGCTTATCAAATTGTCGCTTACGAAGCGGCGAACGATGATGGACTTAGTATTCCCGCTATATCTCACAAACGCACCTTCCAGATGTTCCACACTTTGCAGCCGCGTGATAAAATAGAAGATAGCGGCATGGACTTGATTGTGGCAAAAGCATCGTCGCTCGCCCAAATCGGGAAGGCGTAATGACAGCCGCCCACTGACGGCACACCCATGATAATAGACGTTCAATATCTAGGCTTGATCAGCCGCCATTGTCACTGATCGCTGATTGTCACTGATCGCTGGTGGTTGATCGCTGCTGATTGATCGTCAATTTGCAATTGGCAAGTAAGGGGAAACTATGGCTGAAAAGACTGTGCAAATTTTGTTAGTAGAAGACGATGAGATAGATGCAGAGGCCATCGTTCGGGCCTTTAAGCGGCAGAAAATCGCCAATCCATTTACAGTTGTCCCTGACGGCATTCAGGCGCTGGAAATTCTACGCGGGGCAGCCGGTCACCCCCGTTTACCACGGCCTTATCTGATCTTGCTTGATATTAACATGCCGCGCATGAATGGCATCGAATTCTTAAAAGCGTTACGCCAGGATGCCGAGTTGTGTCAGAGCATCGTCTTTGTGCTCACGACATCGAATCGGGAAGCAGACAAAATGGCAGCGTACAACGAGCAGATTGCTGGCTATCTGCTTAAGTCGAACATCGACCGCGACTTTAGCGACATTGTTACTTTGTTCACATCCTATGAGCGCGTCGTAGAATTTCCGCTCAAAATGCAAGGTGGCTCTACCTTCTTTATGTAATGACGCCTGGATGTTTTTGCTGCACCGCTTGTGCAGAAAAATGATCTTGCCGACTTGATAAGACCATTGACGCAAATTTTGCTTGACCCCAGCTTATCCAATCGACTCGTCAGAAACATGTTTGCTGGCGTAGCGTGCCAAAAAGGAATAAAATTTGTGGGTAAAATCTTCATCGTCGAAGATCATGCAATGATCCGACGCGGCTATATTTCGCTGATCAAACGCAAGCTCGATTTAGAAATTTGTGGCGAGGCAACCTCTGCTGAAGATGCACTTAATCTGATTCCAGCCAGTGCCCCAGATTTGGTGTTGGTTGATGTATCGCTGCCCGGTATGAGCGGCGTTGATCTGGTGCGGCGCTTGAAACTGACGCAACCCGAACTACCGACCCTGGTCATCTCTGGGCATGAAGAAACTTTGTTTGTCGAAGGTGTATTAGCGGCCGGCGCACGCGGTTACATTATGAAAGAACAGGTTCCCGATGTGCTGATCGCTGCCATTTATCAAGTGCTCAGTGGACAACATTACTTAAGCGAACGGATGCGCAAGAAATTAGATTTGCAAGCATTGGTCGATTAAGCTGGCAGCGAGCGCAAATGTTTTCGATTGAAAGCGCATGTCTCATTAACGACGCTCACCGAGTTGATGTGATCGCCCACTAGCGCAAGCCATTTAGACATGAACCCACGGCAGAGTAATCGTTTTCCCAATCGGTCTAACATAGATATGTTCATGTTCATCAATGAATGCGCCAGCCAACGCACGGTTCACCAAACCACACCAAATTTAGCTGAACAATTTGAATAAATCCAACCGCCGGTGCAATTTACCATTAAGGTGTAAGCAGTAGATGTCGATCTAATCATGACCAACGAATTACCAAACAGTCAGACTCAAGCACCGTCACCAATCGAAAATCAGCCTAGCGAACAAGCCCCTGTGCGCGTCATCGGCATTGGCGCAGACGTTGGGGGGCTGGCCGATCTCACGAACTTCTTCGCCCAGATGCCAGAAGCGACGCGCCTGGCCTTTGTAGTGGTTGGACACAACACTGGCGCAGAAAAACGCCGATTGACGACGCGCCTGCAAGCATCGACTCGCCTACCAGTTACCCTGATCGAAGATGGCATGAGCGTGGAGTCAGGCCACATCTATGTCGCACCATCTCGTCGCCAATTAACGCTGGAAAATAACCAACTGCGGCTGAGTGAATTGCTACCTATGCGCGCCCGCACCATGCCCATCGACTTTTTCTTGCAAACCTTAGCCAACCAGCGCGGGGCAGCAGCCGTTGGCATCTTGCTGGCCGGCAAAGGCAACGACGGCCGCCAGGGTCTGCGTGCCATCAAAGCCGAGGCCGGTTTGACGTTGGCACAGTCGTCAATGGCGGCAGGTGGAATGCAGTGGGTGGACTGGGTTGGAACCGCCAGTGAACTGGCCCAAAGGTTGCTCGAGCCGCGTGCGGATCTGCCCCTAGAAGTTGACACCGCAGAGGATGAAACAAGCCGATCAGAGAGCAATGCGACGGCGCTCAATGGCATTTTGGCTCACTTGCATAGGCAGACCGGGCATGATTTGAATCACTATAAACGCTCAACCATTCTGCGGCGGATGGTGCGCCGTTTGCAAATCAACGACATCGCCAACCTGACTGACTATCTGGCTTATCTACGCCAGCAACCAACAGAAACTGCGGCGCTCCTTAAGGATTGCCTGATCTCGGTGACCAATTTTTTCCGCGATCCTCAGGCCTTTGAAGAATTGGAAAAGCAAGTAATCCCGCAACTTTTGGCTGGCAAGCAGCACAACGATACAGTGCGCATTTGGGTGGCCGGCTGCGCCAGTGGCGAAGAAGCCTATTCGGTGGCGATCTTACTCTGTGAACGGGCGGCGCAGATGACGGAGGCGCCCCACATCCAGATCTTTGCCACGGATATTGACGAAGAAGCGATCAATTTTGCCCGGCGCGGTCTTTACCCCGCAACAATTGCCAAAGATGTCGCGGGGGCGCGCTTACAGCGCTTCTTTAGCGAGGAAAAGGAAGGGTATCGCGTTAAGCTGGAACTGCGCGAGATCGTACTGTTTGCCGTGCATAATCTACTCAAGGACCCGCCCTTTTCCAAAGTGGATTTGATCAGTTGTCGCAATTTGCTGATCTACTTCAACCGCGAGGCGCAAGAAAAGACCTTTGAACTCTTCCACTATGCGCTCAATCGGGCGACTATTGAGACTGGCTATCTTTTCCTGGGCACCTCTGAGAGCGCCGATGCGGTTGCCAATCTTTTTTCAATAATCGACAAACGCCAACATCTCTACCAGCAGCGCGAAACGCTCACGGCGGCGCGCCGGCTGCCATCCGCTGCGCTGGCGGACGCGAGCACGAAAGCATCGGAACTGCCAATGCGGCCACTGAAACCAAAAGGGCAAAGCGTAGAGGAACTCTACCAGCAATGGACGCTGCGTCACTATACGCCGCCGCGCGTGCTCGTGAACGAAAATTATGAGGTCACCCATATTTTTAACGGGGCTGACCGCTATCTGAGCGAGCACGAGGGTGCGGTGACGCAGAATATTCTGCTCAAGGTGCTGCCCGAGCTGCGGTTCGACTTACGGTCGGCGCTCTATCAGGCGTTCAACAAAGGCGAACACACCGATTCGCGCTTGCTGCGCGTGCAGCTGAATAAAGAGTCGTGCCTGATTCAATTGCATGTAGGCTCCGTGCCAGAGCCAGGCTTTCCCAAAGAATACGTAGAGGTTGTCTTCGAGGAACGGCAGGAGAGCGCAGCCGTTGGTCTGCCAACACCAGATATGACCCCAAACGTGGACAGCTCGCTGATCAGTCGCTTGGAGGAAGAGCTGTTGCGCACGCGCGCGCGTTTGCAGCTGATCATTGAAGAACATGAAATTGCCAATCAGGAATTGAAAGCTTCGAATGAAGAGTTGCAGTCGATCAACGAGGAGTTGAAATCGACCGCCGAGGAACTGGAAACGAGCAAAGAAGAGTTGCAGTCGATGAACGAAGAGCTCGTCACCGTCAATCACGAGTTAAAACTAAAGATCGACGAGCTTAGTCGCGTCAACAGCGATTTGTTAAACCTGATTGCCTCCACCGATGTGGGCGCGGTTTTTCTAGACCAATCGCTGCGCGTTAAGCGTTTTACCCCGCGCGCCACCGAGCTTTTCCATTTAATCGAGACCGATATTGGCCGCCCTTTTGCCCACGTTGCGCACCGCATCCAGCACACGCGTCTGGTCGAGCTGGCGGCGCGTGTGCTGAGCACACTGGAACAAATCGAAGAGATCGTACAAAGTGATGACGAGCACTGGTACATTATGCGCATGTTCCCGTACCGGACCGTAGACCATCTGGTCGATGGCGTGGTGACCACTTTTATCGATATTACGGATCTAAAGCGCGCCGAACATGAAATCAAGCAGCGCATCCAACAACAGGTGGTGGCCGAATTGGGGCGTCAGGCACTCCAAGGGGATGACCTGAATGCGCTGCTGGTGATGGCAACCCAACGCGTGGCGGCAACTCTAGAGTTGGAATTTACCAAAATCCTAGAAGCGCAAGCCGATGGCCAAACGCTGATCTTCAAAGCCGGCGTCGGCTGGTCCGAGCTAAGTGTGACCGAGGCCACCCTGGGTTCGCCAGACAATACGCAGAGCTGGTATACCTTCCACGAAGACCAACCGGTCATTGTGGAAAATATCAACCAAGAAAAACGCTTCCAGCCCTCGCCCATGCTGAGTGCGTATAACATTGTCAGTGGCGTGACCGTAGCGATTCCAGGTCGCGAAGCATTATATGGCGTGCTAGGGGTCTATAGCCGCGAATCGCGCACGTTCACCAGTGACGAAGTGAGCTTCTTACAGGCCATCGCCAACGTGCTGGCCGAAGCGTTGGCCCGCAAAGCGACTGAGCAACAGATTCACTTCCAAGCTGGTTTATTGGACGCGGTCGAACAGGCCGTGATCGCCGTCGACCGCACCGGCAAGATTATCTATTGGAATCGCTTTGCCGAACAGTTGTACGGCTGGCGTTCTGCTGAAGTTTATGGGCGCAACATTGTGGAGGTTACACCGAGCAGCACGACGAAAGAACAGGCCGCTGCCATCATAACTCAGTTGCAGAACGGCAGCAGTTGGTCGGGCGAATTTATGGTGCAACGCCGCAACGGCACGACCTTTCCAGCCCAGGTGATCGATTCGCCGATCTATGCTGAAAATGGCGCCCTACTTGGCTTTGTCGGCGTGTCGGCTGATATTAGCGAGCGCAAAGCAGCCGAGGCAGCCCTGCATCGCCAAGCCAATATGTTGGAACAAACGCATGACGCGATCTTTATGTGGGAGGTGGGTGGTTCGATCACGTATTGGAATCAGGGCGCCGAACGGCTTTACGGTTACACCAAAGCAGAGGCGATTGGCCAAAGCAGTCACAATTTATTGCAGACAGTGCACCCGCAAGCGATTGAGCATTTTGAAATGATGCTCCAGCATGACAGTGAATGGACGGGCGAACTCCAACATACCACCAAGGATGGCCGGATGATCACCGTCTTGAGCCGCCACCAATTATTGCGCGAACCGGATGGGCGGCAGTATGTATTAGAAACCAGCCGCGACATCACCGACCGCAAGCAAGCCGAGGAGGCGCTTCAGAGCAACCATGCGCTTTTGCAAGGTGTCATGAGTGGGACCAATGACGGCATTTATGTGCGGAATATGGCGGGCCGCTATCTATTGGTGAATGGCGTAGGGGCGACAATTGTAGGTCTGACGCCCGAACAGATGCTTGGCAAACGCTATGACGAGCTATTTCCGGCCGAAGTTGCCGCCGCCATTCAGGCAGAAGATCATCCTGTATTAACAACAGGTGCGATTCAACGCCACGAGACTTCCTCTATTCTGGAGGGTATGCCGCATACCTTTCATTCGGTCCGCACCGCCTACCGCGATTTGCAGGGCAATATCATTGGCGTGCTCAACGTGGTGCGTGACATCACCGACCGCAAACGGGCCGAGGAAATGTTGCGCGAAAGCGCAGAGCAACTCCAACTGGCGACAACGGCCGCCAACATGGGGCTATGGTTCTGGCACATTCAAACTGACAACTTGATCTGGACCGCGCAGTGTAAAGTACTCTTTGGTCTGGCACCAGACGCCGATGTAAGCTATGCCCGCTTTTTGAGCATCCTCGATCCGCAAGATTGCACTCGCACCGAGCAAGCTGTACAGCAGACGCTAAGCGAACGGGTAGAACTCAACATCGAGTATCGTGCGGTCTGGCCCGATGCGAGCATTCATGGGCTTGCCGCACGCG
>JBBREZ010000020.1:0-28943 GCA_038225095.1 Caldilineales bacterium
TAAACGTCTGTTGCGACAGGATATAATCGAAGCGCGGCGCCCATTTGCGGGTGCCGAGGCGCGCCGTGGTGGAACAATTGTCCACCATGTAGGCCACACCTTTGTAATGCATATACGGATTCAAAGAATCAACGGCTTCGATGATCGATTCATTGGCAATTTCGGAATAGGGATGACCATGTTCTTTGAGCAAATCAACCTGCGCCATCATGGTCGCGATGTAAACGCCCGCCGTGACAGGGTTGATCGGGGTCTCCGGTTGCCGGTGGGCGCGCACGTTCACGCCGACCTGCCACATTGGCGTCCCGTCAATTTTACCCATCGGGTAGCGCTTGTGCCGATTCGCAGCTTCGACCACGCTACGGATTTCATTGCCCGAAGCGACTTCGGTGTAGATCTCCATCAAGATTTGAAAGGCTGGGCCGTACGCTGCCGAATAAGCACGGCGGAATGTCTCCTGACCCGCCTCATCCAGGGCTTGATAGACCGACAAAATCCCATTTTTCGAGATCATATGGCTGATCGGCCCGGTAATCGATTCGGTCGAGTCGATAAAGGCTTGCGCTGGCGATGCGCCATGCGCCACAAACCAACGGTATAGGCTTTCCACGATGCCATGCACCGCACCGAGCAAAATGCCGCGTTCGCCAAAAATGTCAGATTTATATTCCGATTCAAGCGTGGTTTGGAAGGTCCACGGCGAACCCAGGGCCACCGACCAACCAAGCGCATAATTGGTCGCCTTGCCGTTGACATCCTGATGGATGGCAAAACTAGAATTGATCCCTGCGCCATTGACTTCTTTGCCTTGTTCATACAGGCGGCGAACGGATGGTCCCATACCTTTTGGACAGACGGCAATCACGTTAATATTCGCCGGAAAAGTTGCGCCAATGCTTTGCAAATAGCCAAGCAAGAAACCATGTGACAGACCAAGGGTTGCGCCGGGGCGAATGGCGTCAAAAATCTCTTTGTGATCTTGCGCTTGGGCAGCATCCGCAATCAACAGCAGCACCAGGTCGGATTCGGTAATCACGTCATACATCTCGCCGAGCGTTCCATTCGCTTTGGTAAAACCAACTTTTTCAGCCTGGGTAATGGATGGAGAATTTTCGCGCAGGCCAACTTTGACTTTAATAGCCGTGCCAGCCAGGGAATCGCGCAAGTTTTGTGCCTGCGCTGGGCCTTGCGACGACCAACCTAAAACCCCAATTTGGTTGATGCCTTCAAAGGCTTGCGGCAAAAGCGGGAAAAGATGGCGGCCGCCGCGCACGACGTATTCATCTGTATCTCCGATGCGAATTTTTTCCTTTTCAAATAATTTGGTGCTGAAATCCAGATTCATAGCAACTTTATTCCTTTTAGAGTTTATTTAATTTTAAATGATTAAGCGCTGTTGACATTGCTCTTTCTGGGATAAATCCCACCGCTGACAGTAGGAAGTGCCCTCAGGCACTAAATTCTCAGTCGCTGAGGCGACTTGTTATTGTCAGTAGACGAATTTATTCGTAGCTGGCAACCAATGGCAACAGAACCTAATCGTGGACGAATCATTCAATTTTACTTCACATGATTGCAAGGGGTAAAAAACAGGGCATGTTATGTACACATGCCCTGTTTTTTACCCACGCTTCCCGCAAATTAAACACCACTCTTCGAAAATAAATCGGTTGCCGTTGCGGCTTCGATGCCATTTGCCCGCGCACTCCAAACCGAACTACCGCGTTTGCGGCGTTCGGGGCTCCCGCGCAACATTGCCACGCGCCCAGTGCGCACCATTTCTGTTACACCAAAATTTTCCATCAGGCTGATCAACGAATCAACCCGATCTTCCGAGCCGATGATCTGCACAACCATCGAGTCAAGCGCCACATCGACCACTTCACCCCGGTAGATTTCAACAATCTGGATTATCTCTGACCGCGTCTCTGGTGTTGTGCGCACGCGCACCAATGCCAGTTCACGCACAACGCTAAGCCGATCAGTAATATTATCAATGCGCGTCACATCGATCAACTTGCGCATTTGCTTAATCACCTGATCGACCATATGTTCATCGCCATCCACCACAAAGGTCATGCGGCTGATGCCCGCCTGCTCACTGTGCCCCACCTGTAAACTATCAATGTTAAAATTACGCCTACGCAGCAAACCGGACACTCGGTTCAGCACACCAGGCTTGTCGCGCATCCAAGCGACGAGTGTATGTTTCATGGTTCTCTTCCTCCATTTTTGAATAGATAGAAGGTAGATAGTATATCCGTGACCTCTCTACTGTCTACCGCCTACCGTCTACTGTCTTTCATTACCAACTTGGTTCCACGCCGCTATAACCTTGCACCACGGCCGAGGGTGCCGGACGGCGGATCAACTCGTCAACAGCAGCGCCGGGCGCAACCATTGGATAGACATTGACTTCTTCTTTGACGCGGAAGTCGATCAGGAAAGGACCGGGCGTATTTTGCGCCTGTTCGATGGCTGCGACCACGTCTTCGGGCCGGCGCACCATTAAGGCGGGAATATCATACGCATCGGCCAGCTTGACATAATCAGGCGAGAGCATGGGCGTGCCGGTATAGCGTTTTTCATAGAAAATCTGCTGCCATTGGCGCACCATGCCGAGGAAACCATTGTTGATAATCGCAATCTTGACGGGCAGATCGCGCTCTTGCTTGAGCACGGCCAATTCTTGGAGTGTCATCTGAAAACCACCATCACCGGCCACAGCCCAGACCAAGCGCCCCGGTTGCGCCATCTGTGCCCCAATCGCAGCCGGTAACGCAAAGCCCATCGTACCCAGACCACCGCTCGTCAACAATTGCCCAACATGATCGTGCGTGTAATATTGGCTTTCCCACATCTGATGCTGTCCCACGTCCGTCACCAGGATCGCCGGGCCATTCTTGGCATTCTTGGAGCAATGCCAGAGTTGGCGGATCACAAAGGGCGGGATTAATTCATCTACTTCGTAGGTGAGAATATCGGTCTGCGTGGTCTCTGTGCGCCATTCGTCCAACTCTTGCAGCCAAACTTGATGGCGACGCGCTACAATCTGAGGCAACAAGGCGGGCAACGTTTTAGCCAGATCGCCAATCACAGCCACATCCGGCACGATATTCTTACCCACTTCAGCGCGGTCCAGTTCAAAGTGAATAATCTTGGCTTGTTTGGCAAAGCGATCCAACCGACCCGTAATGCGGTCATCAAAGCGCATCCCCAGAGCAATCAAGACATCACACGATTGGATCGCGCGATTGGCATAAGCTTCGCCATGCATGCCACCCATGCCCAAGCTGAGCGGATGACTTTCCGGAATATTGCCGGTACCCAACAACGTTGTCACCACTGGGATTTCCGCCCGTTCGACCATTTCCAGCAATTCGCGGCTCACACCAGCCAGATGAACGCCATGCCCAGCCAGCACCAATGGTCGCTCGCCACGGTTGATCAATTCGGCGGCGCGGCGGATGGCGTTTGAATCAATATCGGGCCACGGTTCAAAGCCGGGCAATTCAACCGGTGGCTCATAATCGAACCAGCCAGTCGCATTCTGGACATCTTTACACACATCAATGAGGACAACACCGGGGCGGCCTTCGCGGGCAATATAGAAGGCTTCTTTCATAATCATGGGGAGTTCGTTCACATCGGTGACCAGGTAGTTATGTTTCACCACGGGCTGCGTCACCCCGACCACATCGGCCTCCTGAAAGGCATCGGTGCCCAGCAAATTCGTCGGCACCTGCCCGGTGATCGCCACCATCGGGATACTATCCATCTGCGCCGTTGCCAACCCCGTCACCAAATTGGTGGCGCCAGGTCCACTCGTGGCGATACAGACGCCGACACGTCCGGTGGCCCGGGCATAACCATCGGCCATGTGCGCTGCGCACTGTTCATGGCGCACCAGCACATGATGAATTTTGCCTTCTGCCTCATATTGGGATAAGGCATCGTAGGTGGGCAAAATGGCGCCGCCTGGACAGCCAAAAATGAGATCGACGCCTTCCAAATACAGCGCTTCCCAGATCATCTGCGAACCCTTCATCTGCTTGGGTTCGTGGGTCCTGGCCGGCTCGGTCCCGTTATGGCGTCCATTTTGAATAGCCTTCTGCATAAGTTTCTCCTTAGTGTATTAATTCCCTACTCCATTTGTTCCCTACGTTATCTATCCTTCATAAAGTTCGGCTACGCGATTCATCATAACTACTACGCATTTCCAAATAAAAAATAACCCAAAAATAAAAAAAACTCTTCCCGGTTGGGAAGAGTCTCCAGTGACCTCGCGTAGTACAAACAACCTACGGGCTACGCTTCTCCAACCACTAATGGCTTCTGGTCAACAAGCAGTACGACCAGAAGCTGGCGAAGGAGGCTAATTACTACATTCACGTCAGAAAGCAAAGCCCAAGGTTTCATAAAAGGTGTGCCGCCGCTTTCAACTATTATTATTACATCTATTATTACATCGTTTTGGCATTATTTTGACGTTGCATGCATTATTTTGACGTTTACATAACGTCAGCTTGAATAGTATAACGAAGGTATTGGCACTTGTCAACTGTGTGCTTTAGCGTGGGTGCATATCAGGGTGGGGGCGCGACCACCCTGATATGCACCCGCTTAGAACGAAAGTTTGACACTCGGCTGTGTAAGTTCTATAATGGCAGAGTTTGGCATTGTCCATTTTCTATAACAGCCACTAATGTACCAATCAATAAGTAGGGTCTATAGGGACGCTTATGGACAGCGCTATCACATTACTATATTATTACGATACTGTATTATTACGATTACAAGCGTTTACTCGTCACGCTCCGATATGTTCTGTTAGCAACCTAACAATTAGCTAAAATTATAGGCGAACTATGCGAAATAACACTGTGACATTAGTTATTATTCTTTTGCTCGTACTAGCGGCAATCTACATCGTCTCGCCCGTTGACCATCCGAGTTGGCTAGAGCGCTCTCGATCTTCCGACCCAAATGCACAACGCGAACCATTAGACTTGAAATTAGGTCTGGACTTGCGTGGTGGCACCCAAGTGATGCTCCAAGCGAAATTGCCGGAAGGCCAGACCATACCGGATGGGGCCATTAATGCTGCGAAGTCAATTGTAGAGAATCGCGTCAACGGCTTGGGTGTTTCTGAGTCGGTCGTGCAGGTGCAAGGCGCAAATCGTTTGATCGTCGAACTGCCCGGCGTCAATAATCCAGACCAAGCTGTCGAAACCCTACGCTCCACGGGTCAGCTTGAATTCATTGATCCCGCCGGCGCGCAAATGAGCCAGGGCATGATCCTCAACACGACCAATCGCCCAACCGCCGCCAAGGATTTGCAGAAGACCGCAGCCATTAGCACAACACAGACGTCTAACAACCTCTACCCCATGCGCGTGTTCAAAACGGTTATGACGGGCGATATTTTACGCACTGCGGTTGCCACGCAAGATCAATTTAATCAATGGCAAATCAATTTTGAGCTGACCAGTGCTGGCAGCAAAAAGTTTGGTGATTATACGAAGGCCCACATTGGTCAACAATTGGTGATTGTGCTTGACGGTCGTGTGCTGTCAGCGCCAACCATTCAGGCTATCATTACCGACCGCGGGCAAATTACGGGCCGCTTCACGCGCGATCAAGCCAGCTCTTTGGCTGTGCAAATGCGCTATGGCTCTTTGCCAATCCCCCTCGAAGTTATCGATAAACGGACGATTGGGGCAAGCCTGGGTCAGGATTCCTTAAATCGTAGCTTGCACGCGGGCATTATCGGCTTGGTGGCGGTTTCCATCTTTATGCTAGCGCTTTATCGCTTACCTGGTGTACTGGCTTGCGTCGCCCTCCTCATTTATATCCTTTTCAACTTAACGATCTTCAAGTTGATTCCGGTGACCTTGACGTTGCCTGGCTTGGCCGGTTTTATTCTCTCGATTGGGATTGCGGTGGATGCTAATATCCTCATCTTTGAACGTATGAAAGAAGAATTGCGTGCAGGTCGTCCCTTACGGTCCGCGATTGAAGCTGGGTTCAGCCGAGCCTGGCCAGCCATTTTTGACAGCAATGCCTCTACCATGATCACTTGTCTAGTGCTCTTCTGGTTTGGCAGCACCTTTGGGGCTAGTATTGTCAAAGGCTTTGCGATTACATTGGCGATTGGTGTGTTGCTGTCCATGTTCTCGGCTGTAGTGGTAACGCGCGCCTTCATGCGTGGCTTCCTATCGAGCAATGCGCGGACATTGCTCGAATCACGCAGCATGATTGGCCATTAGGCAGGAGTCAGAACGTTTATAGGATAGCGATTGCCACAACCTACTGGTGCATGGATCTTGGTCTTACGAACGGATAAAAGCACTGCAGAATGAGCAATTTTAATGATTATAGAGTCGCCGTAGCTGGCGTTTTTAGACAAAATTGAGGACGCAACCTTTATGTATAGAATTATGGAAAGACGCGGTTTTTACTTTGCCCTATCGCTGTTACTCACGTTGCCAGGTATTATCTATATGATTTGGTCGCTGTCGACCAAAGGAACGTTGTTGCCTTTGAGCATCGACTACACCGGCGGCTCTTTATGGGAGATGCGCTTCAGCAAAGCTGTAGATCCCGCAGACGTACGGCAAGTATTTGTTGCCAATGGCTTTCCAGACACCTCTGCTTTTAACGTACAAGACAAACGTACTGTGGAAGTTAAATTCAAAAATATTGGTGCGGATGAAAAAACGACGCTCCAGAAAAAATTGACCGATAAGTTTGGCGTGTTTGAAGAGCGCTCCTACCGGAGCATTGGCCCGTCGATTGGCAGCGAGATCAGCAAATCCGCTGTGCTGGCGGTAGCCGTTGCTTCGGTTTTGATCTTACTCTATATTACCTTGGCCTTCCGGCAAGTGACTCATCCTTTCCGTTTTGGCGCTGCTGCTGTAATCGCCCTCATCCATGACACGTTGGTGGTTATCTCATTTATTTGTATCATGCACCTGATCGCCGGTTGGGAAATTGATGCCCTATTCCTCACGGCGATCCTGACAGTGATTGGTTATAGCGTCAGCGACACCATCGTCGTCTTTGATCGAGTTCGTGAAAACTTCCGCCGTCATCGCGGGGAAACGTTGAGCATGGTGGCAAACCGGAGCATTGTTGAGACAGCTCACCGATCATTGGCCACGCATGTCACCATTTTGTTGACGCTGGTCGCGATCTTGGTGCTAGGTGGACCGACCTTGCGGCAGTTTATTTCTACGCTACTGGTTGGGATTGCTTCCGGCACCTATAGTTCAATCTTCAATGCCTCGGCGCTGTTAGTCGCTTGGGATGAAGGTTCTTGGTTGCATAAAGAAGAAAATTCAACGCCCGCTTCCACTGGACAAACTGCGCTGGCATAGGAAACTTATGCTTGGTTGTCCGTTATCACGCTACGAAATCTACGAGTAGGTGGCTTGGCGAGGAAAGCGGGCATAACGGTTGCAGGCCCAAGGCGGCGGAGCGCTAATTGCTTCGCCGCTTTCTTTTGCCATCGCGTGTGCAACCGAACAACAGGGTGAGATCACTGGTTACGCGTGTCCTAGTGCAATGTGATTGGCGCTGGTAACGAGTATAAATAGGTAGGTGGATTTGTGACGAATATACCCACAAGATTGGCCTTGACGCTGTCGGCGAATACCGGTAGAATGCGTCTAAGAAAGGTCGCCATTGTATGCCTGAAAATTCGTTTCTGCCAAGCGCTTGCTCAACGAACCAACCTGATAATCAAGCTAACAACTTGTATAAGCAATATTACTCGCTATTTATCCTGTCAATGATTTGTGGGGTTTTTCTTTGTGGGTTTGGGCCGCCTAGACTGGTTGATCGCACCATTGCACCGACCCAGCGGCTGACCGCCAGTGAGATTGAGCAGTGGAACCAGGCTCAGCAATTGCCGCCATTAACCGCCAAGGCGTTGGTGCTCTACGATGTCGATGCCGACAAAACGCTTTTCGCCCGCAATGCCGATCAGGCCTTGCCGCCAGCAAGTTTGACCAAATTAATGACAGCGCTACTCGTTTTGGAAGCAAACGATCTAACGGCATCCGTCACCATCCAAGCCGCTGATCTGGTGGGTGGTTCTAGTATGAATTTACAGGTCGGTGAGACCTTAACCGTGGAGCAGCTTTTGTGGGGTTTATTGATCCCCAGCGGCAATGACGCAGCGACAGCACTGGCCCGGCACACCGCAGGCACAGTGGAGGCATTTACCAAACGGATGAACGAGCGTGCGGCAGCACTAGGGATGAAACAGACCCATTTCGTTAATCCAGAGGGAATTGACGCCGATAGTCATGTCACAAGTGCCAACGATTTGCTAATTTTGACGCGCAAAGTTTGGCATTTTCCGCTCTTTCAAAAAATTGTTGCGACAACCGACATCACGGTGGCTGGCCATGACCTGCACAATACCAACGAACTGTTAGGAAAATTTCCTGGTGCGAATGGGATCAAGACTGGGACAACCGATAACGCCGGTGAATGTCTGATCGCCAGTATTACGCATGCCGGCCATCAAGTTTTGACGATTGTGCTTGGTAGTAGCGGCCGTTACAGCGATACGATCGCCCTGGATCAAGCCTATCAAGCCAATTATCACTGGGTAGATGGCAATCTGAATGAATTTGGCGTACTGAATCGAGTTTATGCAGCCGATGGTTCCTTGTGGCATTTACGGGCCACCGGGGCGTCACCAACGTTATTGATGCAACGCGAGGATGATGCCACGCTACAAACCTATCGTCTGCTCCAATTGCCACCGGCTGGGCAACCCTGGCAAGCGGGCATGACAGTGGGGATCGTCGAATGGCGGCTGGGCGATCAAGTAATCGATACGCAGCCGTTGCTGCTTTGGTAGTCTAACCATTGATAATTGTTAATGGCTGTAGACAGCCATTAACAATTTACGATTGGCCATTGATAAGGATTGATTAGGAAGGTTTTGATGAACGAAGAACGGTTGCAAAAGATCATGGCCGCAGCAGGGGCAGGCAGTCGGCGCGCCTGTGAGCAGTTTATTTTGGATGGCCGGGTGCAGGTAAATGGACACACAGTCACCGAGCTGGGCACCAAAGTGGACGCAGAAAATGTGCAAATTTCTGTGGATGGCAAGCCAATTAACGTACCAAAACGCCACATTTACCTAAAGCTGCATAAACCGCGCGGGGTCTTGAGTGATATCGGCGGCGAACCGGGTGAACGCCAAACGGTGGCGGATCTGTTGCCAGCCGATTTACGCCGAGTTTTTCCCGTAGGCCGGCTTGATCTGCACAGTGAAGGCTTGGTTTTGTTGACCGATGATGGCGAGTTGGCGCATAAGCTGACTCATCCCCGCTTTCAACATCCTAAAACCTATTATGTGCTCGTCGGGCAACGACCTTCGCAAGAGGCGCTCACGCAATTTCGCACAGGGATTGATCTGCCAGAAGGTCGCACAGCACCCGCCCAAGTGCGCGTGGCCGAACACTTGCCGCCCGATTTGTTTCTGAGCAAAGGTCCGAACGAAGGGATTTGGTTAGAAGTTGTGCTGCGCGAAGGCAAAAAACGCCAGATTCGCCATATGACGGCGGCGATTGGCTATCCAGCCCTGCGTTTAGTGCGTTGGTCGATCGGACCATTAACGCTGAGCCGTTTGAAATTAGGCCAAAATGAACATCTGACCCGCAGTGAGGTTTCTGCCTTGCGCGAAATGGTGGCCACGCAAAGCAGCCAGCCAGCCCCAAGCGCGGTCATTGACAAGCGGCGCGTTCCATCGGCGCAGCGCAGGCTAACCACCGGTAAAACAGCGACCTATACAAAAAGTGCTGGCCGGCCCAGAAGAAAGTAAAGCGTACAGCATGATTGATGGCAAGCCTAGCAATGCTAATCCAGAACAAATCAGTGGGCTTTCTGCACTGATTCAGGCCTTCCGCACCTTGCGACCAGCGATCGTGGCATTGGACGGTCCTGCGGGATCGGGTAAAAGCACGGTCGGTCATCAATTGGCGAATATGGTTAATTTTTTATTCTTTGACACGGGCGTGATGTACCGCGCCGTAACTTGGGCAGCCTTACAGCGTGGGATAGATATCCAGGATCAAACCCACGTTAGCGAATTGGCCACGCATCTATCGATTAGCGTCATGCCTGCTACCCCCCAAGCAAGCGACGGCCGCCAGTGCACGGTCATCGTTGATGGGGTGGACATTACGCTCCAACTTCGTACAGCAGAAGTTGATCAACATGTATCGATTGTCTCAGCCTATCCTGTTGTCCGCCAGATATTGAGCAGCAAACAACGGGAGCTGAGTCAATTTTATGGAGGAGGCCATGCCGAAAAAGACGGGATCGTGATGGTCGGACGTGACATTGGCACCGTCATTGTGCCCGAGGCGCCTTTAAAAATTTATTTAGACGCCACTAGCGATGAACGAGCCAGGCGGCGTTATGAAGAGCTGCGCGAACAGGGCAAAAACGCGGAGCTGAATACCGTCCTCAAGGGGATTCTGCAACGCGATGACCTGGACAGCCATCGTGAGGTTTCACCTCTGCATCCCGCCACCGACGCCATTGTCATCGATACATCACGGCTATCACCCGCGGCGGTGGTTAGGGAGATTTTAAGGCTGGCGTATAAGGGAATCAGTTGAGCATACTATGGGAGATTGAGAGATGGGAGATTAAAGGATGAGAGATTGATCGTTTTTAATCTCTCATCTCTCAATCTCTCCTCCTTAATTTCTCAGTGTTCACTATCATCTAAGACAAAATCAAGCGGACTATGTCAAACTATTCATTAACCAGAGACCAAAAACTGGAAATTTATTATTGGATGCGATTGACGCGCACGTTCGACGATATTGCGGTGGCCTATTGGAAGCAAGGCCGCGGCGTTGGCGGCATGTTCAGCGAGCGTGGTCATGAAGCCATCAGTGTGGGCACCGGCTATGCTTTAGCGCCGGACGATGTGGTTGCCCCCCTCCATCGTGATCTAGGCTGCTATTTATTGCGCGGGCTGTCGCTGCGCCGCATCTTTTCTAACTTATTAGGCCGGGCGACTGGCGTCAACGGGGGTCGCGATGCGAATATGCATGGCGCAGGCGATATGAGCTTGAATTTGGTCGGCTTTATTAGCCATTTGCCGCAAACAGTGCCTGTGGCGCTGGGCGTCGCCATGAGTTTTGTCTATCGCAACGAACCGCGCGTCGCCATGACTTATATTGGTGATGGCTCGACCAGTGCCGGGCTTTTCCACGAAACCTTGAACATGGCCTCGCTCTTCAATGCCCCGCTGGTGTTAATTGTCGAAAATAATCAGTACGCCTATTCAACGCCCTTATCCCAACAAATGAAAATCCCAGATATAGCCACACGCGCCGCCGGTTATGGCATGCCTGGCCTGATCGTCGAAGGGAATGATGTCGAAGCGGTCTATGCTGTCACCAAAGCAGCAGTGGAACGGGCGCGCGCTGGTGGTGGCCCCACGCTGATCGAGGCCAAGACGATGCGCATGATGGGCCATGCGATTCATGACGGCGCAGAATATGTCCCGCGTGAACTGTTGGCCGAATGGGAGGCAAAAAATCCGGTCATTCATTTTGAGCAACAGTTGCTGGCGCAGGGCTTGACTGACCAGGACGAGCTTAATGAGATCAAGCACCGCTGTGAAATCGAGGTAGCTGACGCGATTGAGTACGCAGAGGCCGCGCCCTTGCCCGACCCAGCCACCGTTGAGGATGGCGTATATGCGCTGTAAAGCAACTTTCAAAATCGCGCGCCGAGCGTCAGGCCAATCACAGAAACAATTATGAGTCAAATAGCCAATAATTTTGGGTTTTCAGATGTAGAAAAAATGGCGGATACTAGCCGCGAGCTCACCTATATTGCGGCGATCAGTGAAGCACTACGCGAAGAAATGCGGCGTGATCCGAATGTTTTGCTGATGGGCGAAGACATTGGCGGCACATTTGGGGGTGCGTTCAAAGTTACCAAAGGCTTTACCGAAGAGTTCGGCGAAAAACGCGTGCTCAACATGCCAATGGCTGAATTGGGCTTTGTAGGCGCCGCCACCGGCATGGCCTTGATGGGTTTGCGCCCTGTGATCGAGATGCAATTCGCCGATTTTATCACGACGGCCTTTGACAGCATCGTCCAGTTTGCCGCAACCAATCATTATCGGTGGAAGGCGGCCGTGCCTTGGGTTATTCGCGCGCCTAGCGATGGTGGTCTACGCTCTGGCCCTTTTCACAGCCAAAACCCCGAGGCCTGGTTTGTCCATACACCAGGGTTAAAAGTCGTGGCTCCCGCTACCCCGGCGGATGCCAAAGGGTTGCTGCTGGCCGCCATTCGCGACAATAACCCAATTATCTATTTTGAAAGTAAACCGCTCTATCGCTCGGAAAAAGGCTACGTTCCGCCCGGTGATTATGTCGTGCCAATCGGCAAGGCTAACCTTGCTCGCGCGGGCGATGATCTTTCGATTATTACCTATGGCGCTCAGGTGCGCGAGGCGCTGAACGCGGCGGAACAACTGGCAGCGGAAGGAATTAGTGCGGAGGTGCTTGATCTCCGCACCCTCAAACCGTTAGACAGCGAAGCCATTTTAGCCACGGCGCGCAAGACGGGCAAAGTGCTGATCGTCCATTCGGCCAATCGCCTGGTTGGTGTCGGCGCGGAGGTTGCGGCGCTGATTTCCGACCAAGCTTTTGAATGGCTAGACGCCCCGATCCGGCGTCTGGGTGGATTGGATGTCCCCGTCCCCTTCAGCCCGCCGCTCGAAGATGCCTACCGGCCCAATGCAGCGAAAATTGTTCAGATGGCCAAAGCGTTAGCCGAATTTTAAAGATGAAACTCGCCACGCTCTGTTACGTCAAAGCCAACGGCCGCACCTTGATGATGCATCGCATCAAAAAAAAGTATGATATGCACGCGGGCAAGTGGAACGGCCTGGGTGGCAAATTCTTGCCGGGCGAGACGCCAGAACAGTGCGCCATTCGCGAGCTGGCCGAAGAAAGTGGGCTCAACGTGAGCAATCCGCATTTGCGCGGCATTCTCACCTTTCCCGCTTTTCAGGGGGCAGCCGTCCCGCCTAATATTGGCGAAGATTGGTATACATTTGTCTTCGTCGCCACCGAATTCACCGGCGAACTCATCGATTGCGATGAAGGCGTCCTCGCCTGGATTGCGGACGACGAATTGCTCCATTTGAATTTGTGGGAAGGTGACAAAATTTTTCTGCCATGGCTCGCCCAGGACGCCTTCTTCTCTGGTCAGTTCATTTATGTCGATGGCAAGCTTAGCGAACATAGCGTCGTTTTTTACACGTCGCAAGGTATCAAACAAGGATCTCAGCTACATGGCGAGCAAACGGCGCAAGCGCTCGACGCACAGCCAGAACCAGCATTTCAGCCCGTTTACCAACCGACGGATGACACCTATTGCTGGATGTGCAACGGTCCCGTGGTCAAGCGGCACTGTAAAATTGCCTGTCAGATTTGTGGCTTTACTCGCGATTGCAGTGACCCATAACCGTAAATACTCAGGTAGAGCGTTACGCAGGTAAACACATAGACAGGTAAACACGTAGATAGGGCATGCTACGTGTTTACCTGTCTATGTGTTTACACGAGGGCTAAGTAGTGACCCACAACGTAAGGATACTATGACTGATTTGATGCGAATTTTCGATGTGCAAACCGCCCAAAACACCATTCTGCGCCGTCCAGCCTGGGATGAAATTGCCATACCCGATTTGCTAACCGATGGCATTGCCGCCATCTTTGGCGAACGCTTGACCCCCGATGAAGTGGTGCGCCGCATCTTGGCCGACGTGCGCCAACGCGGTGACGCCGCCTTGATCGAGTGGACGCAGCGCCTAGACCGGGTGAATCCGGTGACGCTGGTGATTACGCAAGCCCAAATTGAAGACGCGTATCAGCAAGTTGATGGCGCAACCGTCGCCGCTTTGAAACTGGCCGCCCAGCGCATCGAAAATTTTCACCGCCGCCAGCCAAGCTTGAGTTGGATTCACAACGACGCCGAAGGCACACTAGGCCAACTCGTACGCCCGATCCAGCGGATCGGCATTTATATTCCAGGCGGCAGCGCGCCCCTACCGAGCTCGTGTCTAATGACGGCGGTCCCCGCCCGCGTGGCGGGTGTACCCCACGTTGCCATTATTACGCCGCCCCAACGCGCGACCGGGCTGCCCCATCCGGCAATCCTCGTGGCTGCCGACATTGCGGGCGTGCATGTCATCTACGTGGCCGGTGGCGCGCAGGCGATTGGTGCGTTGGCCTTTGGCACGGAAAGCGTGCGCAGCGTGGATAAAATTTGCGGCCCCGGCAGCCTTTTCACTACCTTGGCAAAGCGCCAGGTCTTTGGCATTGTGGGCATCGACGGGCTACCTGGCCCGACCGAAACGGTGGTCATTGCGGATGACAGCGCTGATCCACAATTTGCGGCGGCCGATATGTTGGCGCAGGCCGAACACGATGTGCTGGCCAGCGCCATTCTGCTGACGCATAGCCGTAGCATGGCCGAAAAGGTGCAAGCCGCCGTGATGGCACAGTTGGAAGAATTGGGACGTTCCGAGGTGATTGCCGGTTCGTTAAGTCGCGGCAGTGGCATTGTCGTCACGGAAAGTCTGGCGCAATCGCTCGCATTAGCCAATGTTTATGCGCCCGAACATCTTTGTTTGTTGGTGCAAGACCCGTGGCAACACTTGGGGACTGTGCAAAATGCTGGTGGCGTTTTCTTGGGCGAACGCAGCTTTGAGGTGCTGGGTGATTATGTAGCCGGCCCCAGCCATGTGATGCCCACCGGTGGCACAGCCCGCTTCGCCAGCCCAGTCAACGTGAATGATTTTGTGAAGATCGTCAGTGTGATTGGCCTGAATGAACAAGCATTGCAAGCCATTGGCCCCGCCGCCGAAACCCTAGCCAATGTGGAAGGCTTGACCGCGCACGCCGCGGCGGTGGCAAAGCGGTTAAATCATTAGGCTACGAAGTAGACAGTCCAAATTCCCAGTCTATTTTTGCAGACGCGTCTCTGATCGTAAAATTTTCAATTTGAGTGGTTAGCGTTTTTATGATATAATTTAGTCATAATTTATACCTATAAAGGAGAGCTAAATGTATCATATTCGTCCTATGTCCGATCTGCGCAACCATACAAATGAAATCTTAGAGCTTTGCCATAAAGAAAACCAACCTGTGTTTGTCACGCGCAATGGCTACGGCGATCTAGTTGTGATGAGTTTGGCACATTATGAACAATTGCTAAGTCGCTTGCAACTCTACCAGAAACTCAGTGAAGCCGAGATGTTGGATGCCGAAGGGGAAGAAGGGATTAGTCATGAAGAGATGATGGCGCAAATCAAGGATAGGATTTTATGACCCGGATGTACTCCCTCCGGTATTTGCGCACAGCAGAACAAGATTTGGTGGAGATTTTTGATTATATTGCACGCGATAATCCCGCAGCAGCAGCAGCTTTGTTAGAGGAATTTGACCAAGCCATCGCTCGTTTAGCAACTCACCCTTTCCTTGGTAGTATGCCGAAAGATGAACGGTTGCAACGATTAGGCTATCGCATCTTGATCATAAGCAAATATTTGGTTTTTTACGTCATCAAAGGCAAGATTGTTCAGATTCGGCGCATTCTCCACGGATCGCGCCAATATCAGTTTCTCCTTTGACGATTGACCTTCTCAACATCTGCTGCGTCAACCCGGGTCTAACTTCATAGGTGTAGTGGATAAAACGCAGATTGCTTTCTGCAATTATCTTCATATTGATAAATTACCATAAATTTTGTATGCTCACGGTCGGCGCATGCCTGGGCGATCTGGCGCATAGCCAGGCTTGATTCGCAATGAACTTGTCGCAGATGGTGCGCTGCTGCGGCGCGCTACCGCACTTTGCGGTGCATTGGCCCGCACGTAGCTCGGCAATTGCACGTCGGCTGGATTCATATACGGCAGCGGATCAGTAAAACCGCCCCATCCGTCCGTACGGCTATAGGGATTGATCCGAATCGCAAAGTGTAGGTGCGGTCCATTGGCGAAGCCCGTGCTGCCGGATCGGCCTAAAATTGTTCCACGCTGGACCGATTGTCCCTGTTGCACGCCCAAGTTATCCATATGCGCATACATGGATTCGCCCCAACTGTGGCGCAATTTGATATAATTGCCAAAGCCAGTCGGATCATTGAGCACAGCATCCGTAACCACACCCGCATCTACTGCTAGCAAGGGTGTGCCCGTCGGCGTCAAGAAATCGATGCCATTGTGGCCTTTGAGCGGTGTGCCGTCATAAGCAAACTGCGCGTAAATTTGCGGATTCTCGCCCCACAACTGCGCAATCCCAAATTGGCCCTGGAAAGGTGCACCGAGATAAGCGCCGCTGGCTTTATCCGGGATGTTTGTGCCTGCCAACTTTGGCGCACGGTCGATCAAAACTTCGCCATCCGCTGCCACTTGCGCCACCCAGCCCACAATTTCGCCACTCGTCAGCGTGATGCCGCCGACCCGCCACCAGATCAAATTATCCGTGTTTCTGGGTCCGTCCCCGATATTCAGCGTAAAACGTGGCTCAAATTGGCCCAAAACATCATCGGCGGGCTTGTTGGCGAAACCAGGCGAACGGCGCACGCGCACAATGTCGGTCGTTACGACTAGATCGCCGGTTACGAAAGCAGGAGTGGGCGGGGGGGCAGGCGCGCTGACCCGCTGCAACAAAACCGAGCCATCTGGCCCAATCTCAGCCATCCAACCACGCACAAGGCTGTTATTGGCCGTGGTCTCCACCTGCCACCAGATCAGGCTATCAACGTTACGCGGGCCATCCACTACCTTACCCTGCACGCCCATCCCAATATTGGCAACGACATCATTCATCGGTTTGCCGACGTAGCCGGGTGTACTCCGCAGGCGCACGATGTCACCAGTGACAATTGTATCACCCGTCTGAAAGCTGGCCGACGAAATGCCCCTATTCTTGCGAATCAGTAGCACCTGGCCGTCTGGCGCCACCTGCGCCATCCAGCCCTCAACTGTTGGGCCCTTGACCCGCCACCAAGTCAAATTATCAGCTTGCGTTGGGCCGGACGTGACGGTCAATAAACTGTCCACCGCAACTTGAGCAATTACATCATTCGCCGGTT
Organism: Caldilineales bacterium; assembly: GCA_038225095.1. Lineage (GTDB taxonomy): Bacteria > Chloroflexota > Anaerolineae > Caldilineales > Caldilineaceae > JAPLGZ01. The sequence continues at coordinate 17,161 of JBBREZ010000020.1, forward strand.
TATTCGTCAAACCGGGCGTTTGTCGCAAGCGCGCCGCCGCCACCACACGTACTTGATCCCCAATCGCAAAGCTGATGTTTCCAGGGTTAGTCATTGTATCATTCTCCACTTTGATTAATAAGGGCGAACCGGCAGGGCTAGTTTGAGCGGCCCAACCAATGATTGTTGGATCGGTTGCTTGCGTTTGTACATACCACCAGGTAAGGCCATCCGTAACACTTGCGCTGTCATTCAGCACGAATAAACGACTCTGGAGCGGCGCCGCTAATACGATATCAGTGGCTGGTTTACCCGCATATCCAGGACTACGGCGCAAATTGACAATGTCTTGCGTCTCCACGATGTCACCCTTTTTAAAGGGCATTGGGCTAATCGAGGGCGCACGCCAACGATAATCATTTTGCAACGCGAGCCGCAAATCCTCGACGACACCACCCTTGCCGGCAATGCCCCAGCGGTCAATATTACTGGGCCAGCGGTAAAGCACGAGTGAACGAAGCTGTTGGTTGCCTGGCTGACGATTCCACCAGTCAATTTCGCCATACGCCCGTTGGACCCAACTAATGTTCTGGTCTAACCAAGGCACATCTTCATTTGCCTCGGTGATATACGCTGGCAATTGACGCATAGACGCAGGCACGGCCTGCATAAAATCCATATAAGCGCGAAATTGATAATGACGATTCTGGAACGGCGGATCCATACGAATTTCATCGGTGATCAAATCTGGATTGGCCTGATGCGTATAGGCATGCAGGCTAAAGCCATCACAGTTGGCAGGCCCCAACAACGCCAGAATATCGGCAAAATATTGCACCCAATCGCCATTCAGATTACCATCATACGCGGTTTGGTTGTTCCACGGTGCCACCGCACCCACTAGCACTTGATCATCAGCATGGCCTGGTACAGCATGGATTGCAGCGCGACAGAGACGATAGCAACGCGCATACAAATCGGGCGTGATCACTTCTGTATTGTCCGCCGCAGCGCTACGTACACTGGGATGCAGCGCTGCAAACCGCTTCGGCAAGCCATAGCCATAAGGATCGTCAATTGCTAGGGGTCGGGTGCCTGCTACGGCGGTGGACGTCTGTGCGCCACCGGTAAGGTTGTTCCAAATAGTTTGGGCCAATTGCGCCACTTTTGCCACTGGGCTATCGATTGCAGAACTTGTGGTCCTAGCCATTGACGAACTACCCGATGACAATCCACGGGCAAGGTTGGATGGCCGTTCAAGCGTATAATTCATCTCGTTGCCGATAATCCAAATTTTACAGCCCGGCGTGCGCGCCACAAAATTGGCGCAGCGTTGGGCAAAATTGGCATATTGGCTGCTGGGGGGAAGCGTGCCGTCTGGATAGTAACCGTTGTTGATCCGGCAGATGACACCCAGGTTGCGGCTGCTGTAGGCCGAATAATCGGTCCCGCCGAAATCATTGGGATCATGGCCGATAGCCTCCGTAAAGACAATCCAGCCCGGTTTGCCAGCGTCCAGCATCAATTGTTCGCCGCCCGCATCGTGAAGGCCGAAGATATATTCTGAATCAAAGAGCGATCGTGGCATTGAATTCTCCTTTGCAAATGACTTAGGTAAATTAACAGTAAGGAGGTGTAGGCCGATCATACTATGTCTATAACGATATATTTACAAAATTGTTCAGTTGAATAGGTAAAGATACTTACAAATTAACTTACAATATAACACAAATTAGCTTACAATGTAATAAAAAAACAGGGCCAAGAAAATTCTTGGCCCTGTTTTTGATTAGTGAATCCAACAGAATGCGGTTACAGCGCATAACCGAATGATTTTCTAGATTTACCAAAAACCATCGTCTTCGTTGTAGCCAAACTCCTCGCAGATGCGCGCCACAATCCCGACAATCTCGTCATGCGATTGGCTATTGCTGGCGATCAATCCGTTGTGGGCGCGTACATCGCGTTTATTAAACTTCAGCGGGTTGCCCCAACAATCGGTCATCCGGCCACCGGCGGCTTCCAACAAAGCATAGGGCGCGCACAGATCCCATTCCTTGCAGCCAGGGCTGGGATGGACATAGAGATCGGCGAGTCGCCGGCTAATTAAGCCAACCTTTAGCCCTACGCTGCCACTTACCCGTTCACTCGTAATGCGTAAGGCGGCCCGCATCTTGTCCACAATCTGCTGGCGATGGCTACGGCTACTCACCAACACCATTTTATTCATTTGTTGGCAATTGCTCACCTGCAAAGGAATGCGTTCACCGGCCTCATATAAAAAAGCCCCTTGGTTCACAGCCCCCACATAGAGCAAGCCGGGGTCTGGCTGCATGACAACGCCCAGCACGGGGCGGCCTTCGATCACCAATCCGATCATGATCGAAAATTCGCCATTGCGTGCGATGAACTCCTTAGTGCCATCAAGTGGATCCACGATCCAGACGCGCGACTTGTTGAGCCGGCTTAAATCATCTTTAGACTCTTCAGATAAGATCCCATCATCGGGGTACATCGCCTGGATGCGGGCGAGAATATGTTGGTTGGCCGACCGATCGGCTTCAGTGACTGGTTCATCATCTGATTTATAGCGAACCTCGGATGATCCCACATAAAAAGTATTCACAATCGTCGCAGCTTCACGCGCCACTTTGGCAGCGAATTCAAGTTCAGACGTCAGTTCAAGCCTGTTTAACCTAGTTTCAGACATCGCCATGATCCAAATTACCTTATCTACCTACATGAAAACATCAGTGAAAACATTTTAATCCGCAAATTAATTGGATTTTTATAACTACTTAGGTGGAGCGTTACGCTAGGTAGGCAGATAAATACGTAAACAGGTGGCATATCATGTCTACGTGTTTACGTGCCTACCTGTCCACACGAGGGCTGGGTAGTTACAGATTTTTAGCATCAATTTCCCAACGTGTCGGCACAACGAAAACCTAGCCAAGTCGCCACTGTTGCCCCGGATTCGGTCTGGGTTGCCATCGTGTGTAAGGCTTCAGGCTGATCTTGAAAAGAGCCACCCTTCACCACATAATTGCCGTCGGCGTTAGGGCTGGTTGCGGTCCACTCAGCTACGTTACCCGCCATATCCATCAACCCAAACGGGCTATCCCCTTGCGGATGATACAGGCCAACCGTCTGGGTGTCTTTCCCAGACGTTGCCAGACTATTGGTCAACTGCGGCTGAAATTGCTCGCCCCAGGGAAAGCGATAGTAATGCCTGGTTACCGGTGCAAAGCCAGCCGCCACATCCCATTCGTCTACGGTAGGCAACCGTTTTCCCACCCACTGACAAAAAGTACGCGCATTCTCCCAGCTAACGTTGACAACGGGAAAATTATCAAAGGCCGGCTCAGAAAAATAATCATGCCGGGTGGCGCTTGCCTTACTGTCTGGCTGGGCACAATGGTTCGCCTGGTAACAAAGGCGGTAATTCCGATTCGTAACTTCCGTCTGATCCAGGGCAAAAGCGTCTAGTTCAACCGTACGCCTGGCCTCTCCACTGGGCGTAGCCTCGGTAGCATCATAGCCAATTGTATACTGGCCTGCTGGAATCGCCACCACTTCGGACGCGGCGCTTTGCCCATGACGCCATAGATACACAGGGGACAATAGACATAAGAGAACAGCTAAAAGAACGATACGAAAGCGCGACCACGGCAACTTTGCGTCAGATAATCGCGCATCATCGACGAACGGCAACGTGAACAAGGCTGTAGGCGCATTTTTTCCCGTCAATTCAGCCAATCCGGCTAAAGCAAGCTGGCGTTGGTGGCCGAAAATAGTTGGTAATTCGCTGGTTAATTCCTGGCTCAACAACGGCGCCCACTCGTCACTCTTTTCATCTCGCTCACGTAATTGTCGCAGCTCAATGGGCACTAACGTTGCCTGTCGATCAAATAGAGCCTCCTTGAGTAAAGCCGCAGTACGCTCGCTATCAGTCTGATGGCGTAAGGCGGTGATGACACCTTTACCACGCGCCAATGCAGTGCGCAATAGCAATGAGCGCTGGCTTTCGCCTAATTCACCGCCGGCCTCTAAGACCAACAATCCATCACGCAATAGTTCGGTTACGGGCAACTCACCCTGCCCCCACCACTGCTCCAACGCCCGATCCAGCGCATTCCGAACGGCAGTTACCTGCGCAGTCGCGTTTGCACCGCGAAATGCTTGCGTCAGCGAGCTGGCCGGGTGCAATGGGTCCAACGCTGGCGGCGCTGTGGGCTTGCGCGTCGGCAGCACCGTAATCACTTGGTCCTGACGGCGGACCGGGCTAGCAGACGCAGCGCCAAAGCGATTCAAGTCAACCGCTGGCGTAAATAAGTCCTCAAGGCCGTCTGATCCAAATTCCCAATCTAAACTGTGCGCGGTGTCATCGTTGCGTTTGCCGTTTTGTGGGTGATCCGGATGCGCTTGAACTGTGCGCCGTTGAAAAAATGACATGCGCCCATTGTACATACAGGGTATTGGCAAAGCAAATACTTTATAGCGTAATCAGGGGTTTGCAGCATTGTACATGGCTCAGCAAGCTTTTGCCCCAAATTAGGTTTGCCGTGTTGCCTGCCTCACCCCCCAACAGGGTCGCCTGAATCGAAGGACAGAGTTCAGGCGAGGGGGAGTAGGAATCAGTCACTTGTCCCCCCTCTTCTGAAACAGCCCTTCCGTTCAGGCGACCTTTCGGGGGTGAGGCAAATTCTTACAATTTGGCAATAAATTTGACACTGGCTGGATTTGCACATACACTCTCTCTCATACTAACTCCTAGAAGCCAAGAGTAACGTACAGGTATGACGCAAAAGAACCTCGGTTATGTCGAATTAGAGTGGACGTGCCCGGTTTGTCGCACACGGAATTCTGGTCTACGCCAAACATGTGCCAATTGTGGCGCGCCGCAACCGAAAGATGTTCAGTTCGAAACGCCAGCGCAAGCCGAATTGATCAAAGATGCCGCGGAAATCAAGCGGGCGGAAATTGGTCCCGACATTCATTGCCCTTATTGCGGCGCGCGTAATCCAGCCGACGCCAAGACTTGCCATCAGTGTGGCGGCGATTTAACCACTGGGACGGCACGCGCGGCAGGCCAGGTGCTCGGTGCCTATCAAACGACGCCAGCGGCGAAGATCATTTGCAGTAATTGTGGCACAGAAAACTCGCCAGTGGCGGCTAATTGCATCAAATGTGGTGCACCGCCAGCCAAAGCAAAACCGCAACCAACGCCGCCAATCGCGGCTACACTAGCGCCGACTTCACGCAGTTGCCTCGGCGTCGCCGGCATCGTCATTTTGCTCTTGATCGCCGGTGCGATTGCGTTTGCCACGCTCTCCTCTCGCACAACGGCCGTTGTTGGCATTGTCCAGCAAGCAAAATGGACACGCACGATCACCGTCGAAGGCCTGGTGCCGGTCCAAGCCAGCAATTGGCGCGATGCCATTCCGAGTGGGGCCGAAATAGGCCAATGTCGCCCTGCCATTCGTTCTATGCAGGACACCCCGACCGCCAACAGCCGCGAAGTCTGCGGCACGCCCTACACAGTCGATACTGGCACGGGGATTGGCAAGGTAGTGCAAGATTGTCGTTACGAAGTCTATGCCGATCGCTGTACCTACACCGTCCACGAATGGCGGCCCGTTGATACGCGCGTATTAAACGGCAGTGGTTATTCACCCCAATGGCCGGTGGCTAATTTGGCGGGGCAACAGCGCAGTGGCGCCCGCAACGAGGACTATCAGTGCATCATCAATGCGAATGATAAGACCTACACCTATACGCCGCAGAACTTTGATGACTATCGTCGCTGCCAAGTGGGCAGTCATTGGCAATTACAGGTTAACTCGTTTGGCAGCATTATGTCACTGGCGCCAGATAAATAAGGCTTGAAGATTAACCGCTAGACGCCTCATTCATACTGACATCGACAACGGATTGGCGTCAACTATCCAGCGCATAAAATTGACTCAACTAACCAATTCAGGTATGATAGCACGATGCAAATTCAGCAATCGGCACAACGATTCGGCAAAATTATTTATTTGTACGCGTATCGAAGGGGCGCTCTGTGCCCCATTTTCGCTTTGCTGCGCACCGCCGCCGGACGGTTCTGACCGTCCATCGTTTCACAATCGATTGACCAACGCGTGGCGCATCCGCCCACGCGTTTTTATTTGGGCTTTATTTAGCTAGCTCATGAGCACGAATTTATTTTTAATTCAAGCGCAGCAAACGGAAATGCGATATGGCAAACTTTCCACCAGTCGAAGAACAAATGCGCATTCTGATGCGCGGGGTTGATTTCGGCGATGACCTGACGTACAAAAATATGGAAAAAGAATTACACGAGCGGATCGAGGAAAGTTACACGACCAATCGCCCGCTCAAAGTCTACTGCGGCTTTGATCCCTCTTCGCCCGACCTGACGCTGGGTCATACCATCCCTATGCGTAAAATGCGCCAATTCCAGGAATTAGGCCATGAAGTTACCTTTCTGATCGGCACCTTCACCGGCACCGTTGGGGATGCCAGCGACAAAGAAAGTGTGCGCAAACAGCAAACGTTGCAGGAAGCTCTAGCGAAAGGTGCGAGCTATGCCGATCAGGCTTTTCGCATTTTGGATCGCGCCAAAACCGCCGTTCGCTACAATCATGAGTGGCTTAGTCAATTATCTTTTGGTGATGTGATCCAGCTGGCCAGCCATTTTACCGTCCAACAATTTCTGACGCGTGACAATTTTAGTAAACGCTTTGCTAAAGGTGATGCCATCTGGCTCCACGAATTTTTTTATGCGTTGATGCAGGGTTATGACGCCTTGGCGCTCCAGACCGATGTCCAGATTGGCGGCACAGAACAACTTTTCAATTTGATGGCTGGACGCAAGTTGATGGAAGCCAATCGGATCAAGCCACAAGTCATTCTGACCTTTCCGATCCTGGTCGGCACGGATGGCGTGATGCGCATGAGCAAATCAACCGGCAACTACATTGGGATCAACGAAGCGCCCGGCGTGATATACACGAAAGTGCTCAACTTGCCCGACACGGCCATGCGCAATTATGCGGAATTAGTAACACGCTGGGATCCACGCGACATCAACGCGTTGTTTGACAACGTTACCAAAGGTGAGCTTGAGATGCGCGATTTTAAGCATAAATTGGCTTGGGAAATTGTCAGCATTTTCAACGGGAATGAAGCAGCCAATCAGGCCGCCGAAGATGCGCGCAAAATGCACGAAGGGGAAGCGCCGAGCGATACGCCTACGTTCACTTTGCCAGCTCATCAGTCCAAAAACATCATCGATTTGCTACACGAAGCGGGGATTGTCAAAAGTAAAAGTGAAGGAAAACGGTTGGTTCAACAAGGCGGTGTGCGCAGTGATGGGCAAACGCTTGCCAATATCGAGCAGAATGTTGTATTGGGTGATGGTGCACAAATTATACTGCAAGTGGGCAAACGTAAATTTTTGCGGATAGTTGCTGGGTGAGGAAAAAGCCTGTTATTTAAACAAAAAAAACAAGGTTATTGACATCACGTTTCCCCCGATAGCGGCTTTCACCGCAACGTGATATCAATAACCTATGTCAGCCATATTATCATAGTTTTTCGAGTTTGTAAACCCCCCAATTTCACCAGTTTTGCAAAAATCGATAAAGTCCACATTTAACCTTCATGTTAGGAAAGCTACAGAGGAAGATCTAGAGCTTTACGGATGTAATGCTAGATAAATCGTTTATTCATATAACAAATATCTCAAAGATTGTGTTATATGGCGAAACTTATTGAAATACGCGTGTTTTAATTTACAATACCTTCGCCAATACCTGACGAACGGCCAAAAATAGACATTCGACAAAGATTTTGACCCCCATCATTGGGAGAATCGGCTAATAACAGGATAAAAACTGTTAAAATTGAATATGGTTTGCCTTTGTTGTCCCACCAAAATTGTGAGTTTCGCTCAAAACTTAATTTGGCGAAGGTATTGAATTTATGCAGATTATTTATTAGGCAGAAGGTTCGCCTAGTATGATTCTCCACGCTACTATGCACTAGATTGTATGAGTTATAGACAAAGTCAGGCCGCTAAACCAATTAAATTGGTTTTGACGTAGGCTAGCGTTATCGTTTATTTGTTCTAAAATACGTCAAGTTTTCATGCAAACAGCAAGCGCCGCCCAACCACTATCAGGCTTTGCCAGTCACTTTTACAACGGTTTTTCTAGCCAGCCTATACTGCATTGTTTTGCACCTCACCAACAAAGTTTTGACGGTTCAGCGTCGCTCACGCTACCAATGCGACAAACTGCCGTTTAATGAAACATTCACTCAAGAGAAAGCGGAGGAAGGTTATGGGATTATTTGAGGGGAAAAAAGGCTTAATCTTTGGCGTTGCCAATAAGGATTCGATTGCATGGGGCATTGCGCAGGCGTTGCATGCGGAAGGCGCTCAAATTGGGTTTAGCTATGCCGGCGAAGTGTTAGAAAAGCGGGTTAAGCCACTGGCCGCCAGCATCAATAGCAAGTTTGTCGAAGAATGCGATGTCACCAACGACGCAGCCATTGATCAGGTCTTTACCAAAGCCACCGATCATTTTGGCGCGCTTGACTTTCTGGTGCACGCCATCGCCTATGCGCCGCGCGAGGAATTGAGTGGGCGTTTCAGCAATACCAGCCGCGAAGGCTTTCGCGTTGCGCTCGACGTTAGTTGTTACAGTTTGATTGCGCTGGCCAAACGTGCGCGCGATTTGATGCCAAACGGCGGCAGCATTTTGACCCTGACCTACTACGGCGCCGAAAAGGTAACACCGAATTACAACGTGATGGGGGTGGCGAAGGCTGCGCTTGAAGCTAGCGTACGTTATTTGGCCTGGGACTTAGGCGGACAAAGCATCCGTGTCAACGCGATCAGTGCTGGGCCGATTAAAACATTAGCGTCGTCTGGCGTGGGCGGCTTTCGCAGCAGCCTCAAATATGTGGGGTCAGTGGCGCCGCTGGGCAATGTCACCCAAGCCAACGTCGGGGATGCCGCACGCTTCCTACTAAGCGACTGGGCGTCTGGGATCACAGGCGAAGTGCTATATGTCGATGGCGGCTATAACATTATGGGAGCGCCCGACCCAGCAGCGATGGCCGAAAATACGCCAAGCAAAGCCACATAAATCCGAACGAAGCGTGGAGCGTAGGTCAGCGCTTATAGGGTGACATTGGTTGTTAAACCGAGTCAATGTGACGCGGTAAGCGTTGACTTATGCTTAACACAAAGTTATTCCACTGCATTATTCATGAAGAAGCCCCGTGACACCCAATGTCTTTAGCTTTGGGATATGAGGGGCTATCGTTGTCCGTTTGACTACGGTCAAGCGAGGCTTTAGCCTGACCCAGATTGCCCTTCCTGACGCTTGTCTTTTGCAGTTGTTCGGGAGCCCTCTGGGCGCCAATTGACATAGACTTTCTCCTCCAAACATGGTATACTACAGGTGTGCTAAAGGCACTTTACTTAGGTAAAGCTCACAGTTGGGCACGCTGTACATTAAAAACTCAAGATAGACGGTTCTAAGCGGCAAACGTCGTTTAGGTAAAATCTTGAACGTAGGAACATCGTTCCTCGAACTATCTCTGGGCCACAGTCAATTGGCCTAATGTCTCGGATGCGGTCTGATGTTAGACTGTAGCGCCAGGGACAAGCCCAACGCCTTTAGGCTTGGGTAGTTGACGCTATTATTCTACTACCAGTCGATAACCTACCCCAGGTTCGGTCAGCAAATAGCGCGGTCGCGTGGGGTCAGCTTCTAATTTGTGACGAAGCTGGCCCATATAGACGCGTAGATAGTGGCTTTCTTCGTTGTAGCCAGGACCCCACACTTCACGCAATAGTTGACGATGGGTGACGACCTTACCGGCGTGTTGCACCAGCGTGATCAACAATTTGTATTCATGGGGGGTGAGATGGATTTCAGCCTCACCCACCCACACCTGACGGCGCGCCAGATCAACGCACAGCTCGCCAACGTGAAAGCAAGCGTCGTCCGCTTCATCGCCTACGCGATTGGCATGGCGTAACGCCACGCGCAAGCGCGCCAACAATTCGCCCATACCAAATGGCTTCGTCAGGTAGTCGTCGGCGCCAGCGTCTAGCGCCGCAATCTTATCATCCTCCCGCCCGCGCGCAGACAGCACAATGATCGGCGTTTGCGTCCATTCGCGCAGCCGTTTTGTTAGCTCCAGCCCATCCATATCCGGCAGCCCCAGATCAAGGATGATCAGATCCGGCAGACGCATGGTTACCTGTAGCAGTCCATCTTGACCGGTTGTCGCTTCCTGCAACTGATAGCCTTGCCCAGGCAAGGCCGCCCGCAAAAAACGCCGAATTTGCGGCTCATCTTCAATCACAAGAATGGTGGGTAATGTTTCAGTCATACCTTTATCTTTATCGGAAAACGCAAGGGCAAGGATTGAAATCCCCGCCTGATATAGAAAGTGCTTGACATACGCCCACGACTAAAGTCGAGGGATTCTAGGGTCAAACACGGAATGCCCCTTCGCACTCACAATTTGGTGCGCTTTGCTCGTTTCAAATTTTACCCGTTGGACTGCCCAACGGAACCGCCTATCTGAAGTTTTTAAAGAGGGATCGAGACCTGACAGGTGGAAAAAACCCCACCGGGCAGGCGGGTGCCCTCTGGGCGCGATAAGCTCAGCCCGTATCCTTATTGATTTGGAATGGCCTAAGACGAGTGCATGGCACGGCAGGCTAGCTTTTTGCTGGACACCCAATGCGATTGCCATGCGCTGCACACCTTCTGATCCTTACCTTACTGGCCGTGAGAGTTAGGGTGGGGTCAAGCGCGCGCCGCGGCTGCCGTAATCGCCTGCGCCACGTAGCTTGGCGCGATGGAGCGGCGATAATCGGCGCTGGCGTGCAGGTCGCCCATCACATCGTCGCCGAGGTCAGCCGTGATTTGCGCCGCGGCTGCTGCGATAGTAGCTTCGTTCAAAGCCTTGCCTATCAACGCCGCTTCCACCGCTTTGGCTTTGGTCGCATGCGACGTGAGACCGCCTACGGCTACGCTAGCCGCGCTGCACACCCCATTTTTCACTTTCACCTGCACCGCACAGCCAATCACAGCGTAGCGCGAGGCGGGGTTAAAGAGCTTTGCATAGGCCGAACCGCCACCATCAGTGGGGATGTCGATACTGCTCACCAGTTCACCCTCTTGCAGCGCCGTCTCAAACAGCCCAGTGAAAAAATCTTGGGCAGCCACGCTGCGTTCACCATTGGCGCCAGCCAGGTTGATGGTCGCACCAAGCGCCGTAAAGACCGTCGGCAGATCAGACGCGGGGTCGGCATGGGCGATGTTGCCGCCCACGGTGCCGCGGTTGCGCACCTGCGGATCGCCAATCCAACCGGCGGCTTCGGTCAAGCCCTGGGGTAGGTTTTTGGCCGCAGCCACGGTGGCATGCGTGGTCAAAGCGCCGATCCGCACCGAATTCCCATTCGTCGTAATGCCCTTCAACTCACCAATGCGTCCGATGTCGATCAGCGTTCCTGGGTCGGCCAGACGCAATTTGAGCGCCGGGATCAGGCTATGGCCTCCGGCGATGACCTTAGCGCCGTCATGTTCCTGCAGCAGAGAAAACGCTTCACTCAGCGAATTGGCCCGATAATAATCAAATTTTGGCGGATACATAATCTATTTGCCTCCGTTTTGCTTGGCGCTTTGAATGGCGTTCCAGATTTTTTCAGCCGTCAGCGGCATTTCCAGATGCCGGATGCCCAAGGGGGAGAGCGCGTCCATGACGGC
>JBBREZ010000021.1:0-28772 GCA_038225095.1 Caldilineales bacterium
CATTCAGTTAGCCATCGCCGCGAAACTCTTGCCGGTTGAGCACGTCGCTAATTTTCTCACCAATCACGATATGGATCGCGTGATGGGGCAGCTTGGCAATGATGTGAACAAGGCCAAGCGCGCCGCCACGCTGCTTTTTACAGCGCCCGGTACACCCTTTATTTATTATGGCGAAGAGCTCGGAATGCTCGGTCAAAAGCCCGACGAGGATATCCGGTTGCCGATGCAGTGGAGCGCCGCTGCCAATGCTGGTTTTACGACTGGCACGCCCTGGCGCGCACCGGCGGCCGATTATGCCAGCAAAAATGTCGCGGCCGAAATGGGGGATAGCAATTCTTTGTTCGCCCATTATCAAGCGTTGATCGCTGTGCGTAATGCGCATTCAGCCCTGCGTACCGGCGCAGGCTTCAAGGTGACGAGTAGCAATGGGGCGGTGCTGGGCTTGTTGCGCGCCAATGCGGATGAAGCTATTCTTGTGGTTAACAATCTGCGCGATGAACCAATTTCCGACTATCGTTTAACCATGGAAACCGGACTATTGGTGGCTGGCGTGACCTACGCCAGTCAACCAATCTGGGGTCAAGGCCCCTTCGCCGCACCAACCATTAATGCCGCCGGTGGTTTTGTTAATTATCAGCCATCCGCCACCCTGGCGCCGGGCGAGACTTTGATTATTCAATTAACCCCACCCTAACCGGGAGTGTCAAATAGAATGTGTAAACAGACAGACTTAATGAATCTATCGGTGGTCGGAGAGTGTAGAATAAACGGTGTAAATGCTTTGCTGTGCCGCGATAGGCGTCAGTAGCAGTAGTGATGAGGTTCGTCTAAAATTCTGGTTCAGGAGGAGAGAATGCAACACCAAGGCCCTGAAGCATCCGATAATTACACGTTTCTTGATACCTCTTCAGCTCTAAAACTCAAAGCCTTTGGGACGAGAACGATAGCGAACTCTGCTGGCTTTCTGTTACCCCACTTAAAGTCTGGAATGCGACTGTTAGACTGTGGGTGCGGTCCAGGCTCCATCACGCTTGGCCTCGCTGCGCTGGTGGCACCGGGTGAAACAATTGGGATCGACATCGATCCAGATAGTATTGAATTAACGCGCCAGCAGGCGGCCGCGCAGCAGCTCGCAAACGTGCGCTTCGAGGTGGCCAACGTTTATGAGCTTTCCTTCCCAGATGCTTCTTTTGATGTTGTCTTCAGTCACGCAGTCTTGCTCCATTTACACGAGCCAGTCAGAGCGCTTAAGGAGATGAAACGTATTTTGAAGCCAGGCGGGCTGATTGGCATCCGCAACGACGATATGGATGGAATACTCATGGCGCCACCAGATCCCCTACTTGTGCAGACGTGGAGCCTGATGAGCGAATTGATGCACCGCAATGGGGGCAATGCCCAAGGGGCAAAATACTCCCGTGCCTGGCTCAGAGAGGCTGGTTTTACACATACAAAGGCGTTCGCTTCGTACGAATGTTACGGAACGCCAGAGGAGACTGCCTGGTTAAGTGCGCTCCATATACAGGGTCTGCACAATCTGCAAAAGCAATTCTCGGAAACGGGATTGGCCGATCCCGCAACGATTGAGCGCATCTGTGCGGCTTGGCACACTTGGGGTGACCATCCCGATGCGTTTTTCGCCAAGGCTTGGTGTGAAGCGATTGGGTGGGTTGAATAGCATGATCCATCATTCGCCGTTGATTTGCCGAGGTCAAGCAAAAGTCAATAGCGGCAGCGTAGAGGTGCAAGCCTCTACGCTGCGAAGTACGAGGAGAAACATAGTTAACGCCATCTATTTACACACGCAATTTGACACTCTCCCCTAACCCTCCCCTGGCCGCTTCGCTAGGAGAGGGAATAGATCAGGGATAGAAGGAGTTGCTTCGGTTTCCGCTCATTAGTTCCCTCCCAGCCGGCTACGACGGGGCCTGCGGCAAGACTTCGGCGTGCGCTCAGTCGAACGCTCAGGCCCCGTGCGGTGCGCTTGTCGAACCGCAGCCGAACGAGAGCGGGAGCCCTTTGGGCGCGGGTGGGATCTCCTTGCTTATTCCATTAAATAAGCCATTTGGCCGATTGAAATTAAGGGCAATATCCGTTTATATTTGCTATATACATATCATAGCTTATGCAATGGTTCGGTTGCAGATTCCTAATAAAATATAGCGCGTCTTAACTACATAAAAAACGTCAATTTACTTGTAGAACAATTTTTCCTGACCCTAGCAACCTTACAAGGAAATATTCCTGTGTCTATACCGCGTCCAGATCCATTATGCGCAGATAGTCTATTGGTCATTATTCCGGCGTTGAATGAGCAGGGCGCCATCCGGCAAGTGATCAAAGGAGTTCAGGATGTCTTGCCCCACGCCGATACGTTGGTGATCGACGATGGATCGCGTGACAACACAGCGTATGAAGCGCAGATGGCGGGCGCATTTGTTGTGCGCCATCCCTTTAACCTGGGGATTGGCGGCGCTGTGCAGACTGGCTTGAAATTTGCCGAACAGCATCATTATGAATATGTGATTCGGATGGATGGTGATGGCCAGCACGATGCTTGCGGCATTGAGGCAATGCTCGCTGTGTTGCACGCCCGCCAAGTTGATATGGTGATTGGTTCGCGCTTTTTGGATACTGATGTAGACTGGCATATTCCCTTTTCGCGACGCCTGGGCATTTGGCTTTATGCGTTAGAGGTTACCTGGTTGACCGGTAGCCGGTTTACCGATACGACGTCCGGCTTTTGGGCCATGAATCGGCGCGCGATCCAGGTGCTAGCTGCCTATCTGCCGCAGGATTATCCCGATGTAGAGAGTCGCATTATCGTGCATAAAGCCGGATTAAAGCAGATGGAACTGCCGGTGAACATGGGGGAGCGCACGACCGGGGTTAGCTCGATCAATTTGGCGCGCTCGATTTATTATGCCTTTAAAGTCACCGTTGCGGTCATTACTACTGCGTTAAAAGATTACCCGTTATCCGCTCTGGAGCATCACAATGCCGATACCGTTCGAGCAAAAGGTCGTAGCCATCCTCTTCAGCCTCATTCTTTTGCTGGTGACCTTCCAACTGATCCGTAAGCATAAACTGCGCGAAGAATATGCCCTGATCTGGTTTGCGGCCAGCTTGGCGATTTTTCTTTTGTCGATTTTCGACAGCATCGTGGCTTTTTTGGCGACAATTTTCGCCGTCAAATATGCGCCTACGTTGATTCTGGTCTTTGGCATCCTATTTTGTGTTGTTTTATTGTTGGCACAAACTGTGATGCTTTCCGTGCAGGCCAATCGCATCCGCGATCTGGCGCAAAGCGTCGGCCTACTGGAATGGCGGCTGCGCGAGCTAGAAAATCAGGCGCTGGATGACGCGCAACCAGTCCTTTTTACCAGCAATGGGCAGCAATTGACCAATGATGCGCCCAATTAAAGCGACCCCCTCCTAACCTCCCCCAAAACAGGGGAGGAATTGATCGCTCGTCTACGAAAATACAGTTCCCTCCCTTGCTAGGGGAGCGCGCCTAGAAGGCTACCGCCTCTGGGCGTGGGTGGGGTATGATCCGCTAGGTGACAAATTTGCAACGAATTGACTTTAGGGTTAAAAAGGCTTGTCACGCAGCCAACGGTAGTCTACGCCTTGCTCAAACGCTGATTTCTACATAACGCTATGAACACTTATTCTGATCCCAAAATTCACCCAGACAAAGTACTTGTGATTGGTCTAGACGGCGCCACCTTTGATCTGATCAAGCCGTGGGCCGCGGAAGGCGCACTGCCGACCTTGCAACGGTTGATGCGCGAAGGCGCGCATGGGGCATTACGCAGCACGATTCCCCCGATGACAGGGCCGGCCTGGACGACCTTTGCCACTGGCGTCAACCCTGGCAAACATCGGCTCTATGATTGGATTGCCCGCAAGCCGCAGAGCTACGAGTTTTTGCCGGTGACGGCGCTGGACTGTAAAGCGCCGACGATCTATGCCTTGTTGAGCCAAACGAATCGGCGCGTCTGCGCGCTGAACATCCCGATGACATATCCGCCGCTGCCGGTGAACGGCGTGGTAGTTTCTGGTCTGCCCGCGCCCAGCACGCGCAACACGATTACCTACCCCAAGGAACTTTACCAGGAAATTCTAAATGCCGTCGGCGACTATATTCTCTATCCTGATCCGGGCCAGGCGTATTCGGATTCGGGCGTCGATGCCTTCTTGACGCGTCTCTACAAAACCACCGAATTGCGCATCAAGACCTTGGATTATTTGCGCAGCCGCGAGGCATGGGATTTTGCGATGGTCGTCTTTAATGGCACCGATACGATTGCGCATGCGCTTTGGAAGTACATGGACAAAACGCACCCCTTACATGATCCAGGCCAGGCCGAAAAATATGGCTCGGCGATCCACGATTACTATCAACATCTGGACGGCCAACTGGCGCACATAGTCGATACGCTGCCGGACGATACAACCTTGGTGGTGATGTCTGACCACGGCTTTGGGCCTTTCCATAAATTTATTCATGTGAACAATTGGCTGCTGCGGGAAGGCTTTATGAAATTGAAGCCTAGCGCTTTAGCCCGCATCAAGTACGCACTGTTCCGGCTTGGCTTTTCGCCCATGAACGTCTATGACACCTTGATGCGTTTGGGCTTTGGCGCGCTGAAACGCGAAGTTGTGCGCGGCCAGGGTCAAGGGTTGTTGAAAACGCTCTTTCTCTCTTTTGAAGATGTGGATTGGTCGCGCACGCAAGCGTATTCGCTGGGCAACGTGGGGCAGATTCGCATCAATCAGGTCGGGCGTGAACCGTCTGGCTGTGTGCAGCTGGGCACCGAGTATGGGCGCGTGCGTACGGAAATTATCGAGCGGTTGAAGACCCTGCGCGATCCGAAAACCGGCGAACTGGTGGCCGAAACCATCTATCGGCGTGAGGAACTCTACAGCGGCGATTACTTTGAGGAAGCACCCGATATTGTCTTTTTGCCGCGCCGTCTGGAGTATTTTGGCTTTGGTGAATACGAATTCGGTAGCCACAAGATTATTGAAGCGATGAAGCGCGGCATCTCGGGCACGCACCGCATGAACGGCATCTTCATCGCCTATGGCGCCGCCGTGCGCGCCGGGGCCGAAGTTCAAAATGCTGGGCTGGTCGATCTGGCGCCGACGATTTTGCACCTGATGGGCGAGGCAGTCCCAGCGCACATGGATGGCCGCGTGTTGACCGAAGCGTTGCGCGATGACGTAACGCCAATCGCCCGTGAGCGTACCCAACCCGCAGGAACAACCGATTATAACGGCGCTGGCGCCACACAGGGCGATGTGCTAAGCGCCGAGGAGCAAAAGGTATTAGCCGAGCGGCTCCGTAGTCTAGGTTATGTCGGTTAAGGCTTTTAAAATTGACGCAAATATACCCAGAGGGTGCCCAAAAGACGCAAAGAAAAACATGAATGCATAAGAATTTGCTTTATGTAGTCCAAGCATTAACTTGTTTGCGTCTATCAAATTTGAAATTAGCCCTGGTATACGGTTACATAGGTCTGGCTAGGCATTCGTAGGTCAGCGCTTCTAGCGTGACGAACAACAATGATCCTACCCTGTGGGTATAACTAGGCTTGTCACGCTGGAAGCGCTGACCTACGGTTCAATGATCATAATCTTAATTACAATGTACCCGTGATTAACTTTGGTGAAAGCGCCGTGCGTGACGGCATCCATCGGGTGGTCAATCGCCTATAAATGCTTTCCTTTGCGCCTTTGTGTCAAAGCTTTTAACTTTGTAACGACTAACCCCACCCGCGCCCAAAGGGCTCCCGCTCCCGTTCGGCTGCGGTTCGACAAGCTCGCCGCACGGGGCCTGAGCGTTCGACTGAGCGCACGCCGAAGTCTTGCCGAAGGCCACGTCGAAGCCTGGTAAGGGAGGGGACTGTCACAGGGCTGACCGTCAGGGATGGACAAAAGAAAAAAGATTATCCTTCCTGCCATGGTTCCCTCCCTCGTTTGGGGAGGGTTAGGGTGGGGTGGCTTGGTAGTTACTAAACCTTGAACGCAAGCTGAAAAATAACATGCCTATGCTGCCTATGTTGCCTATGAACGGCTTTACAGTAGACCTGGAAGATTGGTTTCAGGGCCTGACCAGCACCAACCCACAAATTGACCGGTGGCCAAGCTTAGAAAGTCGCGTCGTCCAGGCGACGCAACAACTGCTGGCAATCCTGCGCGCCCACCATGTACAGGCCACCTTTTTTGTTTTGGGCTATGTCGCCGACCAGTACCCGACGTTGATCGAGCAGATCGGCGCCGACGGCCATGAGATTGGCGTCCACGGCTACTATCATCGCTTCGTGCATCAGTTGACGCCAGATGAATTTACGCGTGAACTAGAGCAAGGGATCGCCGCCGTGGAGCGCATCACCGGCGAACGGCCATTGGGCCACCGGGCGCCCTATTTTTCCGTCAACGCCGGTACGCCCTGGGCGTTTGATTGTATGCAAAAGTTGGGATTGCGTTACGACAGCAGTGTGTTTCCCACCCGCAATTTGCTCTATGGCTTTCCGGGTGCGCCGCGCTTCCCCTATCAAGTGGCTGGGCATGAATTGTTGGAAATCCCGGTTTCGACCTTGCGCCTGGGCGGCAAAATTCTGCCTATTGTCGGTGGCTTTTACACGCGCGCCCTGCCCTATCGGTTGACACGGTGGGCGATTCGCCAACTAAACCGGCAAGGCCATGCGGCGATTACCTACATTCACCCGTGGGAGCTTGACACTGGTCAGCGTTATCATCAAGTGACACCGCGCGAGCGCATTACGCATTATTATGGGCGGGATGGGCTAGAGGCGAAATTGCACAAGCTGTTTGCTGATTTCCGTTTTACATCCCTGGGATCGTTGTTTCATAATTTTACCCATCAACCCAGTTGAAAACTAGGTAGATTGCGCCGCAAGCCCACAAAAGCTGACCAATCTACGTTTAAGGCATAGTACATAAACACTGATGAAACTTGATGTATGAATATTGAAGAACTCACAGAACGGGATTGCGCCGCCTGGGACAATTATGTCCATGCTTCTCCTGCTGGATTACCTCAACATTTGTCTGGCTGGCGCACCGTTCTGCGCAATACTTATGGCTACGCAACTAAATATTTATTAGTTCGCTGTGAACATGCTGTCAATGCAGTGGCCCCGATTGTCGGTGTGATGCCGCTTTTTTTTGTGAATAGCCTGCTCACCGGCCATACGGCCATGACCATGCCGGGTGGGCTATGCGCCGACAATGCTGAAGTGGCGCAAGCGTTGCTAGCACGGGGCTGGGAAATCGCGCATCAGGCGCACGCGCAGCGGTTCGTCGTGCAGGATTCGCGCCAACCGTGGCCTGTTACATTGCACACGACGAGCCAGCACGTGAGTTGGCTGGTGGATGTGCGCATGGGTGAAGCCGCGTTATCAAAAAAACTGGATCGCAATATTCGACGCCAGATTCGCATGGCGCGCGACAATCAATTGCACGCCGAAATTGATCGAACTTCCCGCTTGCTTGGTGATTTTTATGCTGTTTTTAGTCGTTTTACGCATCAATCTGGCACACCAGTTTTTGGCTGGCGTTTTCTGGAACAAATCGTTAAAGAATTTCCCAACGGCTACAACATTGTGATCGTCTACAAAGAGAAAAAACCGATTGGTGGCTATTTTCAATTAGAGGCTGGCAAGACCAATTATGGTGTGTGGGGCGCGACTTTGCCCGAATATTTACCGTTGCGCCCCGTCTATCTGGCCTACTGGGAAATCCTGCTCGACACAATTGCCCATCAATTTGAGTTTCTCGACATGGGCCGCAGCCCGCTTGACTCGAATGCCTCGGCTTTCAAGCGGCAATGGGGTGGCGTCTGCACCCCTATCTATCAGCAAGTCGCCAGCCGCAATCAAGCGACGGCGAGTCTTACCACCCAAGCCCAGACGGATCGCAAGTTTCACACATTCCGGCAAATCTGGCCCAAATTGCCGTATCCGCTTGCCCAATTTCTGGGACCAAAATTGCGGCGTCATGTGCCGTTTGCTTGACGATGGGCGCTGCTCGGATGTTCAATAGACATGATCTGGATTCACAAAGATGGGTAAATAGGGAAACAGGTAGGCATCACCTGTCTACCTGTTTCCGTCCCATCTACTGATGGGCGTCTACCTGTCTACCAGTGATGACTGCTGATTCCGAATCATGTCTAATATGCGTAATCGTTTTGCGCAGGCGTTTAACCTACTTTCGTGATCATGGATTTATTTGACAGCAACAGAAGAGAAATAAAATCGTGCAATTGAATCGAAGTATCTCACATCCCACTTCTGCATCGATTCAGCCAACCTGGCGCGATCGAATGGCTTTGCCGGCCATCGCATGGCCGCGGCATCTCTGGTCTATCGGGCTGATTGCGCTTTGGTTGGCTGTCTTGGTTGGTTTACCAGCCGCCTTGCCGACGCAAATAGCCGGTTGGCTGATCACGGAAACTGTCCGCGTTCAGCTGGCCAGTTGGTTGACCTTCTTCGCCTTGTTTATCACCCCGGGCTGGCTGATTGCCGAAATCTTGACCTGGCATTTGGACTTGGATTGGCTGGAGCGTTTGGCGTTGGCGTTTCCACTTGGGGTGGCCGTGATGGCGGTGCCGGGCATGGCGGCGCTATTGGCTCATTTGACGCTGCCGCAGTTGAACGTGCTTTGGATCGCCGCCTCGGTCGTGGTGGTCATAGGCTGGCTGATTCATCTGGCGTTACGGCGTACCGCGCCCGCACAAAGCACACGTTGGACCATGGACGAAGTAATCTTGCTGGTCTTATTGCTCGCAGCCTTTCTCTATTTTCTGCCTGCGCTTAATTTGTATAAAATTGATGGCGACGCCTATGCGGTGGGCACCTTTGCCGCCGACGCCCTGGCCGGTTTGCCGCTCAATGCGCGCGAACCGCTTTTTGGTACGAATCTGGGCCCAGGCGTGCGCATGGCCTTCAACCAATCGCTGTCCATGGCCTATCTCTGGTCCTATCTGGGCCAGATTGACCCGATTACGCTCACGGCGACGGCATCGCGCAGCATGGTTGCCCTGTGGATTATGCTATCCGCCTATGCGTTGGGCAAAACGGCTGGTGACAACAGTTTTGGCCGCACGCATGGCCGGCGCTTTGGCCTGTTTATGGCCTGGCTACAAACGCTTATTTTTATCGCCGCGCCTTTTTTGCGCGGCGACAATGTCAGCCTGTTCTTTTTTGAACGCACCACCGCCGACAAGTTTATGGTGCCGATGACCATGTTGCCCGTCGGCTTTGCCTTGACGATGCGTTACCTGGCGGACGGCAAAAAGAGCGCCTGGTGGACGGCGGCGTTGGTTGTCTTTTCAGTTTCGACCATCCACCCCTTGATCGCGGCAATGATGGCGTTGGGGCTAGCAGCCTTTGCCGGATTTCATTGGCTGCTGCACTGGCGCGATCGAACGGTCATTTTGCGCAGCGTCGCCGTGGGCGGTTTGGTGGCGATTGTGATGGTGCTCCCGATCGTGCAACTAGTTTTATCGCGCGGCGAAGAACCGTTGGCGCCCTCCTATCCAACGAGTTTAGAAAACTGGCCGATCGGCTATAAACGCGAGCCTATATTTCCCTTTTTCTATGTGCCCAGTATGACGGTGCTCGGTCCGTTGCCAGATTTAGTCCAACTGCAAGCAAGCGATGCCGACACCGTGACCAATCCATTTTTGATCTGGCGTTTTGCCGCCAATATGGATCGGCGCCGTTTGATCTTTTTCGACCTCAACCATTACATCTCAGACCCCAACCTTTTCTTGGAGCCGCCTTATCTGCTGGCCTTATTGCTATTGCCCTTTTTGCTGAGAAAACTGCGCATCAACCTGGCCGCCCAATTTGCGGTGAGCATTACCCTGGCGATCCTCTTTGTCATGTTCAACCCGGTGATCACGCCGCTGCTCGGTGCGCTGGTGATGCCGTGGATTTTGTGGCGTTTTGTATGGTTGTTGCCCTATGCATTGATTATTTCTATGGTGCTCTACGGCCTGATCAGTTGGTTGGCCGGTTGGGCGCGCAAGCGTGAACTGACCACCCAACTGACTGGCGCGCGCTGGGCCTCGCTGATTTTTGTCGTGATCGTCAGCTTGATCGTCAGCCCCGTGATTGGGCAAAATTTGCAAGAATTGAGTGATCGTGCGGCGTTTCCCTATGATTTTCCGGTGCCTACCAAAATTTTTGCCCGCCTGCAAGCGCTAACCCTGCATACGACGTCTAAAATAGTGATGGCTGATCAAGATGTGAGTGTCACCCTGCCGGCCTATGTCGCTAAAGCGGATGTCGTGGCCCACCGCAAGCCGACGACAAGTGAAATCTTTCCGGCCACGCAGCAGGACGAAGCATTGCAACGGCTGATCGACCAGGCCAAATTCTATCGGGCGCGCTATCTGACCGTCGATACAGTAAATATTCTCAGGCGCTACAACACGGGCTTTGTGATCACGACCGGCGGCAGTGATTTGGACATTCAATTGCGCTCGGCGCCCGAATGGTTTACCTGGCTGATGAACGATCAGTCGTATAGTCTGTATGCCGTCCAAAAGCAGCCGGCGGTGACAGACGTGATCAACGGCAATACGGCGTTGCTTGAGCGTAATTGGGCGAGTGCCGAGAATGCTTATCGGGCTGAACTAACGCAAAATCCAAAGAGCGTACTGGCGCTGTTGGGGTTGGCGGAAATTGCGCATGTGAAGGGCCGCTTTACCAATGCGATTGCGTTGCTCAATCAGGCGGTTGCGCAAGCCGACCAACCGTTCTTTCACTATCGGCTGGGGCAAATCTATGCCGAAATGGGCCAATCGCAGCCGAGTATTGCCGAATTCACCAAAGCGCAAACGTCCGCACCCGACATCGCCCGCTTCAACCTGGCTTTGGGTGACGCCTGTCTGGCTGCGGGGCGGGATGACTGTGCCGCCACCCAATTCACCGCCGCAGTTGCGAATGGCAGCTCGACCGACGCCGAGTCACGTCAGGTCGCCTTGGCCGACCTTTGGCGACAACGCGGGCAGACCGCGCGTTCGATTCCCTTGTACGAACAAGCCGTCGCCAGCAAACCCGGCATCGACAACCAGTTGATGTTGGCCAGCGTCTATCAAGAAGCCGGCCGTTTTGCCGACGCCGAAGCGTTGCTCGCCCGCGTGCAAGCGAAGCATCCACTTTCGAGCGAAGCCCTGACCTTGGCGGCTAGTGTGGAAGCCAAAGCCGCGAAAACAGCCGACGCTACCACGCTCTATCGGCGTGCGATCTGGTTGGAGGACATTCAAGGCTGGGATTCAACGGAAATCCACTTGGCTTTGGCACAATCGTTATTAGATGCGAAACAGGCCGAACCCGCGCGCGCAGAAATCGCGCAGGTCTTGGCGATTGATCCGAGCAATGCGATGGCCTATAACTTACAAGGTACGCTTGATCTGCAACAAAATCAATTGGCCGCGGCCACCCAAGCCTATCAGCAAGCCTTTCGCCTCGACCCCACCAGCGTCGGCACCTACATCGCCCTGAGTAGCCAACTGCGTGAGGAGGGCGGCCAACAAGATGAAATGACCGCGCTGTTGCAGCGCGCCATCAAAGCCAGCCCGGATGAAGCGATCCTGGCGATGGCGCTCGGTGATCAATTGGAGCGGCAAGGTGACACGCAGGCGGCAATCGATGCCTATCATTCGGCGCTAGATTTGTTAGAAGAGAATACGCAGCCGAACAAATTTAACATTCGTTCGCAAGCGATCAGCCGCGCCTATGCCTATACGCGCCTGGCCGGCGTCAGCGAAGAGATCGGGCAGATTGAGCCAGCCACAAATTATTACGCGGCGGCGGTTGCGGCGGTGCCTGATCTCGCCTGGCCGCAAGTGCTGCTGGGCGACGCCTCG
Organism: Caldilineales bacterium; assembly: GCA_038225095.1. GTDB lineage: Bacteria > Chloroflexota > Anaerolineae > Caldilineales > Caldilineaceae > JAPLGZ01. The sequence goes on from JBBREZ010000021.1 coordinate 11,912, forward strand.
TTCCGCCAGGGGGATATGACCGCGGCTGAGGTCGCGTATACGAGAGCGATTGCCAACGATAGCACGGCGGTGGAACCCTATTTGCGGCTGGTCGATTTATATGAAGCGCGCGGTGATCAAACGAAGGCAGAAACCGTTCAGCAGCGGGCATTGCAAGTAGCGGTCGCCAACTCTGCCAAAACGGCGACGATTGCTGACGCCGCCACGGTGACGGTCCAACAAGCGCCTGCGTCACAGAAGACGCTGGCCTCGGATGAAACGTTGTTTGCCAAAAGCACGGTCGGAGCCCAGAATGCGGCGGCGCAGGCGGTCGATGCCAAACAAGTTGTTGACCATTTGTTGAATGCGGGCAATTTGAATCTGGCCGACAATGAAAACGGCAATTTGTTCCGGCTCGTTGCTCATCTCTATCAGATTGGCGGTAAAGCTGACCTGGCTAGCCAGCTTTACCAACAGTTGATCAAAGCTGGCGTAGGCAAAAATTGGCATCCCGCGACCTTGGCTAGCTATCATAAAGGGTTGGCCGATGTCTATCTGGCCCAGAATCAGCCAGCGTTAGCTACGGTGGCTTACCAGCAGGCGATTGCGTTGGATAATTGGTGGCCGCAACCGCGCCTAGGGTTGGCGCGTGCCTTGGCGGATTTGGGCAAAACGGATGAGGCCATTCAAGCATTGCGCAAGACGGTTAGCATTGCGCCGGGCTATGTCGAGGCCCAGGTTGCGCTAGCCAGCGCGCTGGATCACCAAGGCGCTCATGACGAGGCGTTGTCGATCTATGCGGCAACGGCGACCGCCCATGCCGGCAACGCGCTGGCTACACTGGCGCTCGCCCATGCCTGGCAGGATCGTGGCCAGTGGGACAAGGCCGAGCAAAGTTATCGGACCACCGTGGCGATGAATCGAGGGAGTTCGGACGCCTATGTCGGGTTGGCTTCGATCCTGATCGACCATGCGCGCTATGATGAAGCGCAAAAATTACTTGACAAAGCCCTGGGGTTCGATTATCAAAATGTCAACGCCTATATCCAATCCGGCGTGATGGCGCAGCGCCAGGGCAACGCCAAACGCGCGCTCGACTGGTTTGATAAAGCCACCAATTTACGCCTGAATGATCCTTCGATCAGCATTACGTTGGTCGATTTGTTGCAACGTTCTGGCAACTACGAAACGGCGCTGGCCTATATTCAGGAACGTTTGCAACAACGACCGCAAGACGCCGATCTGTTGCTGCGCCTGGCCGAAATTCAGCGAACCCAGGGTCATTATGCCGCTGCCCTGAGCGCGCTGCTGACCGTGGAGCGCGCCAATCGCATGGATAGCCGCGTGAGCGCAGAGTTGGGTGAACTTTATCTGGCCCAGGGCAAGCCAAGCGAAGCGTTGTCGATCTACCGGTCGGCGCTCAATGGGCAGCCAGATGCCGCCAATTATTACTTAAAGGCGGCTGAGTTGTGGGAAAATCAGGCAAACTTGGGTCGCGCGGTTGATCTCTTGAAAATCGGCATCGCCAAAGCGGCGCAACCGGCAGCGCTCTATGCGGCGATTGCTAAAATCGAATTGCAGCGCGGCCAACCCGACGCCGCCCACGCCATCTTGACGCAAGGGCTGCAAAAAGTCGGCGAGGAAACCGATCTGGTAACGGCGATGGGCGATTATCTGAGCCTAAAAGATATCAATCAAGCGGAACAGTGGTATCATGCTGTCTTGGCCCGCAAGCCACGCGCTGCGGGGATCTATATGGCTTTGGGCAATCTTGAGTTGCGTAACGGTAAGCTGGAGGATGCGCTTACGGCGTTTCATCAGGCGTTGACTCTTTCGCCCACGAACGCGGGTTATTATGTCGTGCTAGGCAACGCCTTCGAGACCGCCAAACAGATGAATGATGCGCTGGTGGCGTATCGGCAAGCGATTGCTTTAGAGCCAACGTCGGTTGATGCTTATGCCAGCTTGGCGGCCTTGTACCAAAAGCAGCAAAAATGGGATGAAGCCCAAGCCGCGTTTGAACGTGGGCTTGTAGTTGCCCCCACCGATGGGCTGTTGCGAATCCAATACGCGGCATTTTTGTTGAAGCGTGATCAGAAGGACCCGGCGCTTGCCATGCTAGATGAAGCCGGTAAATTATCACCTACGCGCGCCATGTTGGTTGCGCGGGCTGCCGTCTATAAGTCGCTTGACCGCAAGGATGATGCGCAACACGATTTGCAAGCTGCCTTTCAGCTTGAACCGGGTTCGCTGGATGTGCTGTTGGCGCTCAATCAACTGTATCGCGAACTGGGTCAAGCCGCCAAAGCGCAACTGATGTTGGACAAGGCCATCCAACTAAATCCCGATCTGAAGAAGAAGTAGGCGGAAGGAAGATAGTAGGGTGAATGAATTCACCCTCTGGTATACAAAACACGTTGAAACATGTTAGAGTGCCAGTGCGTTTTAACGCACTTTGTGTAGCAGGCAGGGATTCGGGAACCCTTTGGGTGCCTTGCCGTCTTGGCCTTCGCCTCTTTATTACGGAAGAATTTGTTAAACTGATGTCAATTTGGAAAGCAGAGATTTACCCTCCCCTAACCTCCCCCCTGGTAAGGGGAGGAACTGATCGCTCGTCTACGAAAATACGGTTCCCTCCCTTCCTAGGGGAGCGCGCCTAGAAGGCTACCGCCTCTGGGCGTGGGTGGGGTAAACGCTTTCCGTTCTGACTTTGGCATATCGCAGGTTTTGAGGATTAAATTGCAACGATTGTTCGTTTTACTCATATGTTTGCTCGTCTGTGGCGCGCTTGCTGTGACGCCTACGCCATCTGTCTATGCGCAACAGCCGTCCGTTGATAAATCGCTGGCAAAAATGTGGATCGATATGGGGCTGAATCAGCAGCTAATTGATTGGTTTAACCACAATGCGCGACCCGATGATATTGCGCGGGTTGATCATATAAGCTTGATCGATTTGTTGAGCCAGGTGCATGTGGGACGCCGGTTGGTCATCTTCAAAACGGTGCCTGACGTGGCAGATCTTTTGCCCAACTTGACCGATAAAATTGACATTGTCGGCTATAACTTGGAACATGGGCCGAGCAATCGGCCCGATGAAATTGCTGACCCCGTGGGCAGCGTGATGCGGATGCGCGATTTGACCAACCGTTACGGCAAAGTATTAGCGTTTGGCCCGGATCGCGAATTTGCCTTGAACGACGGGGTGGCGATTGCCCCCTACGTCGATATTTTTGTTCTGCAAGTGCAACGCGTCCAAACTGAGCCCGACACCGTGCGCGACTTTGTTCTGCCTTTAGCGCGCCAATTGCGTCAAGCCAATCCGAAGCTCCAGATCAGTGTGCAGGTGCGCACCGAAGGTGATGTGGTGGCGATTACCGTTTTGCTCGACTCGATGAAGGCTGAGTTGGATGGGATTTCGATTCTGACCAGCCCCGAAACGGTGGATGTGGCGCAAGCGCTTGGGACCGAATTACGCCTGCCGCGCCCGTCAACCCTGAGTTCACCGATCACAACAACAATTAAGCCAATCACGCTTACCATGACTACGGTCAAGCCAACGGCGACCGTAACGCCCATCCCAGGCATTTGGCGGATGCCTTCCTGGTTTTGTGCCGGTGGGTTGTTGATGGCTGGCTTTCTGGGCGGCGGGATTGCGGTGACCGCGTTCATTTATGGGTTTCAGCGCCACCGGCTACCGCGCAACCACACGCCCATGAGCAAACAACATGGCTAATTCCACCGAGCCGCTGGCGCAGGAGCACGGGCAGCCGTTGGCGGGCACGGGGTTATTATCCTCGGCTATCAGCATGGCGCCCGCACTGCGCTCGCGCAATTTTCGGCTTTTCTGGATCGGCCAGGCGATCTCGCTGATTGGCACCTCGCTCCAGGTTGTGGCCGAAGGTTGGTTGATCTATCAACTCACGCATTCCACCTTTTGGCTGGGGATGACCAGTTTTCTGGCCCTGTTGCCGGTTTTACCGATTTCGCTGATTGGCGGGATTTTGATTGATCGGATGCCGCGCCGCAAATTGATTCAAATTACCCAGTGGTGCTTGCTGGTGCAGTCGGTGATTTTTGGTTTGCTGGTGGTCAGCGGTCAACTGGTGTTATGGCATATAATTGTCCTTTATTTTATCTTCGGCGCGATTCTTGCTATCGACCATCCGGCGCGCCGGGCTTTTTTGGTTGAATTAGTAGAGCGGGATGATCTCGCCAATGCGGTCGCGCTCAACGCAGCCGTTTTCAATCTCTCTGGCCTAATTGGCTATGGCTTGGGCGGACTGTTGATTGCGACGGCGGGCGCTGGTTTTACTATGCTGTTGAATTCAATCACCTATATTGCGCCGATCATCATGCTGACCTTGATCCGCGTGACCGATGTTGCGGCGGACCAAGCACCCAATCATTCAGTGGTCAATGCTGGTAACGATCCACAAACGATTGCACTCGCGCCGCGATCATTTAAAACCGCGATGGCAGAAGGACTCCTGACCTTGTGGCGCGAGCCAGCACTGCTGGGCGCGATCAGTTTGATGGCCGTTGTTGGTGGTTTAACCGGCCCAGCGTTGGGGTTGCTCCCGGCGTATGCCGACGCCGTCATGCATACGAGCGCGATTGGCTTAGGGCTTTTGATGGCCGCCGGTGCGTTGGGCTCGATCCTGGGCACCGTTGTGCTCGCGCGTTGGGGCGCGCGCACGCGGGGCCATCGATTAACTATTGTGAGTTTGTGCTTGCCCGTTCTGCTTTTTTGTTTTGCCTTTGCCACCAATTTAATCCTTGCCTGTGTGCTCCTGGTCGCGCTGGGCGCGGCGCTGTTGATCTTGCAAAGCCTTGCAATCACGTTAGTACAACTTCAGATCCCAGACCGTGTGCGCGGCCGCGTGATGACGCTCTATAGCATCATGCATGCTGGTTCTGAGACGGGTGGCAATGTGGTGGTTGGTTGGCTGGCTCTGTACTTGGGTTTGCCCTTGGCCCTGTGCGCTGGGGGGGCGGCGGCGGCGTTATATGCGCTGGGCTTACGCACAGCCCTGCCGGCGGTTGACCAGTTGGATTAACAGAACTTGCCGAACGTGCCGGGGACGGACGGGGCGATTATGTTAGTTTCATCCCTTGAGCTGTGCCCCGTCCGTCCCCGGCACGTTGGTTGCGTAAATCCTGATTAAATTGATACACTACTGCCATATAAGAGGAAAATTTGTCTTGACTGCTCTATTTCGCCATTTGGCGCCCGTGACTACACCGCTTCCCACTGCTACGTTGCTGCCTGCCTTGCGCGCACCAACCGCTGCCGTGGCACGCTTTTGCCACTCACTTGAGCAATACCTCGGTGCAGCCAATTGTTTCGTCGCTGCTTCTGGGCGCACAGCCTTCTATCTTTTACTAAAGAGTCTCCAGACGCATGGACTTGATCCCGCGCGGTGCAAAGTCATCTTGCCCGCCTATACTTGCCCAGCGCTGGCCAAAGTTGTGTTGGACGCGGGTCTACAACCGTGTCTGGTTGATATTTCCCCCGCGACGTTTGCCTATGATCCCACCCAGTTGGCCCAGCAATTGAGCCGCCAAACGTTAGCCGTATTATTGGTGCATCCCTTTGGCCTGCCGCAGGCCGTTGCGCCTGTGAAAATGCTGGCCGAGCAAGCGGGCGCGGTGTTGATCGAAGACGCCGCGCAGTCGATGGGCGCGGCGATCGCAGGCAAACCAGTGGGCACGCACGGTGATTACGGGCTGTTTAGCTTAGGACCGGGCAAACCGCTGTCCACGGGCGGCGGCGGGATCGTCTGTGTGCGCGATGCCGCCAATGTCCGTGCGGTTGCCGAGCAGTGGCAGACGTTGCCAGCGCCATCTAAGCGTGCATCGCTCTTGGCCGTGGCACGCTTGGCGGCATTTACGGCAGCTTTTCATCCGCAAGGCTGGTGGTTGGCTACGCGCGCGGGCGCCCATCGCGTGGGGGAGCATGCGGCAAGTTGGGGTTACGTCCAGACCAGACTGACGCCCGCGCAGGCCATGATTGGGTTGGCGCAATTGCTGCATCTGGACGCGTATAATGCCCAACGCCGCGCCACGGCGGAAAGGTTGATCGAGCCATTGCAACAGCTTGACTTTGTGCACATTCCGGGGCTTGCGCAGGGTGAGCAAACTGCGCCGATCTATCTGCGTTTGCCGATCCTGGTGACCAGCCATGCGTTACGCGAACAGCTTTTTGGGGCCTTATGGGCGGCTGGGATTGGCGTTGGTCGGATGTATGGGCGAACGCTTGCTGAAATTTTTCCGTCGCTAAACGTTGGGTCGTATCCAGGCGCAGACGCGATCGCGCAGCAACTGCTGACCTTGCCCACCCATCATTTTGTGACTGCGCAGGATATTGACCGCATTGTCCAAATTTTTCGCCAGCATAAAGCGAGGTAAAATTATTGTTACAAAAACTATTTCGCGCCAAAGCCCCGAAGCCGTTTAGTGCACCGCCTGTTCCAGCGCAACCCATGATCGTGGTGTCTGGTTTGCCGCGCTCGGGCACGTCGATGATGATGAAGATCTTAGAAGCAGGTGGTCTAGCCGTCTTAACCGACGCGCTGCGCACCGCCGATGACGATAATCCCAAGGGTTATTATGAGTATGAACGCGTTAAACAACTGGATAAGGGCGATAGTGCTTGGCTGGCTACGGCGCAAGGCAAAGTCGTCAAAGTGATCTCGGCGCTTTTGGTCAATCTACCGCCCGCGCACGAATATCGCGTGATCTTTATGCAACGTCGGCTGGCCGAAGTGTTGGCTTCGCAGCGCAAGATGCTGGCCCATCGCGGTGAACAGATGGGCGCAACGGATGATGAAGCGTTGGCTGCGCTGTTTGAAAAGCATCTCCAAGCTACCAAAGCCTGGCTGCAAACCCAACCCAATATTAAGGTGATCGATGTCGATTATAACCAGATGTTGGTTGAGCCTATGCCTTATTTGCAAGCGATCAATCATTTTCTAGATGATCGACTCGATATTGCCCAGATGACGCGCGCCATCGATCCAACGCTTTATCGCAACCGCACCGATCAATAACGCGCTTTGATGCAAAGCCTGGTTAACCCAATTTTTGTACGATCACATGTCATGGCTACGCTACAAGCGATTACTACACGACGGAGTCCGTTTGGGCAGCAACGCGACATTGAGTGAAAGTGGAGTGGCGGCCCATACACGGCGCAGACGCCTGCGCCTCAATTTTGTTGCCAACACACTAGCGTCGAGTTGCGGTCTTTTGTGGCAGTGCTAAATAATTTATGTAATTCGTATAGCAAACGGTTCAGCTTTGACGTAGCCCTGAGGACCCAGCCTGACCCAAATGATGCATAGGTTCGTCATTTTTGATCAATTTGCCCTCAGGCTCAACCATTGTTCGCCTATTTTAAACCGTTGATCAGCATGCGCCGCCAACACCCAGCATTAGTTTACGCCGATCTGCTAACCCATCGGCTGGATGATGAACAGGGGCTATGGATAGCCAATATCGCGTAGTCATCGTACTTGACAGCTCGGAACGCGCCCAAACGGTTAATCTGTCAGACGTGAAAATTTTTCACGCTAGACAAGTCGCATTCTTATGGTACAATTGGAACAGCGGGGCTGAGTCTAGCCATCTTGACTGTGACAGGTCTGATCGATGCGACAAGTGCACCTTTCGTCGCTTAGCTTTATTCGCGCCAAGCCTCGTTGCCAATATACATCTTTACCTGCTATTGTTATTTAAGTCACGTTGGTCCCCTAGTAGAATGGACTTTGATAACAGAGCAAGGTTGTTCATGGGTCGATGGCTTGTCGCCAGTTTGCTGGCATTAGGCTTGTTGATTGGTACATTCGCCATAACGAGCGCCCAACTTTCAGCCTTACTCAATGGAGGACGGCTTACCTCGCGCGATGGCCGTTGGTTAACGCCAGTGGCAGCCTCGCTGTTGGCCTCGAATGAAGAAGATCATCTGGCGCGTAACTCGGTGTGGGCTTGGGATCTGGCAATGCCATTTGGTACACCCGTTTACTCGATGGCCGGTGGTAGAGTGATCTATGCCGGCTGTAACAATGCAGGTGGTTATGGCTGTTGGGCAATGGTCGATCATGCTGACGGCTTTGCCAGTATTTATGCCCACATGATCGATGAAGGCGGTGGCCGCATCTGGGTGGCCGCGGGCGATCAGGTGACCCAGTGGACGCCACTTGGACGCGTTGGTTGGACTGGCAAAACCAGTTTTGGTCCCCATGTCCATTGGGAAATTCATCGGCATGTCGGTGGGCGGGTTCGCCTCGATCACTACTTTGACCGCAATGCCATTCCCTATTGTAAGTTTTGCGCCGCCTCTAGCATCGGCCAGGGTGGTTTGGGTGATGTCGTTGGGATGCAGCAGCCGCCATTGTTGGTCAGCTTTTTTCAGCGGCCAGAGGTTTGGGGTGGTTTGTTATTTTTGCTTTTGCTGATTTCGGCCTTAATCAAGCCGGACTTTACGATACAAATCACGCGTGGGATTGGCACTTTTTTGCTGGGAACCTTACGCGCTTCGCGCACCACAGTTGAAAATTTTCGGAAGAATCATGTTTGGATTGGCGCCAGTGCGATTTTCTCGCTGATAATACCGTTGGCGTTATGCAGTTCTTTATTAGCCTTACAGATTTGGATGGTCGATCAAGGCATTCGCTATAGTGACTTAGTCACATACTTCCAATACGGTTTTTATCCTTATTTAAGTGCTGGATATGCCAGTGGTTCAAAATATAGTGCGGTCTGGGGCGCACCCTGTGAGACCGTAGGCACATTGGGGCGCGTATGCAGTGCTGCGGATATTGTCGCTTTGGGTTTAAAATGGCAAAACGATGTATACTCATTTACAGGAAAGCAACCAACTTTTGTGGTGATTCCACGCCTGAGCCGTCAGTTTGGCATTGCGCAGACCCGAAGCTTGATCTATGAAACGCATCGGGCGAATGGCTTAGTGATTGTGGATGTTGCGGCTGACCTGGATCAAGCCCGCCGCACCATTGATGACCTGGTCGGTGTTGGGTTGGACGGAATAGCCTTCGACATGGAATTTATGCAGAATGTGACATCCCAAGAGATCAAAGACTTGGCACACTATTTGTCGGTGCAGCGCGCCGCGGCCGGCATCAAAGGCGACGGCGTATTAGTAGTTTGGAATGTTTTTCATAATATTGATCGAGGTGGCGATTTATCAGTGGAAGGCGTCAAGGTTGTGCCAATTTTCACCGGCTATGGGACATCGGCGACTAAGGTCGCTGGCCTAAGCGCCACGCAGCGTTTATTTTCGGTTGGTCCGGCTGATTCTGGCTTAATGGCGTTTGATCAAAGATGGCCGATTAATTTTGCTTGTACCGGATTTGGCCTTACCCAAGGCTTTGATTGTCAAAGTTGGTACGCTTTATTCTCTGACCCAACCGCGCGCAGTGTAGGGTGGTGGGTTCAACAATAAGGTGCATCGTTAGCCGCTTGGCTTTATGTACAGATCGTCAACTAGCAATTATCCAAAATAAAATTATCAATGGATGCAGGCAGCGTTGTTGTAGTAATTAAGCAAGCCAACGTGAGTATTTACTATCTTTCATCAGGCCTTGACGTGAATTGACAAGGACTAGCGTATCGTTTAGCTCTCGCCTTACGATTGCGTCAGTCGAAAATTTATTCTCATCACGAAGGCTATCAACGCACCTCGCATTGCCGAAAGGAAGCATTATGGCGTCTAATGTCGTGGCAAATACCTTAAGCTGGTTTGCTGGCGCGTTTTATGTAATTATTGCCCTAGCCATCGTCTATCTCTATTTCTTCCGGCTTGTGCCACTGGTGTTGAGCAGTGTAAAAGCCTGGACGCTTTTTGACGTTGTTCGCATTACGTTTGTGTTGGGTGGTCTAGCCGTTCTGCTTGGGTGTGTTGCGGTGTTCACGGCTGACTGGATCTTTAGCCAGGTTTTCGATACATTGCCCAAAACCCGCATGGCGCGCGAGCTAAGCCGTATCTCTGGTTCTACTTTACGGGTTAATTGGGATACCGGGGGCTCTGGTGCGGCGGGTGCGGCAGTGCCCGCTGGCGGAATCTTTGGTAGTTCTTCTGAATCACCTGCTACTACGGCGGCTGGAGAATCTGGTGTAGCCGCTTCACCCCCGGTTGTCAGTGCGCCAGCCCCCCCGCAGCGGCCATTGAAAGAAAACGCCTTGGGGATCTGGGCTGCGGCTTTGCAAAATATTTATAATCCTACGGGCAGCACCAGCGACAATATAAAGATCATGAACAAGCGCGATATTCCGGAAGGTGTGGTTTGCGATGTATTTTCCGATACGGGTGGCTGGTGGCCGAAGCGATATGAAAGCTGGCAATTGCTGTGTAGCAATGATAGCTTTAAGACAACCGTCCCCATCCAGACCAACGGGACGGCGGCACGCGGTTTGACCGGCGGCTCCTTTTACACACGCGAAAATCCCTTTTCGATTTATGGCACCGGGCGCTGGCCAGATGCTGCCTTCGACATGACAGCGCCGCTGATAACGCCGACCCCCGGCCCTTCGGGCGGTCCACTAAGTACAGTGCCCATCCCTACCGCTGGCGACGGCACTGCCACACCAGCCGCGGGCAGCGCACCGGCTAGCAAACACAAAGTGGCGCGCGGTGATAATCTGGCCAGCATCGCCGCTAAATATGGCATTGCAGTTCAAGCCTTAGTGGCCGCCAACGCCGACAAATATCCAATCTTGGCTCAAAATCCCAACATGATCGGCATCGGCTGGGAATTGACGATTCCCGCGCATTAGAAGCTGCACTGATTGAGGATGGTCAATACCATTCGCTTGTTAACAAAAACGCTAAGCTATTCCAGCTCGGCGTTTTTATTTGGTGTAAAGCTGTTATGCTTGCTTTGCCGCTTTAGACTGATGCCGCCCTTCTGGTAATGTGATAATAATTCAGAGCTATGCATTGTTTGCTGTTATACTATAATCTGTTCAGCAGTTTGATTAACAATGGTTAGCGCCCGAAGTGCTAACAGTTCACGTAAGTGTGTTTCATTGGCTTTTTGCTCCAAGCGACGGTCTGAACAAACAGATTAGCCGCCTAGACGGGATGGTGTAGGTGCGGTTTGTAACCGCACACGCGTGATTTAACCAAGACCGTGCGGTTACACCGACCCGTAGGTTGGACAACCGCACCTATACGGACTTTTCAGATGCTTTCTTAGCTCGACTTTGTCCAATCTTGGACCTGAAGCTTCAGGTGTATATTGCTACCAGTAGCGATTTTTTGTATGTCATAGCTTCACCGTGACATGCAAACTATGGGAAAAGTCATTTATTTTCATTCAGTATTCTGTTGGCGAACACTCCGCAAGTAGTAGTGCCTAAAAATAGATAAAGTCAATCTTAGAATGCGGGAGAAGAAATCATGAAAATACTCGTTTATGGTGCAGGAGTTTTAGGCACGCTCTATGCGGCACGATTACAGGCATCTGGCAACGATGTTTCTGTTCTAGCGCGGGGAACACGGTTAAGCGACATTGGCGCAAACGGTCTCATTTTAGAAGATATTATCACTAATCGTAAAACTACTGTTCCTGTCAAAGTTGTAGAACGATTAGCTCCAGATGACAGTTATGATTTTATTGTTGTTTTGATGCGGAAGAATCAAATTTCAGCCGTTCTCCCGAAGCTTGCCGCCAATTCAAATACACGCAACATCCTCTTTATGCACAATAACGCTGCGGGGTTTGATGAGATAAGCGAAGCTGTGGGTTGTGAGCGAATCCTGATCGGTTTTCCGGGCGCAGGCGGAACTTTGGAAGGCAACGTCGTGCGCTACGGTCTGATTCCGCAGCAGCAAACGATGCTTGGCGAGTTGGATGGGCAGATTACTCCGCGTGTGGAGCAAGTTGCTGCGGCATTCAGAAAGGCAGGTTTTCCTGTCAGCATTAGCCGAAAGATTGATGCTTGGTTAAAAGCGCATGTGGCGTTTGTCACGTCTATTGCCGGAGCCTTATATATGGCCGGCGGAGACAATTATCGATTAGCGAAAATGTCCGAAGGAGTGCCGCTGATGGTGCGGGCGGTACGTGAAGGCTTCAAAGTGATACACGCGCTTAATATGCCTGTCATGCCCTTGAAACTTGCGGTTTTGTTTGAGTGGTTACCGCTCGTCGTGCCAGTTGCTTACTGGCGAAGCTATCTCGATTCTTCTACAGGCGATTATTTTTTCGCGCGACACGCGCGGGCGGCTGGCGACGAGATGAAGCAATTGACTGACGAGTTTAGACAATTAATCAACGTGACCTCTGTTCCGACGCCCTGCTTGAATCAGTTATATCGGTATATAGATGAATACGCTGCTATGTGAGAAACGCCGCCCAACAAATCATTCGAGCGGACTGCCTGCTAGTTTGCCTCTTATCAATCTTGTGTAATTACTTTACAATGTTCAAGGAGAAATCAACATATTCTCCCAACTCGGCTTTGTACCATTTTTCAATAGATGCTTCTTCTTGGCTGAGAAAACAGGCAAAGCGTTTTTGAACATCGGTACATACCGATGTTCAAAAACGCTGCCACTAGAAGATTTGTAAAGCAGAAGCCCAATCCCTAGTTTGTACAAACTCGAGCTAAGCTTTCCTATATGATTAACTGGCAGCAATTTCGTAATGAACGTAAAAGACGTGGCCGTCCGTTTGTGATGGCGCATCGCGGTGTGCCTGTGTTGGTGCCGGAAAATACCCTGCGCTCGTTTGCAATGGCCCTGCAACAGGGCGCTGATGTATTGGAAACCGATCTGCGGTTTACGCGTGATGGGCAAATTGTGCTCTTTCATGACCGTGCATTGGAGCGTACCACCGACGGCCAAGGCGCCCTGCACGATCAGCCGTTGCACGCGTTAAAACGGTTGCATACCAAAGCGCCCGATGGTTCGCTGACCGACGCCGAGGTGCCCACTTTACTTGAGCTGATCGAGTATACGCAGGGCAAAATTCCTTTTCTTTTAGAACTCAAAGATCCGCTTTTTACCGATCCGCAACACGCCCGACAATTGATCGAATTGTTAGACGCGCACGGCGTCTTGCAAAGTTCAGCGATTGTCTCGTTTCAGCCGGATTATGTGGCGGCGGTCAAGGCCGCCTGCTCGGGAATACCGACGGGTAATATTACCCTCTGGAATCCGTGGCCATCGGGTAAGGCGCAATTGTTGGGCCCAATTTGGCCGTTACTTTACCTGAACCCAGGCTATGTGGCGTGGGCCCATCGACTGAATAAAGTCGTGGCCCCGCTCGATCCAACCCCCGAGACGCGCATGTGGTATTATATGAAGCTGGGCGTAGACGCTGTCCTCGCTGACCATCCAGCAACGGTGATTGCGGCGATTGACCGCTATCAAAATCATTCGTTATGAAAGCAATTCGCTGGACGAATCACGCCGTTCAAAATCTGACTGAACGTGAAATTGATTGTTTAGAAGTGCAACATGCCATTACCGATCCAGAATTTATTACGCCTGATCCGCCAAAGCGGGTGATCTATATGTGGCGTTATTTTGATGAACAATTACACCAAGCGATGCTACTCCGCGTGGTTATCGAAGCTGATGAATTTGAGTTTGTCGTCGTAACTCTCTACAAGACTTCTCAAATTCATCGATATTTGAAGGAGTTTTTGCCATGAAAGTTCTCTACGATCAGGAAACTGACACATTGGTAATTACCCTACGGGATGCAAAAATTCGTGAGAGTGATGAAGTGCGCCCTGGCATCATCGCCGATTTCGGCTATGATGGCGGCTTGGTGCGTTTAGAAATTTTAACAGCTTCTAAAATTGTTGAGAAAGCAACTGAGATGCAGTTTGCTGTAGAAGGAATTGTTGTATAAAAATGGCCTTATCATGTCGAAGTTGCCCGGACAATAGCGCTGCATAGCGTATGAGCACTGGAAATTATCTAGACTGTTATACCTGGCTGATCACTGATAACAAAACGTAACTACTCAGCCCTTGTGTAGACAGGTAGACACGTAGCATACCCTGTCTACCTGTTTACCTGTCTACCTGTTTACCTAATGTAACGCTCCACCTGAGTAGTTACAACAAAACTTACGAGTAACCATGAATCAATCAAACGCTACCATCCTACCCGGCGCCGAAGATAAGCCGGCCTTTGTCAACCGCATGTTTGCGCGCATCGCGCCCACCTACGACTTAATGAACAAATTGATGACCGGTGGACAAGACCGCCGCTGGCGGCGTGAATTGCTCGATTATTGCGATTTGCCAGTGCATGGGCGCTTGTTGGATGTGGGCACGGGGACGGGCGATATCGCCTATGAAAGTATGCGGCGCATTCCTGGCGTGCAGGCGTTTGGCGCCGATTTTACCTATGAAATGATGGCCGCTGGGGTGGGCAAGTTGCCGGGGCGCGATTTGCCGTTTATGCAAGCCGATACCTTCCACCTACCTTTTCCAGACAATACATTTGACGCGGTCGTCAGTGGCTTTCTGGTGCGCAACGTGGTTGATCGCATGGCGGCTTTTCGTGAGCAGGCGCGCATCACCAAACCAGGCGGGCGCGTGGTCTGTTTGGAAATTGCCCCGCCCAGCAACACGCTCCTAGGGCCACTCTTTCGGCTATACTTCTTTACGATTGTGCCCTTGATCGGCACCTTGATCAGTGGCGATGCCGGGGCGTACAAATATCTGCCGCAAAGCACCGTTAATTTTCCGTCGCCGCACGCGCTAAAGCTCGATATGGAAAAAGCCGGTCTGCACAATGTGTTTTTTGTCGAACGGATGCTGGGCACTGTGGCGCTGCATGTCGGCACGAAGTGAGGGCAATAAGAAACCTTTCGGATTGTTACAGCCCATAATTAATGATGCCAGTTTGCATGCACAAAGGCGCACAGAACGGATCAGAGCCGACAGGACTTTCCGTATAATTCGCTAAAGTGGATGATTAGCCGGAAAGCTTCCGTATAGTCATAGTTCGGCCGCGTGGATGTAGTGAGGTTGGCCGAGGCCAAGATTGTTTGTCGAGATGTTTGGTCAAGCAAGCGATTCATCGGGTGCGGCATTTGCCATGCTATACTCCTGTCAGAATGAAACCCAGAGTTTTGAATTCGTAGGGGTATTCCCTTGTGGATACCCGCACCGGGCAGGCACAAGGCACTGCCCCTACAGGAAAACTCCGGTTCCCAAATTGACTTTAGTATAACAATGGTCTGCGATGATGCTTGACACAACGAAAGCCCAGATCGACAAGTGCCTGTTCAGGCCGCACGAAAGGAGACGCTGAGCATGGAAACTCAACCCGAACCGACCCTGGTCGAATTTGTTCGTTACAATCAGTGGGCCAACCAGCAGCTTCTGACGATCTGTATGAACCTCGACGAGGACCTGCTCACAACCAGCATTCCCGGTGCTTATGGGTCGATTCGTGAAACCTTCAGCCACCTCTTGCGTGCAGAAGCCGACTTTCTCAAGCGGATCCACGGAATGGGTCCGCAACCCGCATTCAAGTGGGAAGAGGGTCCCAGCCTGGCACAAATGGCAACCTTTGCGGCTCAAGTAGCCGAGGCGTTTATGGACACAATACAGCGCGTCTCACCGACTCAGAACGTGCATGAGGAGGGGAACGGCTGGACCTTCGACTACCAAGCGCGGCTGATTTTCATGTCTCTGTTCTATCATGGTGTTGCGCACCGGACCGACATTACGACGTTCCTCAGCAGTCGAGGTGTGGCATTGCCTGAGTTGGATGTCTGGGGGTATCAGTCGGCGTACCCCGACCGCTTTCAGGCGAAGGTGACGAAGGTGGCTGGTGATTGACTCACGCGCCAACACTATATGCTCCGACATGGTTTTGACGTATCGTGGTGCATGGGCAGTCTGTGCGGATGATGTTGGGGTTCAGCGGCTTGGTGGCCATGAAGGTGACCGAGGCGGAGCTTGTTCTTTGAGATGTTTGGTCAAATCATAGGAAGCCAAGCGCAACAGCTATCAGTCGGCGATGCCTGTTCGTAATCATCAACAAAGGTTGGAGATGGCGAGGTTTGTTCTTCGCTTGCGGCCAGCGGCCGAACATCCGCTGCACCAGATTCGCTCTGCTCAGGGGTGATCTCGGCTTGTTTCCTTCGGCGATGTGGTCTCGTTAGCGGAGTAGTTGTGCTTTCGTCGCCCACTGGTGAGCTTAGGGTTAGCTGGACGTGGAAGGGTAGATATCTTTGAAGCTACAGACTGTCTGGCGCATGGAGGTAAGATGACTGGCTTATTGGCCTCTGAGAGAGTTGCCCATCTGCAAGCGATCCTTGCTGAATGGGACATTCCACCCATCACATCAATTGAAGCCGTCTACGAAGATCATCCCGTGTTCAAGGTCACGACGGTTGGTCCGGCTTTCACCCTTAAAGACATCTCCGACGCGCCTAACTTACCCCGCCTTGAGTTCACTCACAATGTGCTAACGCATGTGGCACGCTCGGGTCTCCAAGTCCGGTACCCATCCCTTCGCGATCCGCACAATTTACTGTGAATTCCCAAGGGCGCTTCTACCTCCTCTCCGAATTTATCGAGGCTGGCGAGTATCCGAGTGACCCTGAGCTGCTGCCCGAGCTGTTCTATCAAACGGGGCAAGCTATTGCCGGGCTTCACGAGGCGCTGGCCTCTTATCCAGACAAGGAGGTCAGCCGCAAAACCTGGCGTGAAGACTTGGCGGGTAGGGTGGCTGGGTGGATCTCCTCGCTTAGCGATGGATTGCCAGCGCCTCAGGTCGCGATGGTGAAGCGCGTGGGGCTGGAGCGCGAGGCTGAACTCGAGGGTGCACTGCGCGGGTTGCCAGAGCAGCTCATTCACCGAGACTGCCATCCAGGCAACATACTCGT
>JBBREZ010000022.1:0-27922 GCA_038225095.1 Caldilineales bacterium
CGATAGTCGGTTGTAATTTGGAGGTCGCGATGGTCATAGAGTTGGTCGGTGCTCAGACCGGGCCACTGACCATACACTTGGCCGCCGTTTACCTGGCCGCCCAGTACGAACATCACGTTGCCATGCCCATGATCCGTACCGCGGCTGGCATTTTGCTTAAACGTACGCCCAAATTCACTCATCACCACAATCGTCAACCGTTGGGTATGGTCGGTGCCGTTGGCGTTGCTCAGGTCTGTAAACAGCGCATTAAGCCCGTTGGTCAACTGACCAAATTGGTTGGCAAAATAGCCTGTGCCGTTGTCGCCCTGATATTCGTGCGTATCCCAACCACCCAGATCAACGGTCGCCACGCGCAGCCCCAATTGCAATTTAATCATCTGCGCGACGGCTTTCAAGTTATCACCAAAGCTGCCACCAGGATAGACGGCGCCATTGCCCGGTGTGTAGTTGCCCGGATTGGCGCTTGAGATGACATCAACCGCGTTCAGGGTGTCGATGCCAGCCGTATGCAACCAACTGTTGCCGGCATACATCGTGCGCAGCGCTTGCTGCTGCCACGAACCATAACGCCAGTGCCCGCCGAAGGTGAAATCGTTGGGGTTGGTCATGCCAATCGTTTCATTGCTGCCCACCAGCGAGGTTGGCGCTAAATTGCCCGCCGCCATCGCTGGCATAATAATCTGGGTCGGTAGGTTGTCGGCTGAATGTAAATGGCGCGTCAACCAGCCACTGGTGCTGCTTTTGGAACCAGGCGTGCCCAGTTCAATGTATTGCTGCGCGTCAAAATGGCTGCGTGTATCGCTGGTCAGGCCAGCGGCATGGACAATTGCTAATTTTTTGGCTTGGTAAAGATCAAGAAAAGCCGCGCCACTGGGATGCAGACCAAAGAAATCGGTGAGACCGAGCGCACCACCCGTGCCGCTCACAGGGATCGCAATATTTTCGCGGCTTTGTTCATAATAACCCCGATCAGCGCCGGCAATCGGAAAGACTGTGCTCAACCCATCCATGCCACCGCGTAGAAAAACCACGATGATAATTTCCTGGTTTGGCTCTTGTTCCTGGTTGCCAAACGCGATATAACTTAATCGTCCGCCCGCCATAGCCGCAATGGCTGTCGAACAACCGACCATAAACCCGCGCCGGGATAGTTTATTCATTGGTTACTCCTTGCTCTAAATAAGAGAGATAGCAGTGGGAAGTAGGCCAGTGTAAAAGACTGATTCACTGTCTGCCTCGCTCACAGAAGCTACCGCCACTGGAAGGACGGCGCCATGAAGATCAACCCGATCATGAAGGGTAGCCGCTCCTTGATCTCGCTATCGGGTAAATCGAAAGTCGAGTTGTGTCCGTTCGCCATGAAATCAACGATTGGCTGGCGCTCGTTATCGGGCAGCGCACGCCCGAGCAACAAGTTAGACCAACCATCGACCAGATCCGTCGGTTTTTTAAGCGCGGGTGGGTTGGTAAATTGGATGCGCAGTTGATCTTTGTTGGCGTCTGTTCCCCCATAAGTCCATGAATTCAACAGCCAATTACACATGCGCCAGCGCTGCAGCATAGGCATGGTGCTGCTCCATGTGGTCTTGAAATCGGGATAACCATTGGGTGGCTGCCACGAGTACAGGCGTTGCCCCATCAGGCTCGTAAACCAGAGGAAACCATCGTCGGGCTTGAAATCGGCTTGGGCAGCGCGTAGCAGGCTGGTCACGTATTCGAGCGGACGTTTGATCTTTTCGCCCCACGTTGTACGAAATTCGGCTGAAAGCAAAATGGTCTTCGTCACCTGCTTTAGTTGATCCGGCGCGTCTATATTGGCGGTAAAGACTGCTGCCGCCGCCTGGATGACACTTTCTGGCGGGTTGTCGCCGATCAAGCGGCGGCAGAGCTTGCGACAGATGAAGTGCGCGGCGCCCGGGTGATGGGCCAAGATGTCGAGCACGTCATCGCCATCTTTGATGCCCTGCGAAGCGGGAATTGCCTGGCCAAGCACCAATTTTTGATAAGGGAAATGCGCCGCGCTGTCAAAGGCAAAGAGGCCGGTATCCGTGTTAATGCGCCAACCCGTAAAGCAGGTCGTCGCGCCATACACGTCATCATCGACATAGAGCAATGGTCGTCCAGTGGCGTCTTTGGGTCCTGGATGCTCAAAGCCACCGTTGGCGTTAACCGTCAGCGGGACTACGCCAAGATAATTTTCTGAACCCAGCGTATGCAACTCAAACAACTCGCGCGCATAATTTTCGTTGGGATTGCCGCCCGAATTGGATTGGTTATCCAGAAAATAGAGCATGGCTGGACTTTGCGCTACTGCGCCCAACATCTGGCGGAAATTGCCCAGCATGTTGCCGCGAATCACATCGCGGTCGTAATGTACAAAGACGGGCGCAGCCCAATAATCCCAGCCCTGAATGTTGAAATGATTAAACCAAAAATCGGCGAGCACCTCTTGTAACTGACGTTTGCTATAGACCGCTTTGAGCAACGTGGCTTTTTCGGTCTCACGCACAGGCAGTTGGCGCACATCATAGGGGATCATCGGCGTTTTGACATGATCGGCCCAAAGCTGCGCCAAGGGCTTGTTCAGCGTTTGGAACTGATAACCAGCTAGAATGGCATCGCAAGCGCTGTCATCAATACTAGCCGGGTTCAATTGTTGTTCGACATAAGCGGCCAGCGCGGCTTCGGGCGTATTGCCCAGCGCGTTGAAAGCATCAAGATCCCCCGGACGCGGGCCAAAGCCCATTCGATTTAGTGCGATCACACTGAGGGCGGGCAGGGGTGGGGGCGTGCCCGCCGCGGCATTGATAGCATGCTGCGCTGAACGCATTGCAGGTACAGCGGCTGCTTGCTCTGCGGCTGGCGTTACCTGCGCGTTGATTGGCGACGGCGCGCTTAACGCCGTCAAGGTTGCTGCAGCGGTCACGGCGCCAACTAGCAAATGACGCCGGTTAAGCTGAGTGGTGGCAGCCTGGGTTTCCTCGGTTGATTGGGCGACGATGATGGGTGCGGTGGATGGTTCCGGGGACGTGAGATGATTGACTGCTTGGGGCGGTACTTCTTTCATCGACACCTCCATATTAATTTATGTTCTGTCTGATTAGACGGCGGTAGTATAAGACACGGATCTGCTCGTGTCAATAAACTAGCGCCACAGTCGTAAAGTATAATTAAAGCTAGATTACGATTAGGCAACGCGATCAATACGCGATCCATTGAATTTGTGCACGTTTGACCCCAGTGCGGCATGCTAAATGCCATCTAATTAACTACAATTAATTGACGCTATCGGTAGCCTGCTAATTTAACCAAGACAATATCATTCAAAGCCTAAGTGGCTACAGTAGCAATGAAATTCTCATTGCCTTTTGGCTTATTTGCGCGCATTGACCTATAAAATGACTAATACTAACAGCAACAAGGATGTACAAGGCTAATTTATTCAGTGCTTGACGAAACTTTTTTAATCTGTTATTGTGCGATATAATTAGTTGGTCCAAAGCTATCTAAAATCTGATTTCCTTCTTTTGTTGTTGCATGTTACAATTATTTTTGTTGAACTATTATTGATCTGCTGACATCTTTTAGTCGCTTGGCTCTGTTATACTTAGCCTGTTATTTGTTCACCATCATCTTTTCAACGTCATTTTCAAGGTAAGGAGAACTCGTATAATGAAAAGTGCTACTCATATGAAATCAATTTTTTGGGCTACTATTTTAGTAGTTTTAGCGCTGGCGCTTTTGCCCAACTTTGGCACTCAATCACGTGTTATGGCACAGGTTGACGCGATTACACCCACGGCTCAACCGGCTACACCTACGGTAACCTCGGTGCCACCTACGGCAACCTCGGTGCCCCCCACCGCTACATCGGTGCCTGGCACATCGACGGTTGTGCCGCCTACATCTGCTGCACCGACCAATACACCAGTGCCACCGTCGCCTTCTCGGCCAGTGGGGATTCCTGAGCCCGTGACGGTTGTGCTCTTTGGCACAGGTCTAGCTGCCTTATCAGCGGCCATCTCTTCGCGGCGCAAGAAAGAAAAAGAAGAGAAAGAGTAGTCAGTTTTCTTGTAAATTTAGGAGCATCAGGAAACGGGACAATTTACAGCGCGCGCTGTAAATTGTCCCGTTTCTTTCTTCTCAACTGCCGTACATTTTTCCAAATTTGGCCTTTACCACCCAGCAAGGCTAGAATCGACATTGCATGCTGCCGCATTCGGTTAGATAAGGCTGATCTGTTACTATAGGTCCGTCAATAAACGCAACCTAGCACCGTCATTGCAATCTGCCATCGTAAGACTATAGCAATGAGGCTTATGAAATTTGTTGCAAAGGTAGAGTAAACGCAGAAAAAAGTTGTCGAATAGTGGTTTGTAGCGACAGGTGTTCGCCCTGCATGTACAGTAGGCTGTTCCAGTCGCAATGCATAGGCAGTGCTTGTTTCTGTTTAGTGGTGCCTGCTTCAATATACATGAATAAACATAGTCAATCTGTGCCATTAAATGGTTGGCGCAGGCGATAGAACGATGCGCTAGCTTACTTTGTACTGATTGGGGTGGTGCGCTGTCCCGTTGCAAGGCTCTATGCGCTTATCACATGGCTTACGTTTGATGTGCTATAAAATTGGTAAGAGAAATGTAATATTTGTCGCCCCAGAATGCGGTATACTGAGTTGCCAGCCTAGCTTTAATCAGTGATGGATAGTCATTCAATTTGGTGAGGAGCAAATGCGAAAATTTTCTATGTGGATCTCCCGGCTTTTTGTGCTGTTGACTGTGCTTAGCCTGGCATTAGCCAATGCTCCCCTCGCTGCCCGCGCAGCAGCGCCCGTGCCACAGATCGTACCACAGATCGTGCCAGACGGAACCACGAATGTCCGCGTCACGACAACAAGCGAAGGTGTTGAGCTGGAATGGGGCAATGTTGTAAGCGCTACTGTTGCTTCCGCCGCCGCCGTGGAGGCTAGCACAGCCGCCTTACAAAATTTGCCAGTTGAACATTTTCAGGGTTATGACCTGCCAATGCAACTGATCACTTTGCATCTGTCCGATCAAGCGCCAGTGACCCCGCTGCAAGTGGATCAAGTGCGTAATGTGGACTGGAAAGAAAATTTACAACCTTCCGGCCCATTACAGCCACCCGCGCTGGACTGGGTTGATCATACTGACCTGAAGCCGCAGGAGAAGTCAGCCTTGCCGACAGCGCCGGTCTTTATCATCCGCGAAGGGAAAATTCACGGTCAACGGATTGCTGTGGTGGCGATCAGCCCGCTCTATCAAAACAATGGCGTGACAAAATTTGCCACAGCTTTGAAAGTAAAGGTGGCTAGTGCTACGCCCATCACAGGCGGCATGATAAATTTTCTTCAATCGTTGCCTGCGCAGGCCAGTCATGTAACAGCGGCAGTCGTTGTGCCGGGCAGTCTTGCGCCAACGAATGCCGCTGCCGCCAGCAACGCCGTCAAAGTGATGGTGAGCCAGGGCGGACTGCAAAGCATCAGCAGCCAGGCTCTGGTTGAGGCAGGATTAAATCCGGCTGCCATAGACTTGTCCAAAGTTCACCTTTATTATAATGGCACAGAAATTCCTTTGGAAATTGTCCAAACCCCCAGCCTGACGTTGAATTTCTATGCGCCACGTGTCGATGATCGCTGGAATCTGAGCGAAGTCTATTGGCTTACGGTTGACGCCAACAATGGTTTGCGCATGACGACTCGTTCAGTGGCGCCGGGTGCTGCAACCACAACACCTACTGCGGTTGAAAAGGGAGTTTGGGAGCAGAATCTGGTCTATCAATCCAATCAGGCTGGTCCCGATGGCGATCATTGGTTTAACACCCAGATGGAAGTGGTGTCATCGCAACAAGGAAACCCCGCCACCTATCCGACCGCCACCGTCACCCTGAACAATGTTTTACCGTTAGCGGCTGGCACCTCCACCTTTACCTTTACCCTAAGCGCCTATTTTAGAGCGAAGTATAATTTACAAGTTGATTTGGGTAACGTGATGACCGCGCTGAAGTGGAACAGTGCGCCGCAGGGTGTGCTAATCCAGAATTGGGCATTGCCTTTGATCACATCGACCAATGCCAGCGAACTGCACCTCACTTTGCTGCCTAGCACGACCGTCGCTGCACCCAATGTCGAGGGGCTCAATCTCGATCGTATTTTTTGGCAGCGCCCGGTGACGCTGAACTTTCAAAACAAAGGGGCAACTTTTTCGGGTGTAAACGGCGATTGGCTTTATAGCTGGCAAAATGCACCGGCGACCAATGCTCAATATCAACTCTACGATGTCACCAATCCGCTTGCCCCTGTGCTCCTGACTGGCGTCACCGCTGCTGGTTTTCAGGACGGGCCCAATGTCCACGACTATCTACTGGCCGGGCCTGGGACGGTACAAACGCCGCAGACCGTTGCGCATACGCCTGTGGTCTTTAGCGCCGCTACCGGGGCTGACACCATTTACATTGCCCCGAAAGAATTTATCGCCGCCCTCGACCCCTTGCTAGCCCAGCGCCGCGCGCAGGGTTATACCGCCACCGTGCTTGACGTTCAAGATATTTATGACGCTTGGGGGTTTGGTCAAATTTCGGCACCGGCGATTCGCAGCTTCCTCCGTTTTGCGAAAGCCAACTGGCAACCAGCGCCCATTTCTGTGGTGCTGGTCGGTGATGCGACATGGGATCCCCATAACTATACAAAACAAAATAATACGGACTTTATGCCCGCCTATATGGCCAATGTGGACCCGTGGTTGGGTGAAACCGCCTGCGAAAATTGTTTTGTCCAGTTAGATGGTGATGATCCATTGACCGGTGATGGTCAACTCTTTAATGCCGATATGTGGATTGGTCGCTTCCCGGTTAAAAGCGCTGATGAACTGGCGAATGTCGTTAAAAAGATTATCCATTACGAGACGGATTCAAGGATGGGTGCCTGGCGTGGACAAAGTGTCTTTCTCGCCGATAATTACATTACGGGTCTGGATGCCACTGGGAAAGCTGTGAAAGATGGTGCAGGCGATTTTGCCAAAGAGAGCAATGCCAGCGCTAAATTTTTGGCCTATCCGCCCGATCCGAATAACACAGATGCCAATAGTCCAGACTGTTACCAGGATGGCAAGTATGGCACGCATTGTTATGATAAGCATAAACTTGGTTTCGCTGCGAAGCGGGTTTACTATGATCCCTATCCTCAGGTTAGCGATCCGCAGGGGGTGGAACCGTGGCGGATTGCCAATCCCTATACTGCTTGGTCCGATGTGTTGGCCGACCTGAACGCTGGCGCTGGTTTAGTCACCTACAATGGTCACAGCCACCACTGGCAGTGGGCGTCAACCGATCCAAGCGCGGCCAAGGGGTATCTGTTCAGTTTGTATGACACCGATCTGCTCTCGAATTATGACGCCCTTTTTATCTCGCTGTCGATGACTTGCTATACTGCACAATTTACCAAACCAGCGATTTCTGGCACAACCTTCGATGAGCGCATGTTCTTAAACCCGCAAGGCGGCGCGGTGGCGGTTTGGGGACCAGCCGGTCTCAGTGTGGCGACTGGCCACGCTAATTTGCAACACGGTTTTTATAATGCATTATGGGCTGCGCCGCCGATGAAAGCTCATCTGGGTGAATTAGTGGCCGCTGGCTATGATGATCTGCGCCAAAATAATGCATGCTGTCAAGATATGCTTCAAACATTCCTGCTCCTGGGCGATCCGCTGACACCGGCCCGGATTCAGCCGATGGGTTCGCTCTATCTGCCCCTCATCATGCGCAAATAACGTTTTACTGTCAACCTGTAGGCCAGATCTGAGGCTGTTGTAAATCCTAGTAAACTGATAAGGGTGGGCACGCTTGCCTGCCCTTATTTTTTTCATCAGCCACCCATCGGCGTTGTTTTATGCGTTGCCGGGTGTGCCCTGGGATTGCATTACGCCACTGATTCACCAGGTTTAAGTGCAGTCAAGCTCTGATCTTTCGGCGTGATGATCCCTGGCCCTGGTTTGCACAATTCGCCAGCTTGTGGCAATTTGGGTTACGAACCATGCGTTACGATGGATAAAGGCATAGACCGTTTCGTCGCTTGGTGGAAAACGACTCGCACGCGGTAGTTGAAATGATAGGATAGCATCCGACGCACCGCCAGATTTTGTTCGACACTGGCTACAGTGAGCGTTTTTTGCCGAAACTCAGTATTTTCCCGCCGGCCTCTATCGCTAATTGACGCCGGTTAAACTGCGCTCAGGCAGGTTCTGGCTAGCGACGGCACCTTCTCCACTTTGGAAAGGGCAGGGTGGGATGAATTACTGTAACAATTCTTTGCTAACGATACGGAGGAATAGATGGAAAACAAACTAAAAGCAGGGGTCATTGGTCTGGGGATTTTGGGGCAGCAGCACGCCGAGTTTCTGCATAGTCTATCCACTGTGAATGTCGTCGCTGTCAGCGATCTTCGCCGCTCGGCGGCGGAACAAGTGGCAGCTAAACTTGGCGCGGTGGCGTTCACCAGCTACGATGAAATGTTCAAGCAACACCAGCTCGATTTGGTCGTCGTGGCCACGCCGGATCATCTGCATCGCGCCCCGACATTGGCGGCGATTGCGGCGGGCGTGCCGAACATTTTGCAAGAAAAGCCACTGGCAACCAGTTTGGCCGATGCGGATGCAATTTACAACGCGGTAGAACGGGCCGGCACGCGCTTCTTTATCGACTTTGCCAATCGCGCCGTACCCACCGATATCGCCACCCGCTATGTGATCCAGAACGGACTCCTCGGTCGCGTGGTCTATGGCGAAGCGCGTTTGGACGACAATATCAGCGTGCCAACACAGATGTGGGGCGACCGTACCAAGGATTTCGCCGCTGGTTCGTCCACCGCTCACTTTCTGCTCAGCCATGTCGTCGATCTGCTGCGCTGGTATTTTGCCCCAGCGGAAGTGACGGATGTTTATGCGATTAGCCAGCAGACCGTGTTGGGCTATACACCAGATCTTTACGATGCTTTTTTGACCTTTAACAGTGGCTTGAAGATGCGTGTCAAAGCCGAATGGATCAAACATATGGATCAACTGGTGGAATTTTACCTGGGCTTCTCTGGCAGCGAAGGCACATTGATCTATAACAAAGCGCCGGGCTTCGGCGTCGAGCGCAGTTGGCGCGCCAATCTTTCTGGCAGATTAGGGGCAGACGCGCTGCTCAAGCATCAGGCCGCGCTGCTCGAACTCGGCGCCAATGTGGCGGCTAAAGTCCATCGGCCAGCGCCCACCGCCGGTACACTGGCCGCAGGCGGTGGTGAAACGGCGCTGGCACTGGAACATTATGGTGATGTCGCGGGCGGCACGATGGCGTTGGTTGGGCCAATCATCGATAGCATTCTGGAAAGCACAGCTATGCCCGCGAGTTGGCAGCAGCGGGGGCCGTTGCCCAATCATATGGATGGACTGCGCCAGACCCAAATTGTGATGGCGATCATTGAGTCGAGCCAGACTGGGCAACCAGTGAGCTTGAAATAGAATTCCAATCATCCTTTACAATTGTCGATCCCTGTTCTATGATGCTACCATAAATG
Organism: Caldilineales bacterium; assembly: GCA_038225095.1. Lineage (GTDB taxonomy): Bacteria > Chloroflexota > Anaerolineae > Caldilineales > Caldilineaceae > JAPLGZ01. The sequence continues at coordinate 9,575 of JBBREZ010000022.1, forward strand.
GAAGCGACTGATGAAGGAAACAACTTTATGTTGACAAAGACCATCGATATTGACGAAGCTCAGACTCACTTTCAGGAATTGATTGCCCTGGTCGTAGCCGGCGCCGAAGTAGTGCTCACTGACAAGACAAAACCGCTAATTCGACTTGTCCCAATCGCACAGCAGCCAGCGTTGCATGAGTTCAGCATTAATCGTGCATTACCATACGTTCACGATGATGAGTACCAATGCCTGGATGCGATTCGCACAAGCAAATCTGGCTGCGGCCTATGGCGAGGATGAACCAGAATATACGTTTATCTGATTGAAAACCTCTGATCGAGGCATTCAGTAAAGGCCATCTAAGCAACGGAGCGGGAAAGTAATTACTTTCCCGCTCCGTTGCTTAGATGGTAAGTCTATATTTCGCATGATTTTCTCGATTACGTTACACTGTTACAATGTGGTTCGCCGCGTATGCGCATGGGATGCTTTTTCGGGAGAATACTTAACCATTCACTATGAATCGTAACTATTCAGCCATTCAATGGGTGCTGTTCGTCACCTTTTTACTCAATCTGCTCGCCACTGTGGTAAAGCTGGGCGTCGGGCTTTGGTCCGGCGCGCTTAGCTTGGTGGCGGATGGGTTGGACACGCTGTTCGACGGCCTCTCCAACGTGATCGGCCTGATCGCTGTGCGCATTAGCAGCCAACCGCCAGATGAAGATCACCCCTACGGCCATCGTAAATTTGAGACGTTGGCCGCTCTTTTCATCGCTGCGGCGCTTTTCATCACGGCTTGGGAACTGGCTAGGGGCGCCATCGATCATCTGCTCAATCCGCAACCGCTGATTGTCAATTGGTGGAGTATTGGCGCGTTAGTTTTTGGCGGTGTGGCGCAGGCTTTCACGGGTTGGTGGGAATTGCGCAAAGGGCGAGAACTTGCCAGCGAAATTTTGATTGCTGATGCCCGCCACACGATTGCCAGAATCGGTGTCAGCATCGCCGTGCTGGTGGGATTTGGGCTGGTCTGGTTAGGTTATCTGTGGGCTGATCCGATCGTCACTTTGTTGGTAGCCGGTGTGATCGCCAAGATTGGCGTGGACACAGTGCGCGAAAATATTCCGGCGCTGGTCGATCGGGCGCCACTAGACGCCCAACAGATTGGTGCAGTGGTGGGCACAGTGGCCGGGGTCGAAAGCTACCATCGCATCCGTAATCGTGGCCTGGCCGATAATGTGGCGATTGATCTGCATGTGCGTGTCTCGCCCATCCTCTCGATGGACGAGGCCAACGCCATCGCCGACGAAGTACGCCGTCGTTTGCTCGCCTTGCCCGGCGTCGACGATGTGACCGTACATGCCGAGGCCCAACGCGGGCCAGAGAGCGCCACCGATCTCTACACGGCTACCAAACTGGCGGCTCAGGAAATCGGCGTCATGATTCACGAATGGTCGGTGCAGTCGATTGACGGCCAATTGCGCTTACATTTGCATGTGGGCGTCAACCCGAATTTAACCCTGGCCGTGGCGCACCAAATGGTGGATCGGCTTGAAAAGGTGATCCTCCTGCGCCAGCCCCAGATCCAGTCTGTGCACAGCCATATCGAATTGGCGAACGCCGATATTTTGCCCAGCGCCCACGTCAGCAGCGGCCTCCAGCAGCGCATCACCGGCGTAATCGAAAAAGCCGTTGCGACCATTCCAAATTTGAGCGACCCCCACGACATTCAAGTGCGCCAGGTCGAGGGCCGGCTTTTTATTACAGTGGAGACGCTGGTAGACGGCGCACTGTCCGTGGTCGAAGCGCACGAACTAAGCACCCGGCTGCAAGAAGCGATCCGCGCCAATGTGCCGAATGTCGGCGAGGCGCTGGTGCATCTGGAGCCGCAGGAAGGGTAAAAGAAGTGCGCATTGCGGAGTGCAGAATATTGAGCGGCGTGGAAAAGTGGATATAAAATATGATCTGGACCTACCGAGTATTTCACGATAAAGCTGGATATTGCGTACGCGTCGTGCACTATGAGCGCAATGGCACTCTCATTGGCTATCATAAGGAGCCTGCTGTACCAATAGGAAGAACAGCCGAAGAATTGGCGCAGGATATTGACTGGCTCAAACGCTTGTATAATTGACCCCAATGTCAAGACCAGAAATGGACAAAAATAAGAACTCAAAACATTCTTGTGTGAAGAAATTGCCAATGCTCGGCTAGCGGTCGGAATAGTGGTTGTACACCACCGCCGGGGTCAACTATCGTGATAGCCACCAGGAGCCTGAGTTTTTTTTGTCGATTACCAGGCGGCAATCCCCGCGAAAAGGTATATTTCAGCACATGTAGCCTGCTTCCTGGTATCATAAACCAGTGGATCGGCTGGATCCATTCCATCATGTGTGCGGTTGTGAAGGCACAAAGACGAGCAGAACAAAAGAACCGATAGGAATTTCCGTATCATCGGCTAAAATTGGCGTATTATACGGAAACTTTCCGTCTAATTATATGGTTCGGGCGCAAGACCAGGTCACGGGGATTTCGAACAGAGAAAACATAAGCCGGTTACTCGCAAGCTACCCTGATTGCCTGTAATGAGTAACTCTATTATACTTCAATGAGCAGAATCAATTCATGGAGGTATAACGATATGTTAGTCATCGCCAATGTTTCTCTGACGGAACAAGAGCAGGAGACATTACAAGTAATCGCCCAACAAGCAGGAATGACGCAAGCGGAGCTACTGCACAAAGCAGTTCAACGTTTGATTACGGAATTTCAGTCTCCGCCCTCTTCTTCCCAGCTCCTACAGATGAAACGCAAACGACGACAGCGGGGGGAAGCTGCAAAGCAACGGGCGCGAGAACGCTTTGAGCGTCATGTGGGCGCATTGAATTTAGGATATGCAACCGGTGCAGACAATGAGCAGATCGATGCCGATCTGGCACGAGCCTATATGGCAACCCACGAGGAGAATTGATGCTCCTCGATACGTCAGGATTGCTTTGTCTCTACCATCAGAGTGAACCGTTTCATCACCAAGCGCTCCAAGCTTATAAAGCAAACCAGGTGCACCTTACCCACAGTTATGTCTTGGCAGAGTTTATTGCGCTAGCCACAGCGCGGCGTTTTCCTCGTATACTGGTGCTTGACTATCTGGATGCGTTGATGGACAATCCAGACATTGAGCTTGTCTGGATTGATGAGCGATTCCATCGGGAAGCCTTTGCCTTGTTGTTGGGGCGCAAGGATAAAGAATATTCTCTGTGTGATGCAGTGAGTTTTGTATTGATGCGCCAACGCAATTTGTACCAAGCCTTGACCACCGATAAGCACTTTGAACAAGAAGGGTTTACACGATTGCTCAAGTGATGGGGAGGCAATCGTTCTTTGGTGGGCTTGCGCCCGAACATCCATTGCAGCGGAGGTTGCCTGATCACGGGTTTTTGAAGCTGTCCGCCCGCACCAGCTTGTCGGGTACAGCCTGGAGTCTCCCCGCAAACCGGCAACCCCGCTGAATTTTTGGTTCGGCGGCACTGGCTTCTACAAGCATCCACGTTTCCGGCGCATTCAAACCAGACCGGCTATTTGAGCCCTGCTCCTGTCCCGCCCATCGGCAACCACAGCTTGCTTATTGTGGTCTCGGTACACCGGTAGAATTCTAAAAGCGATCCCGCTGGCAGCAATGTTGGTGGAGAAAAGGATCAAATGAAAAGCATGACAAACCGCAATGTCCAAGAATATATTGAAATCCGCGGCGCCCGCGAGAATAACCTCAAGAGCGTGTCGCTACGCATCCCCAAACGTAAAATTACTATCTTTACTGGGGTGTCAGGTTCCGGCAAATCGTCAATCGTATTTGATACGATTGCCAATGAATCGCAGCGATTGCTAAGCGAAAACTTCAGTATGTTCCTGCGGAACTTTATGCCCCGTTATCCGCAGCCTGACGCCGATGCGCTTGAGAATTTGAGCATGGCAGTGGTCGTAGACCAGAAGCGCTTGGGCGGAGGATCGCACTCGACCGTGGGTACCGTCACCGATATTACAACCATACTCAGGCTCCTGTTCTCCCGCGTTGGCATGCCGCATATAGGCAATGCGAATATGTTTTCGTTCAATGATCTGGCCGGAAGGTGCCCAGAGTGCGAGGGCCTAGGGCGCAAGGTCGGCCCAATTGCTGACAAAATGCTGGATATGTCCAAGTCGCTCAATGAAGGGGCGATCGTCGTGCCGATGTTCGGAACACATATCTACCAGGCCTCCGGCTTTTTCGACAACGATAAAAAGCTCTCCGAGTACACGCCGAAAGAGATGGATCTGCTGCTGTATGGCAAGGACCTCAAATTCAAAATGCAAGGCACCACCACGAATTTGAGCTATCTGGGGCTTATGGAGAAGTTTGCCGAGGCCTATATCCGCCGCGACTTCAAGACCCGCCCTGAACGCACTCGGAAAGCCATTGAGCCCTACCTCGCATTGGGGCCGTGCCTGCTGTGTCACGGTGCCCGCCTGAGCCAGGCAGTGCTCGGCTGTAAGATTAGCGGGTACAACATTGCGCAGCTATCTTCTATGGAGGTCAGTGAGCTCATTACTGTTATAAAGGCTATCAAGAAGGATTCGGTTGCAGCCGGCGTTCTCAAAACAGTGACTGCCCGGTTGCAGAATATCATCGATATCGGTCTTGGATACCTCAGTCTTGACCGCGAGACCGATACCCTCTCTGGCGGTGAATCGGCGCGTGTGAAATTGGTGAAGCACCTCAATGGCAGCTTGGTCGATGTTACCTACATTTTCGATGAGCCAAGCGTTGGTTTGCATCCACACGACGTGCACCTCTTAAACGAGTTGCTACAAAAACTGCGCGACAAAGGCAACACCATCTTGGTCGTGGAACATGACCCTGATGTAATCAAAATTGGCGACCATATTGTGGATCTCGGCCCTCATGCCGGCACGCACGGTGGCGAGATCGTTTTTGAGGGAAGCTTCGCCGACCTGCTCCACGCCGATACCCTGACCGGAAAGTATCTTACGCGCAGATTGCCGATTAAAGAGAGCTTCCGATCGCCGACCGGTCAACTCCCGATCAAACATGCCAAAGTAAACAATCTTCAGAATATCAATGTCGATATTCCTAGCGGAGTACTCACTGTAGTGACAGGTGTTGCTGGATCGGGCAAGAGCTCGCTTATCAACGAAGCATTTCTGACGGCACATCCCGATGCCATCGTCGTCGACCAGTCCCCGGTGGGTGCCTCGACCCGGTCCAATCCGGCTACCTATACAGGCGTCATGGACGATGTTCGGAAAGCCTTCGCAACCGCCAACAAGGTGAATGCGGCGCTGTTCAGTTTCAACTCCAAAGGCGCCTGCGAACACTGCCAAGGCCTAGGCGTTGTGTACGTCGATCTGACCTTTCTGGAAAGCGTCAAACTTCCCTGCGAAGTCTGCGAGGGTAGGCGCTTCAAGGATGAGGTCCTGGCCTACAAGCTGAGTGGAAAATCCATTAGCGATGTACTCGAAATGACTGTGGATCAGGCCCTCGAGTTCTTCGACAATAAGGAGGTCCGGCCGAAGCTGCAAGCGATGAGCGATGTGGGCTTGGGCTATATAAGGCTCGGTCAGCCGCTCAGCACGCTTTCAGGCGGTGAGTGCCAGCGCATTAAGCTAGCCAGCGAACTACACAAAAAGGGTAGCATCTATGTGATGGACGAGCCTACCACCAGCCTGCACATGTCGGATATCGAACATTTGCTAACGATCTTTAACCGGCTCGTCGACACAGGTAATACAGTGGTTGTCATCGAGCATAATCAAGACGTCATTCGCAACGCCGATTGGGTGATTGATATGGGACCTGAGGGTGGCAGCAAGGGCGGAACCGTCGTGTTTGAAGGCACGCCAAAGCAACTCCTAAAGGCGAAGGACTCGCTAACGGGCAAGTACCTCCGAGCGAGGTAATCATGGCAAACCTAACGGCAGAAGCTAGCCGGAGAAATGGCAACAATTTCAAATTGGCGGCGGAAAGCTTGGAAGACTCAATGCGGCCGACGCAATTGAATCAATGCGAGACGTTTAAAACATAATGACCATCGGCTGTTGATAATTGAGAAGCCGAAAGAATGCGTGAGCGCCAAGCGAAATCAGAAATTTCCGTTATGAATAGATCAAAGGAGGCACAAATAGGCAAGGCCGAAAAAGCTACACCAAGGCAGAGGTTGACCACGGTAAGGCGGCCATTAAAGCGCAGTTTGCAGTGTACCAGAAGCTTGCTGCGGCTATAGCAAGCGAGAAAACCGACAAGCCCAATCTAAAAACGCCACCTAACAAAGCGTGCAGTGGACGATGGGGATTCTGCCGCATTTTCAAGCATTTTCCTCGCTTCGAGTTTTTTCTGCTCCCAAAGTGAATCCACGCCCGCCCCACCACCACTAACGCAAACCGTTAGGCGATAACATCCAGCGTAGCCTGACTAAACTGCCAAGTAGCGTATACGCTACTCTGCCGTCAACCTATAATGCCAAATCGTGTCAAAATAGAGCCTGATTTCATGTTGATTGACCCTTATTGGTCGAGCGCATAGACCCTAACCTGACACTTTGAACGAGCGGTGCCTTTGAAGCTCAATCCTTAGCGTTACTTTTCGTTGCGCTGGACTTCACACCCCTTAAAAGACCACATCCCCCAACCCATCAACTGCGGGCGACGTCATCCGGCCTGTCGTCAGCACCTCCAACAGCGCCAACGTCAACCGTTTCGTCTCTAGCTGCGCCTGTGGATTCTCCAACACCGGCCCCACGCACGCCGGGCACCCGCGCTGGCATGGGCAATCTTTGATCAATTCCTGCGCGGCCACCAAGAGCTCATCGTGCAATTCAAACAGGCGCGCGCTGAATCCCAAACCGGACGTCATCCGTTCGTACACATAAATCTTCGACAACCCTTTCGTAGAGACAGGCGGCTGGTCAGATTCCGCATTCCGCATTCCGGATTCTGTATTCAGCGCGCCGCGCACCACACTCACCCCAATGTCCCCTGGATCGCACATCAGATGGAGCGGCGCCAGATTGTTGAGCGTATAGGCCAGCCCATCCAACCCGCTGCGCACCCGCACCGCCGTCTCCAAGCGTTGGTGACAGGTGCGGCACACCAAAACGAGGTTGCTCAGTTGGTTAGCTAATTTGTCATGTTCGTTGATCCCGCGCACATAGCCAAACGTACGAAATGGGATCAGGTGATGAACATCATGTTGGTGGTCGGGCAATTCGGGTGTGCCGCAGCGCGTGCAGCGATAGTGATCGCGAGCGCGCACACGAGCGCGCTGCTCTTGCCAGTTCGGACCGTAATCGTTGGGCGAATCATACCATTGTCCGGCTTGCTCCAATTGCGTCTGGGTCTCGGACAAGATTTGGAACCAATAGCCGCTTGTCTCAATCGTCTGCGGCGGGTAATCTAGCGGCAACACGCCCAGGTTTTCGTGCGTAAAACGCTTGATGCGCCGAAACCCAATCACCTGAGAACTGACCCGCAAATCGCCATGCGTCACCAATGCGCCGGTGGCTAAGCGCTGTTCATGTTCGGCCAGTATGTCAATCGAAGTTTCGGCGGCGACTTCGGTGTAATAATCGACCTCAACCGGCGTCACTTGCGCCAGATGGTTGGTCAAATCTAATTGATCCACGCGATAGCTCTGGCCCTCGTGCAAATAAATGGCGCCATCGTGGACTAGCAAGGGCGCGCTCGCATAATCGATCTCGCCAATCACGCGATTTGTTCCCCCGCTTCCTGGCGCACTGGCCTGAATGATCACGGTGTCACTGCCTGTCGTACGCAAACTGACCTGGCGCGCCGGATAACCTTCACCCTGCCAAAAGAAGCGCGCGCCCTGTTGTTGTATATCCCCTTGTTCGGTCAAAAGCTGCAACACATCCGCCGTGAACGGACAGGCGCCCAATGCTTCATCCGCTTGAAAAGGTAATTCAAAAACAGCGCACCGCACATGGTCAATTAATAGCATTAAATTGTCGGGGTTGATCAGTGCGTGTTCGGGCGAACGTTCAAAGATAAATTCGGGGTGCTGGATGATGTATTGATCCAGCGCACCGCCGGTGGCCACAAAGAGGGCAAGCGCGGCCTCGCGGGTCCGCCCAGCGCGGCCGATCTGTTGCCATGTGCTGGCAATGCTGCCCGGATAGCCGCAGAGCACTACCGCTTGCAATTGACCAATATCGATGCCCAATTCCAACGCATTCGTCGCAACGACGCCGCGTACTTCACCGCTGCGCAAACCGGCTTCAATTGCGCGCCGCTCCGTAGGCAAATAACCACCCCGATAACCTCTGATTGCGGATTGCACGGGTGCCCTCTGGGCGCGGAATGCGGAATGTACGTCATCCTGCTTCCTGTCTTCCTGTCTCCCTGTCTCCCTGTCTCCTTGTCTCCTTGTCTCCTGCTCCACTCGTTCGCGCAAATAAGTCAATAAAACCTCGGTTGTTAACCGAGAACGGCCAAACACTAGAGTCTGGACGCCACCCAGCACACAGCGCGCCGCCAGTTCTTGGGTTTCTAACGTAGCGGCGCGGCGTAGACCGCGTTCCGCATCGTAAAGTGGCGGATTGTAGAGAATAATGTGCTTTTCGCCGCGCGGTGCGCCGTTTTCGGTTACAACCGTGACGGGTTGTTCGATCAAGCGTTCGGCCAGTTGGCCTGGATTGGCAATCGTGGCGCTTGTACAAATAAATTGCGGATGGCTGCCATAAAAGGCACAGAGGCGTTGCAGACGGCGCAGCACATTGGCGACATGGCTGCCAAAAACGCCCCGATAGGTGTGCATCTCATCGATCACCACATAGCGCAGCCCTGCCAAAAAATCCGCCCACGCCGTGTGATAGGGCAAGATGCCGGCGTGCAGCATATCAGGATTCGAGAGGATCAGGCGCGCCTGCTTGCGAATGCGAACTCGGTCAGCGGAGGGTGTGTCGCCGTCGTAGGTGGAAGATTGGAGATTGGAGATTAGAGATTGAGTCGAGTCAGTCCAATCTCCAATCTCCAATCTCCAATCTCCAATCTCATCCAGTTGGTCGTGCGCTAAGGCTTTGGTCGGAAAAAGATAGAGCGCGCGCGCTGCCGAATCAGTGAGCAGGCTTTGCAACACAGGTAAATTGTAACAAAGGGTTTTGCCACTGGCTGTCGGGGTAACAACGGCCAGATTATGACCACTCAGTGCCAATTCGACCGCCTGGGCCTGGTGACTGTAAAGCTGCCCCATGCCGCGCCTTTGCAAAATAGCGCGTAAAGCGGAATGTAATCTGTCCGGCAGAGGCGCATAACGGGCCGCTTGGGCCGGCAAGGTGCGCCAAGTCATCACATTGGCCATAAAATTTTGGTCACGGCGTAAAGCGGTTAGCACGTCAGGTAAGGCCATACAGAAACCTCATGGCCGTAAGCCTAGCATCATCTTGCAAGTCAATTTTGGTGCCACGATCAAGCTTGCTCAGCGCAATGCTATACGGATCGAAGATGCGCACAGAAATTGAACCAAAGACACCAAGCAAAAGGCTGCGTTCGTCTGCACCATCCGGCAGCGGAATAAATGTAGCAAGTGGCACGGGCTCGACCTCAAGTTTCATCTCGCGTGCCACTTGTTCAATAATGCGCTGGAAGGGATTCAAGTGTAAATCGTCGCCAACGTAGTCAAGATCAAGGGTGCGACGTGGGTTGCCCAATAAGCACAATGCGCCACCGCCGATCAGGTAAAGGTTGGCTGGTTCGGTGTAACGTTGCGCCAATTGCTGTAAAAATTGGCGCATTTCCTCTGCGCCTACATCGCCCATAAACTTTCTCTTTCCAAGTGTGTGATCAGTCGTTGCGCAGCATGTTCATACGTACCCAACCAGTTCAGTTTTTCTCCACTTCGCGTACGTTGCTGAGCGCTCAATGCATGAAGTTGCACGCCTGGCTCACCTATGGCTGGAATGTCGAGATCATCAAAAAACAAGTCAGGCAGCGGAATCTGTTACCCCAATAAACCATTGAGGCGTGCGGCATATTTCTTTTGAAGTAAGGCAGCAGCAGCACAGTAACGCATGAGCAACAATCGTGGTGCCGATGGCAGCATAGAGACAGCCCGTGGAGCATGGCTGGCATAATCCGGTCGAACCAGCAAGCGTGCGATAATCGCTAATTGGACGCGGGCGTCTGGGTCCAATGCCAGTCCTGCCAGCAAGGTGGCAGGCATCATCTGGGCGCGGTCACCGCACTTATGCGTGGCAAGAAAGGGTATGCCAAGGATAGTAAGTTCGGTTAGCAGATCATCAGTAATCATATATCAATTCTACCATTCACGGCGCCAAGCGTTCAGTGGTCCAGGCGCCATCCTGTTGCCGTGTGTAGCGTAGGCGATCATGCAGGCGATGCTGGCCGCTTTGCCAGAATTCAATCACGGCAGGCTCGACGCGATAGCCACCCCAAAAAAGCGGGCGCGGCGGCGGTTGATCGGCGTATTCGGCTTCCAACGCCCGTAGATCCTCTTCGAGAATCGTACGGCTGGCAATGACTTGGCTTTGGGCCGAAACAATCGCGCTAAAGCGGCTACCCAATGGGCGACTGTTGAAATAGGCATCGGATTCGCCTGGCGTAAGCTTCTCGACGTGCCCTTCAATGCGCACCTGACGCTCTAATTTACCCCACCAGAAGAGCAGCGCAACTTGCGGGTTAGTCATTAATTCTTGACCTTTGCGGCTTTCATAGTTGGTATAGAAACAAAAACCGTTCGCATCAAACCCACGCAAGAGCACCATGCGCGCCGCAGGACGATTGTCCAGCGTAGCGGTGGCGAGCGTCATTGCGTACGGTTCAACAATATCGGCGGCTAATGCTTCGGCAAACCAACGGGTAAATACAGCCAATGGATCAGCGGTCATAGGGCCCATGTTGCGTGACGCCGGCTGGTTGGCACTGGGCAGTTCATCACTTATGTTGCTCATATTTTATGCTCTCCTGATCAAAAACAGCAAAAATCATCCGTCTGGTACAGGTCGATCATAACTTCAATGCTTGTTGCTACTGTACAAATGTACGGTGCGTTCAACAAACAGGCAGCAAGCTCGCCACTTTGCTGCTGATTAAACAGTTGGCTAAACAGCGTCCTACCATTATAATACGCCGAATGCGAGTCGTCCTAGTCAGTAAAGCATTGGTGGTCGGTGCGTATCAACGCAAAGCAGAAGAGCTGGCCCGCCTGGGCATAGAGTTGACCGTGTTGACGCCACCGGCCTGGGGTGATCGGCGCGGCCATCAGGTGGCGGAGCGGCGCTATACGCAAGGCTATCAACTTCAGGTGATTCCGATCCGGTTTAACGGGAATTTTCACTGGCATTTCTATCCAACGCTGGCGCGCGAACTTGCAAGGATTGCCCCACACATTGTGCACATGGACGAAGAACCGTATAACTTGGCAACCTGGTTAGGGCTGCGCGCGGCCCAACGCGTTGGCGCAACGGGCACATTTTTTACGTGGCAAAATTTAGAGCGTTGCTATCCACCCCCCTTTCGCTGGCTGGAACAAGATAATTATCGCCGGGCGCCGGTGGCGATTGCGGGCAATCAAGACGCGGCCACCGTTTTGCGACAGAAGGGATATCGCGGCGAACTTGCCGTCATCCCGCAGTTTGGGGTGGACCCAGAAATTTTCTGCCCACCGCCTGCGCCCGCCATTCGCCCTGTTGCCTTGCGCATTGGTTACGCAGGTGGTCTGTTGCCCGAAAAAGGCGTCGATCTGTTATTGCGCGCCGTGGCTGATTTACGCGGCGCATGGCAATTACAGATTGTCGGCGAAGGCAGTGAGCGCGCCAACTGGCAACAATTGATCGCCAAGTTGGCGTTGAACGATCAAGTCATCTTGGGCGAACGTCTGACCAGCGCCCAAATGCCGGCCTTTTATCAAAATTTGGATGTGTTGGTTTTGCCCAGCCGCACCCTACCGACCTGGAAAGAACAATTTGGTCGCGTCCTGATCGAAGCCATGAGTGCCGAGGTCGTCGTGGTGGGCAGTGACAGCGGGGAGATCCCCAACGTGATTGGTCCGGCTGGGCTGGTTTTTCACGAGGGTAATCACACGGAGTTAGGCCAACATTTGCAATATTTGCTGGACAATCCAACAGAACGGGTTCGGTTGGGGCAGGCTGGACGCCAACGCGTTTTGGACTGTTATACGATGGCAAGTGTGGCACAGCAGACGGTGGCGGTGTACTGGCGGTTGTTAAAAATAAAGAAGAAGGAATAATGAATGGTGAATAATTAACAGTTAATTATTCACCATTCGTATTGATTATGCATATCGCTATCAATGCGCAACTCTTGAGCGACCAAGCCAGCTATCGCGGTGCGGGTGTCAGCAATTATAGTCGGCATCTTTTACAGCATTTAGGTGAATTGGTTGGGCAACACGGAACAGAGCATCATTTTACAGCGTTTGTTAATACGCCCGCTTTCCGAGCGGACGGCATGGCGTTGGACGTAACGCACTGGCCCTTGCAGCAACCACTGGCCCGCATCGCTTGGGAACAGTTGATCTTACCGCTGAAGTTGCGCCAGATGCAAGCGGATTTGGTGCATGGTTTAGTCAATGTCTTGCCGTTGACGACCAACAAGCCCGGCGTTGTTACCGTTCATGATCTCAGCTTTGTACGCATGCCAGAGAAACTACGCCTGACCAAGCGCCTGTATTTAGCGCAATTGTGTCGGGCCAGTGTGGCGAAGGCCGCGCATGTGATTGCGGTTAGTCAACAGACCGCCGACGACTTAATGCATTATTTTGATGTGGCGGCCCACAAGATCAGCGTAGTGCACAATGGCGTCGCGGCAGAATTTACACCGGGCGCGGCGCGCCTGATCGGAAATTTTCGCGCTGATCGTGGTTTGCCCGAACGCTTTCTGCTGTATGTGGGCACCCTGGAGCCACGCAAAAATCTGGAATTGCTGATCAAAGCCTTTGCTCGCTGGCGCAGCCAGGCGAATGAGCAAGAACGTGAAGTAAAATTAGTGCTTGCGGGCGCCAAAGGCTGGTTCTATACTCAGGTTTTTCAGCTGGTGAAGGCACTTGGCTTGGAACAGAGTGTGCTTTTTCCAGGCTTTATCCTCGAGGCCGAATTACCCAATTGGTATCGGGCAGCGGAGGGTTTTGTCTATCCCAGTTTATTCGAAGGCTTTGGCTTGCCGGTGCTCGAAGCAATGGCGTGTGGAACGCCGGTATTGTGTAGCCAAATTCCTAGCTTGTTAGAAGTCGTTGGCGACAGTGCGTTGACATTTCCGCCCCATAGTGAAGAGGACTTAGCCACAAGCCTGGCTTTACTGCTCAATCAGCCAGCCTTGCGCTTAGCGTTACGCGCCAAAGGCTTACGCCAGGCGCAAAACTTTTCTTGGCAACGCACGGCGCAGGCCACCGCCGCCGTCTACAATCAGATGGTTCATTAATGGAACGCCGTCTTTAAGACCAACGCGTCGTCAAAACCAGTAGCAAGTTCGTTTTTACGGAAGTGTGGTAGACTGTAACAAAGTATACTGGCAAAGCACATTAGACCTTATCGGGAATAAGCCAGCCCTGCTGGTCAACAGGCTTCGACGCTTCGAGGTGAGCCTCAGCCGAACCGTGAGCGACTCGACTGGCCTTCGACTGAGCGCTCACACCGAAGTCGCGTCGAACGTCTCAGCCGAACGGTAGCTAGGGAAATCGGGAAATCGGCAGGTGTCACCGGGATACCTGTCTACGTGTTTACCTAGCTACTGAACGCGGTTAATCCCGATCATGTCTATTATATTGTGTTGTTTATAACTAGCGGATTATGGCAACGGTGAATCGGATTAACCTGGCCAACCCTTCACTTACCATGAGTGGGGTTGGCACAAAAACCCAACAAGATAGTACGCTGGCGCGGCTGGCGCGCCGGGTTGATCCTGCCTGGTGGAAATATCTGCTTGTCGTGTCGGACGCGCTGCTAATTCTTGTGGCGTTTATGAGCGCTTACTATGTGCGCTATCAGCTACAATGGTTCCGCGCCGTTGATCCGGCTAATCAACTCAGTTTATGGTCTTATACGCCATTCGCGCTGATTCTGGTCGTTTTCATCTTACTTTCTTTTCGTTTTTCTGGCGTCTACCCCTATCGTTTTGGGCGCAACTTGGCCGAAGAAACCTACGCGATTGGCACCGCGGCCACCCTCGGCGTCGTCATCCTGATCGTTTTTAATTTGGCCTGGAGTCAACTCCTCTACAGCCGCTTGATCTTCCTGTATACACCACTAGCCATCACGATCTTATTGGGCACCAGCCGCTGTGTAATTATGCTGGCGCGCAAGCACCTGCGGCAGTATGAGATTGGTGTTGTACGCGTTTTATTGGTGGGCGCAGGCGATATTGGGCGGATGGTGATGCGCACTGTAGCGGCGCGACCAGATTTGGGGTATCAATTGGTTGGGTTCGTGGACGACAATCCAGCCAAAGGCAGCAACGATATTGGCCGGTTTAAGGCGTTGGGGCCAGTTGATAATTTTGCCGAGATTATCGAAAAAGGCGGCATCGATAGCGTCATCATCTGCCTGCCCTGGCAAAGTCATCGCACGATCCAACGGCTGATGCGCATTTGTGAACAATACAAGGTGCGCGCGCAAATTGTGCCCGATTTCTTTCAACTAACCAAAAATCAACTCCATGTCGAAGAGTTGAATGGCATCCCACTGATCAGCACGCGTGAAGTCTCGATTCAGGGTTGGAATCTGGTGTTAAAACGCGTGGTTGATTTTGTGTTGGTCGGCATCCTTGGCTTGCTGGCGCTGCCCTTGATGCTGCTGATCATGCTGGCGATTCGGCTAGATTCGCCAGGACCGCTCATCTATTCCCAGACGCGCGTCGGCAAAAATGGCAAGTTGTTCCAGTGTCACAAGTTTCGCTCCATGGTGAATGGCGCCCATGACATGCGCCACGCGATTGCTGATCTCAACGAGGCCAGCGGTCCACTCTTTAAAATGCGCGACGATCCACGGCAGACGCGTGTGGGGCGTTTATTGCGCCGGTTTAGCCTGGATGAACTGCCACAATTCTACAATGTATTGTGCGGCGAAATGAGTGTGATCGGCCCGCGCCCTAATCTGCCTCAAGAGGTAGCGCGCTATCAAGAATGGCACAAGAAACGCCTCTCCGCTAGCCCAGGCATGACAGGATTATGGCAAGTGAGTGGGCGGAGCGATTTGACCTTTGACGAGATGGTGTTGTTGGACATTTACTACGTGGAAAATTGGAGTGTGGCCATGGATTGGGGCATCCTGTTGCGTTCCATTCCCGCCGTTTTGCGGGCACGCGGTGCCTATTAAGATTCTCTAGTTCTAGTAGCGCCTTAATTCAATTAATGATGCCAATTTTTGTCTGCGCAAATACTGCAATTTGCGCAGTTCTTATTATTGGCGGCAAGGCGGCAATTTGTTATGATGAACCTTGCGATTACAAGAATTTTCGATAAAACCATCTATTATTTAGCAGATATTCAAGTGTAACTTAACTGGCTTTACACTCGATCCAGATCAGCAAAAATTTATTCTCCTGGCGCGCTGCGGGAGGATCCGATGTAATGTACCCTATGCAAAAAAAGAGAATTCTCATCCTCATGAGCAACACCGGTGGCGGCCATCGCGCCAGCGCCGAAGCCCTCAAAGCCGGCTTTGCCCAATGTTTTGGCGACCGCTTTCGAGTTGATATTATTGATTTATTAATCGATTATCTGCCCAAACCGCTGAATCAGTTGCCCAAAAGCTACTCCTTTCTAGCCAATGACGCCACCTGGCTCTGGAAGTTGCTCTGGGAAAGCGGTGAATACCCAGGATTATTACAGTTTCTGGGGGAGATTGTGCCCCGAATCACCGAAAAATCTGTGAGGCGTGTCTTCCGGCAGTTTGCCCCGGACTTAATTATTTCGGTCCACCCGCTCGTGCAAGAAATCGCCTTGCGGCCGCTGGCGCGGATGGGACGCCGCATTCCTTTTGTGACTGTGGTCACTGATCTGGCCTCGATCCACCCGCTTTGGCTCCATCCCGCCGTGGATGCCTGTTACGTGGCGAGCGATGAGGCGTATCAGCACGCGCTGGTCGCGGGTTTGCAACCGGCCCAATTGCATTTATTTGGCTTGCCGGTGCGTCCGACCTTTGCGGCCTTGGCGCGCCCTAAAGCGATCTTGCGCCAAGAACTCGGCATGCATTCCAGTTTGCCAACCGCGCTGGTGGTGGGCGGCGGCGAAGGCATCGGACCGGTGGCTGAAATTGCCCAGCATGTCGCCCAGCGGCTGGCTAGCCGTGGACGTGCGCAGGGCCAACTGGTGATCATATGTGGCAGAAATCAACGGTTGCGCGAAAAATTGGCGGATCAGACTTGGCCGATTCCGACGCTGATCAATGGCTTTGTAGATAATATGCCCGACTGGATGGCGGCCTGCGATTGTATCATTACCAAAGCCGGTCCAGGCACGATTGCCGAGGCGTTGAGTCGTGGGTTGCCCATTGTGCTCAGTGGGTTTATTCCCGGCCAGGAGGAAGGCAATGTGCCCTATGTCGTCAACAACCAAGTGGGCGTCCATTGCGAAGATCCAGCCGCCATTGCGAGAATTGTCCAGCGTTGGTTTAGAACAGACCAGACTACCTTACAAAAAATGGCCCGCAATGCTCGGCAATTAGGTCATCCACAGGCCACGTTTCAGATTGTAGAGTCAATCGCGAGCTTGCTAAACGTGTCGATGGTCACGGATGAACAGCCGGCGGCGCGCAAAGCCTTAAGTTGAAGTTGCAAGCTAAGAGTAACAACGTTACACAGAGCGCGCAGAGAATGCATAGAGCACGCGGAGTAATAACCATGCGAAGGCTTTTCGCTCTGTATTCCCCTGTGTCTCCTCTGCGCGCTCTGTGTAACAATTTTTCCTGGCAACTGTCATAACCGGAATTAGATCGTTTGCTCCGCAGGATTCAAGGGTAAATGGACCGGTTTGCCACCGTCCAATGAAGATTGACGAATCGCCAGAATTAATTCCTGGTCAAGCCGCGCCTGATACCCCCCATAGTTTGGTTCGGTATTGTTGCGCACCGCATTGACCAAACTCATCAAGCAGCCGGCCACGCCGATCTCGTCGTCATGCCACTGCACGCCGTGCCCTTTGCGTGTCGGGCGGAAGGGATTGTCCCATTGCACGGTGGGCAAAGCAGGGTCACCCGTGTGCGCCACTATCGCCACCAGTGCGCCGCCATCATTGCGTTCCCAACGGCGCTCCAAGGTAATAAAGTGCGGCGCTTGACCGTCTGGCGCCAGCAGGCTTAACTTTTCTTCCACCTCTAAATTCACACCGACGGTAATACCCATGCCTTTTTCGGCCAAGAAACGGCTGCTGCGCCACCAGCGCGCAGGCGCGTCATAACCAACGCTCGTCCAGTGGAAAATCCCCAGCCGTCCCCCCTCGAACTCGATGATGCCGTGCTCCTGGGTTTCTGTGCGTGGGCCAGTCTTATCGGCCAAGCGCGACCAATGCGAGGCTAGCTCATATTGGCGTACAGCGCCTGTCACCCACAAGGGTTTAGCGTCAAAGCCCAGGTAACTGCGCATCACGCTGACCCCATGATAGCCATGACCAGCGAAGTCGTTAAACGAGCTATAGACCTGCCCAAAGATGCCCGATTCGATTAACTTAAGTTTGATCTGCTCCAGAGGTCGCTTATGAAACTGCTCGGCGACTTCGATTTTCAGGCCCTTTTGGTTGGCAATCTCAATGATCTGATCGGCCTCGCTCAATTTATGGGCAATTGGGGTTTCCAAGAGCACATGCAGGCCATGTTCCACCGCCATGATCCCCACTTGACCATTAGAACCATAATTTACGGAGACAACGCCAATCTGCGGCGCAGTTTCACTGATTAATTTGTCCAGATCGGTGTACCACGGCGCGCCCAGACTTTCACCCAGCCGTTTGGCCGAATCAGCGCTGCGCCCCCACACGGAGACCAGTTCCACTTCTTCCGGCAAGGCTTGGATAATCGGGCCATACAAATAATCGGAGCGCTTCCCCGTGCCGATGATGGCAACGCGCAGCGGTGTTTTGGTGGTGGTCATATAGGCTCCTTCCAGGATTGAGTTTTAAGTAAGCCAATCTTCAAGCTGCAAGTTTGGGATTCGGCTAAAATGGGACTGATTATGGGTAACTAACGGCATACTAAACTGATATCAATTTGAAAAGCGGAGTTTTTTACCCCATCCTAACCTCCCGCAGGAGCGGGGAGGAACGGTGACTGCGCCTGTCCCTGATGGCGCTGTGTGCCCGCGGTGCGAACAGTCCCCTCCCTTCCTAGGGGG
>JBBREZ010000023.1:0-27436 GCA_038225095.1 Caldilineales bacterium
GCCACTATATCAATCAATAGCCACTATATCAATCAATAGCCACTATATCAATCAATAGCCACTATATCAATCAATAGCCACTATAGATGTCAAAAATTTCTTGCTTGTTCATGCTTACCTCCTTTGGGAGGTTTATTTTACACGATCACACCCGCTCTGCGTAACAGGCGTTAGTAACGGTGGCTCCCCATCGGTAACAGCGATTACAACGCAGCTAACAACGCCTTCGCCGCCGCTAAATCTGGCAAAGCAAGTCCTTCCCGAAACCAGGCATAGATCGCCGCTAAAAGTGGACGCGCATCCGCCGCTTTGCCCTGTTGCTGCCAAAGCCGGCACAAACTCATTGTGGCGCGCAATTCCCATAATTTTGCCTGTTGTTGGCGCGCCACGGTGATCGCCATTTGGAAACAGATCTCGGCTTCCGACGCTGTGTTCAGGCCAAGCACGCTTGTACTGGTTGGATCTATTTGCAGCCACAATTCACCATTCAGCCGGTGCAACTCGGCGGCACACCACCGGTCTTCGGTGCGCTCGATCAAGTCAAAGGCTGCGTTCATCGCAATCAGGCCACTGTCCGGTTGTCCGGTGCGACCCAGGGTTTCGGCCAGCAAACCCGCAAAATAGGCCGCCCCCAATTCAGCACCGGTGTTGCGGAACAACTCGATACTTTGCTGCATCTCGGCAAAGCCGTTCTCGAAATCGTCTTGGCGCGTCAACGCCCAGCCTTTTAGAAAAGTTGCCATCGAAAGCCACAATGTGAAACCATGTTGCGTGGCCAACGCAATTGCGTTTTCGGCGTGGGCGCGGCAACGTTCCACATCGCCCAAAAATTGATATTGAACGCTGGCATAGGTGGTGGCAATTACCAAGCTATAGGGATGGGCGATTTCATGGGCCAGGGTGAGCGCCGCTTGCATTTGCGTCAACGCTTGTTCGGGGTAGCCCAGGCACCAAAGTGTCCAGGCCAGATAGGCCATGCCAACCACGGCCGGATCTTGTCCATAAAGTAAGGCGTGGCTGCGATGGTGCGGCTGATCATAGAGCGCCATACTCTGCTCCAGATAGGCGCGCGCCGCCAACAAGTCCACCTGATGAAAACGATAGGTGCCAAGCGCACAAAAGGCTTCAACCAGCAGATCAGGTTCTTCTTTTTCCTGGGCCAAAGCGAGTAACTGTCGCGCGACCAGGTCGCCTTTGGCTAGATTGGGCTTGACCATATAAAAGCGCCCCAGGCCCCACAAAATCTGGAAACGTTGCGGCGTACCACCGATTGGTTGGCATACCGCCCAGGCTCGCTGAAACGCCTGCTCCACTTCGGGCGCCGCATAGCCTTTGGTGATCAACAAGAGCGGGCCCAGCGCCACCTGTAAGGCCAATTCTTGCTCGGCGCGTGCTTGATTGTCGGGCAGCGCGGGCAACAGATGTAACGCTTGCTTTAGATGCGTAATCGCTTCTTGCAGGGCCGAGCGTTGATGGGCAATGTGCGCCGCGCGTTGATAGTAATGGATGGCCGGCAGCGCCAGACCGGCGGCTTCGTAGTGGATGGCAATTTGCGCGCTCATCGTGTCCAGGTTGGTTGCCCGCAAATGTTCCAGGGCCTGGGCCACGCGCCGGTGCAAATAGCGACGGCGAATCGGGCTGAGGCTGGTGTAGGCTAGTTCGCGGATTTTATCATGGCTAAAGTCATAGGTGTCGGCGCCTAGATCGTTGACGCCCAGCTCATTTGCGTGCTGCTCGCGAATAATCCGCTGTTGCCACAATTCATCCAGTCCCCATACTAGACTGTCTTCGTCACTTTCGCTCACCTGGGCCAGGACATCCAACGGAAACGCGCGCCCGATGACGGCAGCGACAAAAACCAATTCGTAGGCGCGCGGTGAAAGTTGTTCGAGTCGCCCTTTGATCACCGCTTGGACTTTGGGGGGAAGGGCCGTCGCAGCGGTATTCTCCTCTGGTCTGCCACTGCGCAGTTCCGGCTCACCGCGACTTAATTCCGCACGCACGGTTTCGACCACGAACAGTGGATTGCCTTCGGTGTCGGCGAAGATGCGCGCGGCCAAGGTTGGGTCGATGGTGCGCCCGGTCAGGTTGGCGGCCAATTGCGTGGTTTCTGGGGCGCCCAGCCGCGTCAATTCAATTTCAATCAATTGATTCGTATAGCCAAATTGCAACAGCAAAGGGGTGAGCGCAGGGTTGGTGGACAATTCTTCGCGACGCAACGTACTCACCAGCAGCAGGCGCGCTTTGGGCTTGAAGCGAAGCAAATAGGACAACCATTCGAGCGTATCGCCATCACACCACTGAATATCATCGAGCACTAACAACAGCGGTTCGCTACTTTGCAAGATCAGTCGCGCAAGCGCTTCGAAGAGCCGTTGGCGTTGCCATGTCTCGGCGAAAGGCGACGGCGTCAACTGGGGTTGACCAACGAGCAGATCGGGCATCAAGCGCGCCACTTCATTAAGCCAGAGCGGATCCAGCGTTTGCTGCGCCCGCCGGAAAATGGGTGACCGCAACCATTCTTGCACGGGGGCATACGCCAGCCGTCCGCCCACGGCATAACAGTGGGCAACGGCGGTTGCGATGCCTTGGCGGCTTGCCCATTCCACCAGCTCCTCGCCGAGCCGCGTCTTGCCAATCCCGGCTTCGCCAGCCACCAGGGCCAGGGTAGGCTGTTCGCGAATTGCCTGTCGCCAAGCGCTTTGCAGCTTGGCCCAGGCCTCATCGCGCCCGATTAGCAGAGAAGTGCTACGTAACATGTTCAAGGCAGCGGGTGGCGCTTCTAGCTTTAGCAGTTGTTCGTAGATGTTGCGCGTGGCTGGGCCAGGTTCGACACCCAGTTCGTGAGCCAGGGTTGTGGTGCAGGTGTGATAGACGCGCAGCGCCGCTGCGCGATCGCCGGACAACGCATAGAGCTGCATCAAGCGGCTATACGTCGTTTCGCGCAACAGATCGTGTTGTAACAACTGCTGCGCATAATCGATCGCCTTTGGATAATCGCGCTGGCTTTCTAGCAAATTAATCAGCTGTTCTAGGGCATTGATAAAGGTGCGTTGCCACTGTTCCCGCACTGGCAAAATCCAATCCTCGTAGCAGCCAGGCAACAGATCGCCTTGATAACACTGTAGCGCACTTTCCCAGGCCTCACGCTGTAGCGCTGGGCTGTTGGCATTTTGGCCGGTTTGCAGCGCCTGTTCAAAATCCGCAATGTCGAGCGTGTAAGGCGCATCGGGTCGCCATTGCAGAGAATTCGCCTCGATTTGCAAAAACTGCTCGGCGGCGGGCAAGGCATTGCGTAGCTGGTGGAGGGCATTACGCAGGTTGGTGCGCGCCTGCGCATCGGTGGAATCGGGCCAAAACAGAAAGGCCATTTGTTGGCGCGACTGGGGCGCATTGCGGTGCAAGATCAAATAAGCCAGCAATGATTGCAAGCGCGGTGAATTAATTTCTGTTACCGGTGTGTCGCCATAGAGCAGACGAAAATCACCGAGCAGTTGAATGGTTAAGTGGGTAGACGCCGACAGTTGTTTAGTCACCGTAATTTATCCACATTTGTGAATTTTGCGCCATTAATCTCAAGATCGCAATTCATAATAATTCACCCGGCGTTTAGTGGCACTGCGCCCAGGTGGGTTGACCAAGAGATAATACAGCGCCAAGAGACCACTGTAGATCAGAATAGCCGTATAGATCAGCAGGCTGTTTCTGAACTGCGGCTTTACCGGACCAGCATAAAGTAGCTTTAGAAAGGGCCCAAGCAGCACAAGGTCATAGGCCAGGAAGCTCCACAATTGGGCGCTGGCCAGGCGCCATTGTGGATAGAGCAACGCATACACAAAATAAAAGGCATCCCCCAAAAACATCCAGCCAAAGACCACCGAGTCGTCTTTGGCCGTCGCTTGGGTGATGGCAGTCATGGGCCACGGCATAATATTGGGTGCACGTAGGATGAGCGCTAGGCCAACTGCCAGCAGGAAGATGATAAAAATCACATAAGAAAGGCGAACGGGCCAAGGGGTGGGATGGGTTGCGCGCAGTGGAATCCGTCGGCTCCAAACAAAAAGCGGGATATTAATCACCGCAAACACCCCGCAAACAAGCGCGTAGTTACCGAGAAAACCATACGCAGATTGCCTGGACATGAACGCAAACGAAATGGCGAGTCCCCCCATCATTACGATTAAATTGAGCGCCCCCGCCGCGAGCGCGCTGAATTCCCCGGAAATGCCAATCCAAAGCATGGCAGCGGCAATCGCGGCCTGCATCGAGGCGATAAAAGTGTATGATAAGGGGCTGTCTGACCAGAGCCAGGTCGATATTGCCCAGGACCATCGGAAAGCATAGCCAGCGGCCAGAATTAACATCAGTAAACCGCCTATGATCAGAATAATACGAATGGGATTTTGCATTGTCCTATCCTCCTCGTTAGCACTAGGACAGTCTGACGAAATCATTGTTCTAGTGGCAATAGTGGGCTGTCAAGAATGCAATAAGTAGTTGATCGTAGTGACGACTTTAGTTGTTCTTGGTTGCACAACGACTAAAGTTGTCACTACGAAGCATGCAAACTATCCTTGACAAGACCGTAGTATACTTGAATCAAGCATTCAACACCAGCCCATGCTTAATGGCATAGAGCGCGGCCTGTGTGCGATCATCCACCTCAAGTTTGGCCAGGATCGTGCTGACATAGCCTTTGACCGTACCTTCTGTCAGGTGCAGCGTATGCGCAATTTCGCGATTACTCTTACCCTGCGCAATCAGGCGCAGCACATCTAATTCGCGTTCAGTCAGCGCTTGGAATGGGGAGGTGGGCATCGTCTGGCGGATCAGCGCTCGTTGCGCTTCGATATGCAGCGTCGGGTCACCGCGCATCGCCGCATGGATTGCGCGCAAGAGCTCCGACTTTAAGATATCTTTCAAAAGATAACCAATTGCGCCGGCCTGAATCGCATCATGCACCCGTTGATCTTCACTAAAACTAGTCAAGACCAAGATCTGGCAGGCCTGATCACGCTGATGAATGCGGCGGATGGCTTCGATGCCATCTACTTCGGGCATCACTAAATCCATCAGGACTACATTGGGGCGCCGTGTCGCCACTAATTTGATCGCTTCATGTCCATTGGCGGCCTCGCCAACCACTTCAATCTCGGCCTCTTCCGACAAAAGCGTGCGCAAACCCTCGCGCACAATGGCATGGTCATCGACGATTAACACACGGATGGGTAGCGTCATGATTAAGTTGCTCGCTCGTAACTAGGTGTGCGACCCCTCCGGTGCCCAGAGGGGTCGCAAGTGTTCAGATGGGTAGCACAACCTCAATGAATGTGCCTTGACTGGGGGCAGTCACGATCTTGAAGTGGCCACCTAGCGCTTTGGTGCGCTCGTACATGGTTTGCAGCCCAATCCCAGTGTTCTGTGTTTTGCTGGCGGCCGCGCTGGGTGGATGCACAGTTGCGAGCGTAAAGCCAACACCATTATCTTTGACCGTCAAACAACTTGTTCGCTGCTGGGTCGCTAGTTTGATCAGAACATTATTAGCCTGGGCATGTTTGGCAATATTATTGATCGCTTCCTGGGCAATCCGAAAGAGCGATGCTTCATGCGTCGGCGCTTGGCGTACATAGTAGGTGGCGTCCAACTCAATTTTTAACCCATCACAACCCACATTGGCTGCATGTTGACGAAGTGCACCGGCAAGCCCATATTTTTGCACTTGGAGCAAGCCAGTTTGCGATGGTTGTTCCGGCGGCCTTAATTCAATTAAGAGCGCACGCATTTCGGCCAATGCACTCTGGCTCAGTTCTAACAGGCGTTGAATGCGTTGTTCCCCTTCGGCTTGACTGCGCCGCCAGGCTGGACCAATCGCCTGCGCAATCAGCGTCATGCTAAAGAGTAACTGCGTCACTGAATCATGCAATTCGCGCGCCAGGCGCTGGCGTTCCTCTCCGACCGCCAGCGCTTGATCGTGGTGGGCGAGCAATGAAATTTGTTGGCGGCTGTCGATGGCGGTTGCCAATTGCGCCGCCGTAATCTGATAGGGATGCAAATCCACCTCTGGCCATTCGTGGGCCGTATGATAACTCAAGATCACCAACCCAATCCGCTGGTTGCGCACCATGAGCGGAATCATGGCCAGTGCGGGGCGATGATCCTGTTCTTGCAAATGGCGCAATTCTTCTGATACGCGCGGGTCGATATAGGCATCGTTGATCGTAATCGTCTGGCCGGCATCCAATGCAGGGTCGAGGCCGTCGCGCACGTTTGGCACCTTCACCAAGAGTGGACACTGGATGCCTGCGGCCTGGGTCCAACGCCCGTACACGACCACCTGCGTCGGCTGCCCTGATTCATCAAACTCATAAAGGGCAATATTGCAAGCATAGCGACCGCGCGTGGCCACTTGTTCTAGATAGGCCTGAACGACATCATTCACATCAATGGCCACACCGATCCGCTGGCTCGTGCGATAAAGCAGCCGAGTTTCGTTTAATATACGTTTGGTGTCGGCAAAGAGATAGGCGTGATCGATTGCCACTGCCAATTGATCGGTGATAATCTGCAGCGCCTTTACATCATCGGCATGAAATACTTTGCGGCTGGCGACATCGAACACGCCCAACAAGCGTTCACCCAGCAAGATCGGAACCGCCAACTCCGCCCGCAAATCACCGCCTTCGGCGACGGGAATATAGCGCGGATCGGCGACGACATCATTGACCAATTCTGGTTGGCGCTGGCGCGCCGCCGCACCCACAATCCCCTTGTCCACGGATTGGCGGTAGCCTACACGGCCAGCGTTGCGCCAGCGGCTGGCAAAAGAACGCTGGATCAGCCACTGCGGATCCGCCTGATCGACCAAAAAAAAGGCAACGTGATCGTAGCCTAATTGGGTATAGATCTCCTTAATCGTCGTACTAAACAGCTCATCTGGATCAAGCCGGGCTGCGATGCGTTGCCCCACGCGCGCGATCAACTCTAAACGTTCGGTGCGCCGCTTTTCTTCAGCATAATGGTGCGCATTGTCAATCGCCACACTTAGCTGATCGGCAATAATTTTTAGGTCGCTGACATTGTCACTGGTGATTGTCTGTTTGGATTCAACATTCAACATGCCCAGCAGCCGATCCCCAACGACGAGTGGCATCGCCAGTTCCGAAAGAATATCGACAACGCCCGGCCCCGCCACATAACGGGGATCGCGGCGTACATCGGCAATCAGCATGGGTTGTTGGCTGCGCGCCGCCGCACCCATAATGCCTGTATCAATACTCTGGCGATAGCTAGTCAACATGTGCTCTGGATAGAGACCACTGTGCGCTTTCAATACAAGCATGCGTGGCTCTTCTGGATCAATTAACAAGATCGCCACATTGGGGTAATTCAGATGCTGATTGATCGACACAACAGCAGTTTTGATAATGGCGTCCAAACTGAGACTGCTGGTAATCTGGCGGCTGATCTCATTGATCATGGCGCTACGGGCTGTGCGACGGCGTTCAGATGCAAAGAGCCGCGCGTTGATAATGGCAATCGCAGCGTGTTTTGCAAACAGCGAAAGGATTTCCGCATCCTGCTCTGTAAACTGGCGGGGCGGCGGTGAGCCCAACCCGAACACGCCGATCATCTGGTTGCGCCAAAGGATTGGTAGACCAAGCACGCTATAGTCTATTAAACGGCGTTGGGTTGGATTTTCAACGTCAGCATAGCACTGGAGGGTAAGCGGTTTTTGATAGCGCAGAATATGGCCGAAGATGCCGACGCCGGGTGGAAAATCACAGCCAAGCTCGTCCTCAGGCATTTGATAGGACGCTTCGGTGGTTACCACGTTGCGTTGCTCATCGACCAGCCCAATCGTGCCATTTTCTGCCCCCAACAAATCGCATGCGTGGCGCACGATCAGGGTCAGCAAGGATCGCAATTCCAGTTCGCTGCTGATCGATTCGATAATACCGCGCAGGCTTTCCTGTTGGCGCACAAGCGTTGTGAGGTCAGTGGAACTCGACATAGACATACGCTTTGACTGCTCCCTTGCTACACGCGCAATTCTTTACGAACACCACGCAAATCCATTTCAAAGGCCAAATCGGCAATCGGCGGATAACTGTAATACCAGTGAACACCGTGCATGGTCGCCCCACCGATCCTGGCGAAAATCTCTGAGTGCAAATACGAATGCAACGGCTGCGCCGTGTAGATGTCCACCGCCGTTGCCTGTGCCCAGTTCATTTGCAAGCCAGTTAAACGTTCCTGCATCACTTGCATGACGCACGCTGCCTTTGCGCGCAGGGCGTGGGCAGAAGTCTCGCCTGGGCGCACCACGGCTGCGCTGGATAAGTTGGCCTGGTCACGCAGATCGCCCGCGCCAGCCACAATAAAGGTCGGCTGTTCGGCGCCTGGCTCGAAAGGCGTTGTATACGAAAAGGCATAGAGCGCGGGTTCTGCGGGCGGGTGAATGGCGGGCGCAATATTAGTGCGCGCCACGGGATTGTATTCGCCGAGCAGGAGGTCCCATTCGGCTAATAGGGCGCGATAACCCTGGTTAAATTCTGCAAAGTCGGCAAAGGTTAACGGTTTGGGCAGCCGCAATTCAACCGCACAGAGCGCCTGGCGCGGGCGGCGCGCGATTTGCAAATGGCGGTCGATCAACGCAAAGCCCTGCTGGTAGGGAATGGGCGTTTGCAAGGTGACGCGCACAATTTCATAGCCGGGCTGCGCGGTCACGCCGGCAGAATAGGGGGCAATGCCCGTCAGAAAATGATAGTTGCCTTTAGCATTGTCGATCAGTTGCATTGGTGCAAGATTCCCTTCGTCGTTGGACAAACAGCCTATGCTTTGCTCAAATCAATCAGGGTCTTAACCCGCTTGGCGTCGGTCTCTAGGCGGGTAAACTCTGGCGGGCGCAAGGTGCCACCCATGAAGGCGTGCGGATTGCGATAGGTCATCCGGCTATCGATTTCGCCGCGCGCCGTCATGTGTACTTCGCGCACACCACTTTGAGCCACGATCTTTTTGAGATTGCGTTCCGTGATCCCGCCGCCAGGCATGACGATGATGCGCTGATTGGCCTGTTGCACGAGCGCCGTGATCAAATCCAGCCCTTCCAATACAGAATCTTCCTGGCCGGAAGTGAGGACACGGTCAACCCCAAGTTCAATCAGATCTTCCAACGCCTGCTGCGGATCGCGCGCCATGTCAAAGGCGCGATGAAACGTCACGCTGAGCGGGCGCGCGATCTGCACAAGTTGGGCTGTACGCGCTTTGTCAATTGTGCCATCGGGCTGGAGCAGACCGATCACAACGCCATTGGCACCGAGTTGTTTGGCCTGGATAATATCATATTGCATGATGCTAAATTCGATATCCGAATAGCAAAAATCACCGCCGCGCGGCCGGATGATCACGTGCAAACCAAGCGTGAGCTGTTGGCGGGCCAGTGCAATTGTGCCTGCGCTCGGCGTCGTGCCCCCTTCGAGCAAATTGTCACAAAGTTCAACGCGTTGCGCGCCGCCCTGCTGCGCGGCCAGCGCCCCCGCAACGGAATCGACACAGATTTCAAAGATAAGGTCTGGCATCGCTAGTGGTTACCTCGCTTGTGGTTAGAAGGGGAAGAGTTTAGGGTTGAAAAGTCGCAGCCCATCCGCGCTTTCTTCAATTCCACTGTCATTATGGAGCCTCACCCCCCACCCCCCTCTCCTGAATCAAAAGGCCGAGTTCAGGAGAGGGGGAGCCGGAGTTATGTTGTTCTCCCCTCTTCTGAAACAGCCCTTCCGTTCAGGAGAGCGGGAGCCCCCTGGGCGCGGGGGTGAGGCTTACTTTTCTGCCGCGGTCAGGGTCAATTCGGTAATTTCTGGCCGACAGTTAATGCGCACCGGAATTTTGATCGAACCGAGCCCGCGATTTGTGTACAGCCACGTAGAATTTACCCGATAAAGCCCTTGATCATACTTGCGCCCTAGATCAGGCAAGTTGAGTGCACCGAGGCCGGGTAAACGGATTTGGCCGCCGTGGGTATGGCCCGATAGTTGGAGCGCAACGCGCGGATCCTGTGAATAGCGATCCACCAGATCCGGTTCGTGCACAAGCAACACAACCGGGGTGTCGCTTGGTGCATTGGTCATGGCTGCCCGGAAATTGGGCCTGCCCCATAAACCATCATCCAGTCCAGCCAGATAAAGCTGACCACGCCCCTTATGAATTGCTACGCCTTCGTTGATCAGGAGATTCAGACCACTTTGGCGCAGACCCGTCTTGACCACTTGATCGCTGCTGCGCATGTCGTGGTTGCCTAGGATCGCATAGACGCCGTGGCGAGCATTCAGACCGGCCAACACGGGCGTCAACTCGAAAATTGCTTCACCCACCCGCGTGACATAGTCGCCGGTCAGGACAACCAAATCTGGCCTTAATTCGTTGACGCGGGTGACAGCGGCGCGTATAAAGTCAGTTTGAAAAAAAGGATCGATATGCAAGTCACTCAGTTGAACAATTTTAAAGCCCTCAAACGCGGCATGTAGATGACGGAGCGGAACTTTCACTTGTTCAATGACGAACTGTTGGCCGATTGCGACGGCACTGAGATAGCGCTGAAAAAACGCTGCTAGTTTAATTTGCCGAACAGATTGATGCCCAGAATAGGTCATGAAGTTGCTATGTTTCCTGCGTTACCAATAATTAAAACTAAATTTCACATTACCAGAATACCATTCTGTAAGCCGTTACACAAATATTCTGCTTAGGCCGATATAGACGGGTATGCGTACACCGGACATGAATGCACCGGATGACTTTAGTGACACTTGTCGCAATAGCGTAAAATATGGTATTCTAAGCCTAGAAGATGGCTTTATCTGCCGTAGACTGTACGCTGCCCCAATGCGCCGCAGGATTCTCTAAATTTGGGGTAGGCTGCCACTTGCTACCGCCGCCTGTTGCTGCGCAGTCTACACAATTGACCTAAAAAGGAGCCTTAGCAATATGCAACGGATGACATCAAAACAACGTTTCATGGCCGCGATGAACGGCCAAGCGGTCGATCGGCCACCGGTCGGGAGCATCGTGTCGGTGATCAACTATGAACTGATGGATCTGACCGGTGCCCATTTCCCTGATGCGAATATCGAACCAGAAGCGATGGCGACGTTGGCCGCTGGTGCCCATGATATCATGGGTTTTGACAGTGTGATGCCAGTGTTTAGCATTGCCCAGGAAGCCACCGCGCTCGGTTGCCAGGTTGATTGGTCGGACAAGGACATGATGCCCAACCCCACCGACGCGCCGTGGGCCGACCGCGATGTGGAGATCAAATTGCCCGACGGCTTCCCAGATTCGTTTCTCGAAGACAAATATGTGAAGTGCGCGATTGATTCGATTCGTTTGCTCAAGCAGCATTTTGGCGACGAAGTGATGATCATTGGCAAGGTGATGGGGCCGTGGACGCTTTCTTATCATGTTTACAACGTGCAGGAATTTCTCTTCGACACGATTATGGATCCCGACCGCGTGCGTAAATCGCTCGAAACGTTGGCGCCGGTGCCGCTGCTTTTTGCCAAGGCGCAACTAGAAGCAGGCGCGGATGCGATTGTGTGGGCCGACCACGCCACCGGCAATTTGGTGCGCAATACGATGTACCGCGATTTTCTGTTGCCCTGGCACAAAGCATTGGTGCCGCAAGTGCCTGCGCCGGTAATCCTACACTGTTGCGGCAAGACACTGGATCGGGTTCAATATTTCACCGAAGCTGGGTTCGCTGGCTATCACTTCGAATCCGCCAATCCTGCCGAAGAAATGGTCGCCAAGACCGAGGGCAAGTTCATCTTGGCCGGCAACATCAACAACCCAGTGACGCTCTACGCCCGCGGTCCCGACGAAGTGCGCGCCGAAGCCCAACGCGCCATCAATGCTGGCGTGCAAATTATCGCGCCGGAATGCGCCGTGCCCTTGCAGACATCAATCCGCAATCTAAAAGAGATCGTGCAGACCTGCGAAGATATGCGGCAGAATTAACAGCAAAATAGTAACCCAAACTCGAGCCTGGTCCATACTATGGCAGTTTATTTGTTCACAGCTACAGACCCGCAAGAGCGTTCGGTACAACTGACCGAAGACTGTTATATATTTCATATTTTGGTAGAACATCCTGACCTTACCGATATTAGTGAGATCGCTCGCGCGATTGAGTCACCAGATTTTATTGCTGAAGATGCGATAGATATAAATCGTTTGGTATACTACCGGACATACCACCGAAGACCACAACATTGGATGCTGAAAGTTGTGGTTGCGCGCGAAGAGGTGATTACAGCTTATAGAGTCAAGCGACTCAAACAGGGAGAATTGATCTTATGGCAGCGATAGCAATTCCTGAATCTGTACAAGCGTATTTCCCGCAAAAGATTGATCCATCGCAACTTTGGGTAAATTATAACCCACAGGCCGACTCGCTGACCGTTTATTTCACTGGCAAGCCTGTGCCGAGTGTATGGAATGATGTTGATAAGTACGCCTATATTGGATTTGCTCTGGAAGATGAGACGGTCGTCACCGGTGTCATGATAGATCACTTCAGTAAATGGCTACTTTTGTCCTATTATTTGTAGATAAGCATAACATGAGGGCGAGTTGCACAAAGCGAGTGGCGATTGTTCCCGTGAGCCGGTGCCGCACTCCGCATTTCCCAATTAGGAGAACACATGAGTCGCGAAGCAGAAATTTTAGATGGATTATATGAACACACGATGGTGGGTGACGCCGCCGACGTCAAAGCGCTGACCCAAGAGGGCATCGCCCTGGGCATGGACCCCGTGACGATCCTCTTTGATGGGCTGATCCCTTCGCTGCAAGAGGTGGGCCGCCTGTTTGAAATTGGTGAATATTTTGTGCCGGAAATGTTGGTGGCTGCGCGTGCAATGCAAGGTGCAATGGCGATTTTGCGCCCGTTGATGGTGGATAAAGGTGCTAAGCCGCTCGGCAAGGTCGTCATGCTCACCGTTAAGGGCGATGTGCACGACATTGGCAAAAACCTCTGTAATATCATGCTTGAGGGCGAAGGTTTTGAGGTGTTCGATCTGGGCGTCAATGTCAAGCCAGAAACAATTGTCGCCGCCGTTCAAGCACATCAGCCACATTTGCTCGGCTTCTCGGCCTTTTTGACGACAACGATGCCTTTCTTTAGGAGTAATATGGCCGCGTTGACCGAGGCTGGTCTGCGCGATAAAGTACGGATCATGGTCGGCGGTGCGCCCGTGACGCAGGAATTCGCTGATCAGATGGGCGCCGATGGCTATGCCAAAGATGCCAGCTCTTGTGTGCGGCTGGCCAAACGGCTGATGGCCGAAATGGGCTACGACGTCGACGTGGAGCAGCAAAATCAACGGGCAACGGCGTTGGCCGCGGCCGTCGAAGCGGTGGAAGCGATGATGATGAAGGCAGATAGCCACGCAAGAGCCGATGAGTGAGAATTGCGGAAATAACCAAGCCAGGGTAAATGCAACGCACCATCGATAAGAATTATTGAGCCCAAATGGGTAGTCCCGCAGTTCTAATTTTGTGAACGATAATTGGAGGCTGTTTCTGTCTGATCAAGCGCTTCTCTCTAACACCAAAGTCACGATTGAATTTCGCCCGCACAACAAAACGACGCGCGTGCCGCCGGGTATGACGCTCTTCAACGCCGCCAACTGGATTGGTTTGCCAATCGACAGCACTTGTGGCGCCAAAGGCACCTGTGGCAAATGCAAGGTGCGCATCCTCGTCGGCGCAAATGGCGTTACCGCTGCTGATCAGAAAGTCTTCTCTACGCAGGAATTGGCCGAGGGTTGGCGGCTTTCTTGTCGGGCGGAAGCCCACACCGACATTGTCTGCGAGGTGCCGCGCTTGATGGGCAACCCGAAAGCGGCGCTGATGGGCTTTGGTCGCCATGTGGTGCTCGATCCGAATGTGCACAAGGTGCTTTTAACGCTGGAACCACCCACCATCGAAGATCAACGGAGTGACTTTGCGCGCGTCCGTGATGCCTTAACCGCAGCCGGGTTTGAGGTGCAAGCGGCGCTGCCCGTCTTGCGTCAATTGCCCCATGTGTTGCGCGCATCGCAATGGAACATTACCGCCGTGGTGGTCGGCCAGGAACTCATCGCGGTCGAGCCAGATGACACTTGCCAGCGCGCGTATGGTCTAGCTTTTGATATTGGCACAACGACGGTTGTAGGCATGTTGCTCGATCTTAACAGCGGCGCGCCGGTCGCCGTGCGTTCTCTACTCAACGGGCAAGCCATCTATGGCGCTGATGTGATCGCCCGCATCAGTTACGCCATGCTCAACGACGGTGGCCTTGCGCAGTTGACCGAGCGCATTGTCCAGACGATGAATAATTTGATCGAAAGCCTGTTGCGCGAGGCGAACGTTGCCAAGCATGAAGTGTATGAAGTCGTGACTGCGGGCAACGCCACTATGCAACATCTCTTGCTCGGTCTGCATCCAGAGGCGATTGGCCTTTTGCCTTTTATTCCCGTAGTTGACGAAATGATGCAGACTAACGCCCAGGAACTTGGCTTACAGATTCTGCCCCAAGCGCAGGTGCAACTGCTGCCCCACATTGGAGCGTATGTGGGCGCGGATCTGGTCGCCGGGCTGCTGGCCACTGGTTTGGCGCAGGACGAAGGGATTCGCCTATTAGTGGATGTGGGCACGAATGGCGAAATTATCTTGGGCTCTAAAGCGCGCACGTTGGCAACGGCCGCCCCGGCTGGCCCCGCCTTCGAAGGGGCGCAGATCAAGGATGGCATGCGGGCCAGTGAAGGCGCGATTGAAACGGTGGTGATCACGCACGATGCCGTCCAACTCAAAGTGATTGGCGATGTGCTGCCGATTGGCCTCTGTGGCTCCGGTTTGGTCGACGCCGTGGCCCAGTTGCGGCTCAGTGGTTTCTTAGAGGCTTCGGGCAAATTTATCAAAACCGAGGCAGCCGCAGCGCGTTTTGCCCCATCCTTGGCTCGCCGTTTGATCACGGATGACAAAGGCATGCGCGCCTTTGTGCTGGCCTGGCCCGAGGAAACGGGCCATGATCGCCCGATTGTGTTGACGCAGCGCGATATTCGCGAGCTGCAATTTGCCAAAGGCGCGATTGCTGGCGGGATTGAGGTTGTGATGCGCGAATTAGGGGTGACGACGGCCGATTTGGCCGCGATCTATCTGGCCGGTTCGTTCGGCAGTTATATCAACCCGCAAAGCGCCCGCATCATTGGGCTGGTGCCGCCGGTGCCGGTGGAACGCATTAAAGCGGTGGGCAATGCGGCCGGTGAAGGCGCCAAGATGTCACTGCTTTCATTTCGGGCGCGCCAAGTGGCTCGGTCGCTGCCCAAGATTGTGGAATATCATGAACTGTCGGGCCGTGGGGATTTTAACGACTCATTTCTCGCCGTGTTGCAATTTCCCGATTTGGACGCGTTAGAACTGGCCGTAAAGTTGACATGAGCAGACCTGACCCAAAAGTTTGCTGGTTGCTTTACGCGCGTGTACAATCAGAAAATATAGCAGTAATAATTACAAAGAGCGACCCCACCCCCGCCCTTCCCTGGTAAAGGAGGACGCCGTCATGGGACGGTACAAGTTACTTCGTCCGTCCTCAACAGACCCCTCCCCTACCAGGGAAGGGTTAGGGTGGGGTGCGTTGCCAAAAACCTTGGGTCGATTGTCTTCAGATGTAGAACAGGATAAGGATTCTGATGAAAGCATTTTTGATCATGGGGCGCACCTTCAAAGCTGCCTACGATGATCTTTTTCTCTGTGTTTTTCTTAGTATTGCCTGGTGGGTCGGCACGCTGGCCTTGCCGCTTATTTTTGGCACCATTGCCTCGCGGTTGGGATTATCCCCTACGATCATCATCCCGATCGCTGCCGTGTTGATGCTACCAGCCGCGCCGATCACCATGGGCATTCACCGCGTTGCGAATCGGATTGCCAATTATCTGCGCGTGGACAATAGCTTCTTCTGGGAAGGGACTCGCCAATATGTTTGGCGCGGCCTCTTGCTTTTTGCCATCAGCATTTTTGTGCCGTTGGCGGTACTTTTTAACATCTGGTTCTATTTTAATAGCCAGGGCTGGTTGCAAATTGTCGGTGTTGCCTGGGCGTGGCTCTTATTACTGTGCCTCATGATGGGCCAATATCTCTTTCCACTCTTCTGGCAGCAAGATAACCCCGACATTAAACTTGCCATTCGCAATGCGGCCTTATTGACTTTGCGCCATCCGCTTTATTCGTTCTTGATGCTGCTATTTCAGCTTGTGTTATTCGCCATTTGCGCGGCGCTGACCTTGCCGTTGATCCTGCTCGCTCCGGCCTTGCTCGCGCTGGCCGCTAATTTTGCAATGGCTGGTATGCTGCAAGAGATGGGTTTGTCCCCGCTCCCGCCCGAGGCGCCTGTGAAGGGAGCCTAGCCGTTGCTGCACACTGTTTACACAAACGGCAGATTTAACGCAGAGACGCAGAGGCACAAAGAAAAACCAACAACAAGTACTGCGTAAGGCCAGGCTGATCAAGCAATATTTTGGTAATCTAGCGTCAATTATTTTACGTCCCATCTTTTGTTGTTCTCTGCGTTTCTTTGCGCCTCTGCGTTAGATTTTTTTCGATTAAATTGCGTAACATGAGTTCGTCATCTTCACTGATGACGTGCTGCCAGCCGTGCGATTTTCCCTTGCATCTCGGTTGGCTGCGTAGAAATCTATCAACCCACCGGAAGCCACTTTCTTTGTCTTTGATGAACAGAGCAAACTTTAATGAAAAGCCCATCTTTTTCCATTCCCAATCAACTCAAGCTTGTAAGCGTTGCCGAAATGCAGGCAATTGAAAAGGCGGCGGATGCGGCTGGTCATGCCTATGCCACGATGATGGAAGTGGCCGGACAGGCGGTGGCCGACTTTGTGGTGGCGCAGGCGTCAACCGCACGCAGCGTGCTCGTTCTGGTCGGCCCAGGCAATAATGGCGGCGACGGCTTGGTCTGTGCTCGCTATTTACAGCAGGCCGGGGTGCAAGTGCGCGTCTACTTTTGGAAACGCCAGACCACACCGGAACACGATTACGAGCAGCATTTCGCGAAACTGACGACCATAGGCGTTAGCACGTTACACGCCGATGCTGATCCGGCTTTTCAGCAATTGCGCACCTGGCTAACGGAGACGCAGGTCATTGTCGATGCGCTGCTCGGCACCGGTTCTAACCGACCAATCACCGATCAACTGGCCGACTTATTGGATTGTGTGCGCGCTGCCAAAGCCGCCCAGCCTGCGCCCTTGATCGTCGCCGTGGACTGTGCCAGTGGCTTAAATTGCGATACCGGCGCGGTCGATCCGCATGCCGTGCCCGCCGACGTTACCATCACCTTTGCCTACGCCAAACACGGTCACTATCAATTCCCCGGCGCTACGATTACGGGCGCCCTCACCGTGGCCGACATTGGCATAGCGCCGCAACTGGCGGATAGTGTAGCCACTTTCTTGTTGAACGCCGAACTGGTGGGTCAATTTCTACCGGCGCGCCCCAACGTCAGCCACAAAGGCACCTTTGGTAAGCTGATGGCGGCGGTTGGCAGCCGCAATTATCCCGGCGCAGCCTACCTCAGTTGCGCGGCGGCAGGACGCGTCGGCGCGGGTTTGATCACGGGCGCGGTCGTGCAACCGGTGTGGAACGTCGTGGCTGGCAAGTTGGCTGAGCCGACTTGGCTGCTATTACCTAACGGCGAAGCCGACGAAGCCGGTGTGATCGCGGCTGGCGCGTCGGCAGTGCTGAGCCAGGCATTGAAAGGCTACAATACACTCTTGTTGGGCTGTGGCATGGGCCAAATGGCGACGACCCAGCGTTTTGTCCATGACTTGCTCGAAAACGACAGTTTGCCGCCCCTGTTAATCGATGCGGACGGCTTGAATTGCCTGGCGAAATTGGATAACTGGCCGTCATTATTACCCGAGCAGTGCGTGCTTACTCCACACCCCGCCGAAATGGGGCGGCTGTGTAACTTGAAAGTGGATAAAGTGACAGCGCAGCGCTGGAGCCTAGCGCGCCAAAAAGCCGCTGAATGGCAAGTTGTTCTGCTCGCCAAGGGGCCTTATACCGTAATTGCAGAGCCAGGCGGACGGCTGGCCGTGTTGCCAGTAGCCACGGCGGCTTTGGCCACCGCAGGCACGGGCGATGTGCTGTCGGGCACGATTGCTGGATTGCTTGCGCAGGGCGTGGAACCATTCGAAGCGGCTTGCCTGGGGGCATGGCTGCATGGCGCGGCGGGCCAACGCTGCCAGCAGGAGATCGGGCCCGCTGGCGTTGTGGCTTCGGACCTCTTGACACGTTTACCGAGTGCCATGAATGAATTGCGCCAAAGCAAACAGACGAATCGTCCGACCGCTTAATTTCTCGCTGATACTCGGAAATCGACTATGCGCAATATTTAGTAACGCAACTTCACATTATCGGTAGTATTGTAGTAACATGATATTTGCCCCGCGAAAGCCGGTCATGCGGAGGAACAACTTGCTCACTAGCCGTTTGACTAATATTCGATGGCAGAGCTAGCCCAAAAATAGGCGAGCAATAACTAACTCGGCTATCTGGGCGCGAATGGTTGCGAGATCAGGATTGCCAGAGGGAGAGAGTAATGACATCGTCGTCACTTATGCTGGATCGCGTGCGTGTGCGGATGATTGTGGATTCTAGCAGCAATGTACCCGCCGCTTTGTTGGCGCAATACAATATGCTCGAAGTGCCGACACTCGTAAACTTTGGCACAGAATCGTTGCGTAATAATATCGACCTAACTGCCGAACAATTTTATGAGCGATTTGCGCAAAGCCAAGCGCTGCCAACCACCAGCCAACCGCCGCCCCAATTTTTTGCCGAAGCCTATCAACGCGCCTTCGATGAGGGCGCAGAGCATATTTTGGTGGTGACGGTGAGCGCCAAATTCTCTGGCACCTTTTCCTCTGCGCAAAGCGCAGCCCAACCATTTGGGTTAGAACGTTTTACCTTGTGGGATAGCGACACCGCCACCATGGCCAGCGGCTGGCAAGCAATTGCTGCCGCGCGCCTGATCGAGGCTACGATTGACTTGCCGACGTTAGTGGAACGTTTGGAAAAAATTCGCGCCAATACGATCGGCTACGCCACACTAGAAACGTTGAAGTATGTCGCCCGCAGTGGTCGCGTCAGCAATTTGCAAGCCGGCATTGGTGATCTGCTGCAAGTCAAACCGGTGATGGAATTGCACTACGGCACATTTACGCCGGTGGGCCGCGTGCGTGGGAAAAAGCGGGCCTTGCGCGAAGTAGTGGAGCGGTTGTACGCTAAGTTTGAGCGCCGTCCAGCGAATATAGCCGTCGCCCATTCCAACGCGAGGGAGGAAGCCCTGGCCTTGGCCCAAGACGCCCGCACAATGTTGAATATCCAAGAACTGCACATTGTGGACATTGGCCCTGTGATCGCGACCCTCACAGGCCCTGGTGCGCTGGCGGTTTGTGGCTACCCGACTGATTTATTTTGACCAAAGTGGGCAGGTCAGATCCTAGAGCATTCACTAATAAAACGGTCGCTCTACTGCCGTCTAACATCAAAATCTTAAGCACTATTTACCTAGGCTACAATTATGCCATACGTTACGAGATGACGTACGATAAGTTATGACGAATAGTAAGCAAACGTCTAAACCGATGAATATTGCGCTCGATGTGATGGGCGGCGATCATGGGCCGGGCGAAATTGTGGCTGGCGCGGTCGCAGCCGCACGCGCCTATGGCGTGACGATTACATTGGTGGGCAAACCAGAAGCCATTCAAGCTGAACTAGCTCGTCATTCGCTGGTTGGCTTGGATCTGCCCGTTGTCCCGGCCAGCCAGGTAATCGAAATGGAAGACAAACCAGCCAACGCCGTGCGCACCAAACCAGATAGCTCAATGGTTGTCGCGTGTGATCTCGTGCGCACTGGCAAGGCCCAGGCTTTTGTGACGGCGGGCAACACCGGCGGGGCGCTGGCGGCTGGCCTTTTCCAAATTGGTCGCATGAAGGGTGTGTTGCGCCCAGCGCTCGTTACACCTTTTCCCACGCTGCGTGGTTTCTGTGTCGTGCTCGACATTGGCGCTAATGCCGACGTGCGCCCGGAATATCTGCCTCAATTTGCCATTATGGGCACCATTTATGCCCGACAGGTCATGGGCATCCCCAACCCAACCGTGCGCATTCTTAGCAATGGGGAAGAAGCAGGCAAAGGTAATCAACTCGTCGTGAGCGCCTATAAATTGCTGGAAAAGACGCCTGGCATCAACTTTCAAGGCAATGTAGAAAGTAAAGAGATTGTCGAAGGCCTGGTTGATGTGGTCGTCACGGATGGCTTCACCGGCAATATTTTCATCAAGACGGCCGAGGCAACGGCGGGCTTGCTGCAAAAGGTGATGCGCGAAGAATTAACGCGCGGGCTTATCAGCAAGGCTGGGGCATTGTTAGCACGCGCCGCCCTGCGCAGAGTGAGACAACGCACAGACGATAGCCAATTTGGCGGCGCCGTGCTTTTAGGGTTATCTAACATCGTCGTCGTGGCCCACGGGCGCAGTAAAGCCGATGCTATGCAACATGCGATCCGCATCGCCAAGCAAGGCGTTGAAGATGATCTTCTGGGCAAGATCCAAATTAATCTTGACCAATCCACCCAATCCAAATCGAACACAATCGCCGAGGCGGCCTAACCGACATGAAAACTTACCGTAACGTTGCCAATATTAAGAGTAAAGATACTTTAGGGCGAAGATTTAGCCTGGCCGGTCTCGTGATTCTTGCGCTCGGCTTTGTCTCCAGCTTTATGCCAAGTTGGTTGCCGCCCGCTGTGCTCAATTTTTTACGGCACTATGGTGTTCTTGTCAGCTTTGGCTCCTTGGCTGCCGGCTTTGCCTGTGCCAGCCTTGGCAGTTATTACATCAATCGCTATGCGCGCCGCCGCTGGCCAGACAGCAAAACATTGGCTCGTCTGGACGAAGTGTTAGAACGCAATATGAAAGGCTTCGACGACAAGTTTGCCTACTTTGTCCATAGCTTGCCCAAGAGTAATTATGTAGTGGTGGGGCCTTGCGGCCTCTTGATTTTTGCCATCCGTGGTGACGACGGCCGCGTGCTCGTCAAGGGTGACCAATGGACCGAACCGTTCAGCGCACGCCGCTTGCTGCGCATTTTTGCGCGCGAGGGCGTTGGCAACCCGCCGCGCGAACTGGCTGAACAGGCGAGTAAACTGCGTGAGTTTCTAAGCCGTGATTCAGAGAGTAAATTGGCCGATGTGCCCATCGAAGGTGCGGTCGTCTTTATCAACAGCGCCGTTCAGCTCGAACTAGACAGCCCTAGCGTGCCCGTTCTGCGCGCGGATCAGGTCAAAGAGTATATACGCCGCAAGACTAAAGAGGTCAAGCTGCCCACTAGCACCTTGCGCGCCTTGACGGATTATATGCGCGAGAATAGTAAGTATCAGGAAGAGCAGGAATAATAATTAATGAAGATAATACGATTCCATTAGCTCCAGTCTTACGCAGAGAGCGGAGGCAGACGGGCCGCGGACGGCAACAAAGCTTGGTCGATACCGAGTTGTCTCGACCGTCCCCAGCCTGTTTGCCTCTAAAGTGAAATTTGATAGAGACCAAGAATTTTATAGCCCAGTTTTGCCCTGAACTCAATCAAGGAATTATAGGTTCCAAACTAATTTCACTTTAAATCGTTGATAATCTGCTCACGCCACACCTCTGTAGGCAAATCTTCCCTCCGTTGCAACCCACGAATCAATTAAACAATCGTACCTTTCGTCCACTTGGGCGCGGCTTGCAACGTGCCGGGGAGGGACGGGGCCGATCAAGTTTGCTTGATCTCGATCGGTCGCCCCGTCCCTCCCCGGCACGTAAAACCCACAATGGCTCATTGGGAATTCAGGGGATTGACAATTTGAATAAGATCGAGCGGTAGCCAATTTATCGATAACTTTGTCGCCAAATCGGCTCGTTTATCAGCCTGTTAATCCACCGCTCACTTTCACTTGATTTGTCACCCCCTGAGATCTGGTTGAACCCCCACAATTCGAAATCCGCAGAATGGCGGATTGAAATGACATACGATCCTTGTCTATACTAGTTCATCACGTGATGAATCAAATTGTCGCGCTGTTTGACCCGGAAACAAGCCTCATAAACCGTATATAACCATCCACTGGAGCAACACCGCATGGAACAGACCAACGTCCCCGAATACAGCCCGATGATCCGCGACTTGCCCATGGATTTGCGGCCGCGCGAGCGCATGCTCTATGCCGGCCCCAGTGCCTTGAGCACAGCAGAGTTGCTGGCGATCATTCTGCGCGTGGGCAACAAAGGCGAAAATGTGATCCGCATGGCCGAACGATTGTTGGCCCAGATGGGGGGTGTAACCGGTCTGGCCCAGGCGAATTTTGAGGAGTTATGTGCGTTGCACGGCATCGGGGAAGCGAAGGCCACCCAGATCAAGGCAGCGCTAGAATTAGGCAAGCGTTTGTTGGCGGCTTCACCGCAGGATCGACTCCAGGTGCGCAGCCCGGCGGATGTGGCGAATTTGCTCATGTTGGAGATGGGTTTGTTGCAGCAAGAGCAATTGCGTGCTGTGTTACTTGACACCAAAAATTTCGTGACGCGCGTCACTACGGTTTATACCGGTAGTCTCAACACGACGGTGGTGCGGGTGGCCGAAGTATTTCGCGAGGCGATCCGTTCTAACAGTGCTGGGATCATTGTCGTGCACAATCATCCCAGTGGTGATCCCACCCCCAGCCCAGAGGATGTTCGCGTCACTGAGATGTTGGTGGAAGCCGGCGCGCTCTTAGACATTAGCCTGCTTGATCATTTGGTGATCGGACGTAATCGCTATGTCAGTATGAAGGAACGGGGGTTAGGCTTTAAATAATGATATGGCCAAGGACATCAATCGCTAAGATTCGTCCGGCTGCATAGACTCATTCAGTGTAGCGTTTCCTATATCCATCCCGGCGTAGGTGAAGCACAGAACAAAAGATACGCTTTACATGGATGCCTGTGGCGAAAATGCAGATAAGCCTCAGAAATTTGAGATTTGACAAACAAATCATCTCACGCTACTATCTCAGAACCGATTGAACCTTTCTTGAGAGTAAGCACCAGTAAGCAGAAAGTTTTCCAAATTCCCCAGAGATTAACCATTTTCTAGAGCTGCTGAAACTGACCCAGTCTTACAATACCTGGGTCAACTATGTCTTCGACTTGAAGTGCTTCTTCACCACAATTCCCAAGCTATCGGATGCAATTACGCGAACAGATTGTCTCGTATTTATGCAGGAGCAAGATCAAGCTGGCTATACAGACGCTACCATCAATCGTCGCTTAGCTGCGATTTCCTTGCTCTACAATGAGCTTTGCCTACTGGACGCTGCTCGTTTTCCGGTCAATCCCATCTATCCACGACCACCGCTTGAGCAGGCGGCTCAACCCGCCCATCCAGCCGACGCTGCTGCGCGACCGCGAGATCGGTGCCATGTTGCTATGTGGGGAGATATGCTGACCCTGCAGAATCATATAGTTGAACTAAGCCTAGCGGCAGCGGAGTACGGACTGAACACTCGATCCTGCTCAAGGACATCTGCACTGAAATAGGTATCCATCCTGCTGATTATGGTGGTTTCTACCTATGAGAAAAACTACAAGTTGTCATAGACGTAGAAAATGTAATCTTGAGGCGCTGTTTTGACGCCCAAATCGTTTAGTAGTCGGAGCAGTTGTGCGCGATGATCTGTACCATGATTACCTACATGGAGAAGCACTTGCCACAGGATAAGATCTTTGTCTTCTCCATCTGCGAACGGTTTTTTGAATAACATATCGTCTTGCAGTTTTTCAAGATAATCGCGCATATTTTGCTCAACGTTGTCCCAGTGTGCACGAATGATATTCTGATCGTCAAAGTTAGCGGGATTAAGCGATTCTGGGATTTCGACGCCTCGCAATCCGCTAAACCATGCATCATCAACGCTCATGAGATGAACGATTTGATCTCGAACAGACCCATGAGAGTAGCCCACAGGTTGGGTGAACCGTTCATGGGATAGTAAAGTGATAGTTGTATCCCATATTTTGCGATTTTCAGTGAAGTGATAGTCGTAGAAATGGCGAAAGGCATTTGCATTCATATCGTAACTTACTCTCCTGTATGCTACTCCTCTGTATGCGACCAAATGCATCCTAGCACAAGTGTTCTATAAAGTCAAGGTGATGTGTCAATGGGGTGCATTTCAATTTGGGGGCAGGAATAAATACCGTGCCTGACAATAGGAAGTGCCCTCAGACACTGGGCAGTTCAGTCGCTGCGGCGACTTGCTCCTGTCAGCGGCCACATTCCATTTGCGCCCCCAAATTGAAATGCACCCTGTCAATGGGTGAGTAAAAGCGGAAGACCGGTTCTCACCCCTGACTGCAAGATATCCCGGTAACGTGTATCTCTCGATGATTTTTAGGCCGCTTTCTTCGCCGGGAGAAAGGAGCGCGGATAGTCGAGCACCCGCAGTGCGGGAAAAATGGGTATACGTTGGCCGGTCCGAATGGGGAGGCTTACGGTCACTGGAAAGACGAATGGAACAGCGACCCAACAAAAATCTCCACCGCATATCGATTATCTGCTTGTTGCGGACGGGCGTTCGGTCGCCTAACCAAACGCTGCACCTGCCCGGCCCGCTCAGGTGAGCTTGATCGTTAGCCAAACAAAACCCGCCTTTTGTTCGTTTTTTCATGACCCATTAAATCTCCATTGCTTTCTGCAAAAACTTCACTTTTTCTCCATATAACCGGACTGAGTGTGGGGTCGCCGCTGAGGTGATTGTGCACGACGATGATGCCAGCGCTGTTCGCCCGAATGGCCTCGCGAAAGACTTCGGCAACGCGTATTACGGTCGTATTAAGACTGCCAGAATAGACAGTCGGGATGCGTACGACAAAATTCTTGGTGTCCAATAGAACCGCGCGTAGCTGTTCTTGCTCTAACAAGCCCATTTCCAGCATCAGTAGATTGATTGGCGACATCGGCGGGGCTCCGCACTTGGAGGCGATCCTGGGGCGACGCTAACAGCAGCCGTTTGCCTAGCTCTAACGTCGCTTTAGCCTCACCAATCCCATGAATCTCGCGCAGCTCATCAATGTTGGCCTGGGCCAAACCAGCGATGCCGCCAAGCGGATTTTTGTTTTCTGGTGCTAAACTGATATCAATTTGAAAAGCGGAGTTTTTTACCCCCTCCTAACCTCCCCCTGGCTAGGGGAGCGCGCCTGGCAGGCAACCGCCTTTAGGGCGCGGGTGGGGTAAATCTCCAGTTTTCATTCTGACTTGAGTATAGCGGTTTCTGTTAGGCGAAGCACGCCTATACTGGCATGCGTCTATGGGGTGCGGCGATAAGTTTCGGCTACTTGATGGAGGAAGGTGTGGGCTGCCTGAACATTTTTTTCTGGCAGGGCAACATCCAACTTGGTAGCGATTGCGGTGGCTAGGCGCCGCAATACATCGGCGTCTACCTTGCCGATTGCATGGCGGTTTAGCATTGTTTGCACCAGGTCAATATCGCTGGGAGACAGGCGGCGCAGCGTGGGAAATGGTTGGGACGAGGCTGCTGCTTCTGGGCTATTTGCATTGCTTAGCTTGGCGGGCAGAACGGCGCCTCCTAAACTTGCCAGATCAATCTCCGAACGTTCTTTGACCACCAGCGTCCCGGCTGCAAAGTCCCCTAAGCGCCGCGCTCGGTGATTAAAAAACATGGTCACCAGACCGATGCCATAGGCACCGGGCAAAAAGTCGATGATCCGCACCAGGTTGCGCACGACGATTTCAATGAAACCGGCCGGGTTGCCGTCCATGCGCACCACGCGCGTTTTGGCCACGCGTTTGCCCGGCGTCTGACCATTCCAAACCAACTCGAAGATGATGTAATAGCCCCAGATCAAGGCAAAGTTAAGCAATGTATAGAGCGCCAATAAAAGGCCGCTGATCCAACTCATCTCGTTGCCAATCCCCGTATTGAGGAGCTGCTCTGGTCCCTCGGCCCACGCCAAAAGGATACCCAGCAGAAGGTTGAGCACGATCAAAGCCAGCAGGAGAATAAGCGAATCCATCAGCGCGCCGATGAAACGACTGCCGATCCCTGCAATTTCATAGCCAAAGGTTACATTTTCGGGCGTGTCGAT
This sequence comes from Caldilineales bacterium, assembly GCA_038225095.1. Taxonomy (GTDB): domain Bacteria; phylum Chloroflexota; class Anaerolineae; order Caldilineales; family Caldilineaceae; genus JAPLGZ01. The sequence continues at coordinate 26,238 of JBBREZ010000023.1, forward strand.
GGTATACTCTTCACGCAAGAAGTCAGTTGAGTTAGGCATAAATAGCTCATTTTTATTAAAACTTATTGATGACAACGGTTAGCACGCCCAGCAGGACAGTTTCGCAGCGATCCTACTATTCACTGGCGCATTCCCTATGAATCTGGATACTTTTCTCGAACAACGCCGGCCAGCCTGGCAACAATTAGAAACGTTGCTGGACCGCACCCGCAAAAATATACGGGGTCTATCGGCGCAAGAGTTAGAAGCGATGGGGCGACTATATCAGGCGACCACTTCGGATCTAGCGCTGGCGCAACGCGATTTCCCTAACCACCGCGTGACGCTGTATTTGAACCAACTGATCGGGCGCGCCCATGCCCACATCTACCAGGGTGAGCCATTGCGTTGGCGCTGGCTGCTAAATTTCTATCAACAGACCTTCCCTCGATTATACCGCGCCTTGCTGCCATATACCATCCTGTCGTTTGGCCTATTTATCGTGCCAGCTGTCCTTACCTTTTTCATCGTATGGCGCAATCCAGACGTGATCTACGTGATCGAAGGGCCGAGCATTGTCGGCTTGGTGCGCAAAGTCGAAGCAGGCAAGCTATGGACTGAGATTGCGCCCAACGTGCGCTCGGCCGCCTCTAGCCTGATTCTTACTAATAACATTCAGGTCACTTTCTTGACCTTTGCGGGTGGCATCACGGCTGGTCTCTTTAGCGCCTGGATTGTTCTGTCGAACGGGCTAGATATTGGCGCGGTCTTTGGGCTGTTGCAGGCGCATCATTTAAGCAGCGGTCTAGCCGAGTTTATAGTGGCGCATGGCTTCATCGAACTGAGCGTGATCTTTGTGGCCGGCGGCTGCGGGCTATACCTGGGCGACGGATTGCTCCGGCCCGGTTTGCAAAGCCACACCGAAGCCGTGATCGAGCGCGGCCGCTTTGGCGTGCGTATGATCCTGGGCTGCGCGCCGTTATTGGTGTTGGCCGGGCTGATTGAAGGTTTTATCAGCCCCAGCGCGCTGCCGTGGCCAATCAAACTGGCGGTGGGGCTGATCACGGGTGGACTCCTTTATTATTACTGGTTGCGGGCAGGGTTGGATAGGGCGTAAGGCGTAAATGGTAATTGGTAAGAGGTAAATAGACCAATCATCTACTCACCATTTACTACTTACTATGAACCCTTTACCAATTAACCGCAGCTTTATCGTCTAG
>JBBREZ010000024.1:0-27357 GCA_038225095.1 Caldilineales bacterium
GGCGTGTACGACCATCGCGTTATGGATCGAATCTGCCGTCAAGATATCTTTGGTCTTCAGTCCAACCGCTTCCATGTGCAGCAGGGCCTGGGCCGAACGGCGCGCCATGTCGAGCCAGATTGGTTGGCCGGAAGGTGCCAAGGCCGAATGTAACAACGTCAGCCCCAATGCTTCGGCCACAACCTGGCTAGTAGCTGCGGTGCCCAAAAATTGACAGCCGCCACCGGGTGAGGCACACGCTTTACAGCCCATCTCGGCGGCCTCTTCGATCGTGATCATGCCCTGCGCGTAGCGGACGCCCACGGTCTGGACTTTACCGGCGTCTTCGCCTTCGGTGGCGGGCAAGGTGACGCCACCAGGCACCAAAATTGTCGGGTGTTCGCGCTGGGCGGCCAGGGCCAACAGCATGGCCGGCAGCCCTTTGTCACAGGTGGCGACGCCCATAATGCCTTTGCGGGTGGGCAATGAACGAATCAGGCGGCGCAGTACAATCGCGGCGTCGTTGCGATAGGCCAGGCTGTCGAACATGCCAACCGTGCCCTGGGTGCGCCCGTCGCACGGATCAGTGACGAAAGCGGCGAAGGGAATTGCCCCCTGTTCGGCCAGTTCTTTGGCCGCCGCCTGCATCAACAGCCCAACTTCCCAATGGCCGGTATGATAACCCAGCGCAATGGGGGTGCCATCTGGCCCGCGGATGCCGCCTTGCGTGCTGAGGATCAAAAATTCCTTGTGACGCAACTTTTTGGGGTCCCAGCCCATGCCGGCGTTCTGGCTCAGGCCAAAGATGTCGCCGCTGGGCGCGTTGAGGAGCAATTCATGATCAAGCGGCAGCGCGCCTGTGGGGCCGGCCGCATTGGTTTGGATCTTATAAATGTCGGGGTCGGCGGAATCGATGGCAATTGGCTTGGTTTGGGTCTGGGTCATTTTGTTCCTATTCCTTTCGTAGGCAACAACCACCGATCACGCCGCTAGGCTCGGCAATCGATGCGAATCCGAGTATAATTGCGGTTGGTGCGATCGGTGGCTGTGCTGTTATTGGCTGTTTCGCACATGAAACTGATGTCGGACGTTAATCATACATCAGCGTGATTGATTCTTCAACCTGATATCCATCATAACCCTGAATCAAAGCCAACCCTGTTGTGCTCATCGTGAACACACGTTACGCATGCGGTAGGAATAAATCCGTTTGCCAATTGTTGTGTGCGCCGCCGCTTGCATGCCCCTACGCAATTCACGCGGCGGCGACCTGGTTGTCGTCAGAACTCTGCCAGCGGGACGCTATTGCTGACTGTGTAAAGTACTGTTCGTCAAATGCCAAGCGGCTGACGCTGGCGTTGATCTGGACGCGAACAGCAGCGTTGCGCGGTCGATAGATCGCAATATCGCTCTCCTTTCCTGTGAATTTCTAACGTCCCTTGCTCAAGGAGTATAGCGTGCCATAGGATGGGCGCGCATCACCCAGGGCGGGTGATTGTACAGGTGATTTGGCCAATGTGAAGAAGAGGGTGTGGGTGATCGGTGGGTGACGGTCAGGAATGCAGCGTGGGAAATTTCATGCAGACTTTAATAATTGGCTGATTAACATACAAATTCTACTCCCAAAACGGCCTACGCTCGCCATTCAAAAATCCCCGAATGGTGGCGTAGGCCGGATGTTTCTGCGCCTGGAGTTGCTCAATCACCCGTTGATGGTCATAATCAATTTTGCGCAAGTTTAACCGATAACCAGTTTTGTCCGCCTCTAGGATCACATAGCTGGCGCGCAAATCGGGCAACACCTGCAAACTGACGCTGCCCAGGTTAATTACGCCCACGCCGTTCACCGTGCGATCCAGCGCCCAGTGCGTGTGACCAACAAAGATCAGGTCGGCCTCTGCGCCAGCGATGGCTGCGGCAATCTGGTCATCGCTCATGACCGGGCGAATACCGTCACCATCGTCTTGGCCGGGCGCGACATGAACACAAAGCACGCGTGTCCCATCGGGCAAAATTGTACGGTATTCCAATGGCAGATTGGCAATCCAAGCGAGATCGCCACTGGCCGTTAGCGCGCCCTGCGTCCAGACCATCGAATAGGCTAGCTCCAACAGTGACGATTCATTGTTCTGCGCCCTGCGGCTGAGATCTTCTGGCGTGAATGGAAACTCCGTGTGGACATCCGTGAGCCAACGGTCCGTGTTGCCGCGAATCGCCTGACGGTTGGGCAGCGCGCGTAAGCGCTGCATCACGCCGGCAGGATCGGGGCCCATCGCGACGAGATCGCCGAGCAGCCAATAACCATCCACATCGCCTTGCATTGCAATGTCAGCCAACACTGCGTCGAGTGCGACACTGTTGCCGTGGATATCCGATAAGATAGCGATACGCATGAAAATCCCCTCTTTTTTGTCTGTGCGCTGATGGCGCCAAACTTACCCTGCTTGCTACGCATAATAGATCATTAGACCTTATTCCGATTTAATTTTGTGCATTTGTAGGTGCGGTTAAAAACCGCACAATCTTGGTCAATCCAGACTTGTGCGGTTAAAAACCGCACCTACAAGACCGATCTGGCTCTGTTTTGCTATCCAAATAATAAATCGGAATAAACTCTATTATATACACGCCTAAGCTTTGGCCAAACTTTCATCAAATTTTCGGCGGGCCTGCTCCACCTGCTCATGGTGCTCTGCCGCCCAGATCCAGACACCACAAAAGGCGGCGCTTAGACTGAAGCCAAGGTCGGTCAGCTTATATTCCACTTTGGGCGGCACGACAGGGTGTACGGTGCGCGTCAACAGGCCGTCACGTTCCATCTGCCGCACCGTTTTGGTCAGCATCTTCTGACTGATGCCTTCGACCATTTCCCCCAAACGGGTAAACCGCATTTCACCCTGTTCCGTTAGCACATCTAGAATCACCATGGTCCATTTATCGGCCACGCGCCCGATCAACTCATGGACGAGGGCTTCGAGGCGCGGATCAAGCTCCCCCGATGGGGGAGGTGACGCGGCCAATTTGGCCTTGGCCGCGTGCATTTGTGCTTGATCGGGCATGGGAAACTTATACATTTTTACACTTTCCTTTGGGTAAGTATAGAACTTTAAGGTGCCTACTATACAAAGGTAAGTATATGCCGTATACTTAAAAAGTCAAAAGTCATTTAAGAATTTTCACCGCTTTACCGGAGTATATGACCCATGAACATCACAGGAAATACGATCCTGATCACTGGCGGCGGCACAGGGATTGGCCGTGGCCTTGCCGAAGCTTTCCAGGCCTTGGGCAACCAGGTCATCATCGCTGGACGCCGCCAGCAGGCCCTCGACGAAACCACCGCCGCCAATCCCGGCATGCAAGCCGTCGCACTGGACGTTGAAGACGCCATCGCCGTCCGCGCATTCGCAGCCCGCATGACAAAGGATTATCCAACGCTCAACGGACTGATCAACAATGCGGGTATTATGCGGGCGGAAAACCTGCTGGCCCAGTCGGACGATCTGGCGGACATGGAAGCAACGATCACCACGAACCTGCTCGGCCCGATCCGACTGACTGCCGCCCTTTTGTCACATTTGCAAAAGCAACCGCAGGCGACCATTATCAATGTCTCCTCAGGGCTGGCTTTCGTTCCCCTCGCTATGACTCCAACTTATTCCGCCACGAAGGCGGCGCTTCATGCCTACACCCAGGCGTTGCGCTTCCAACTGCGGGAAACGACGACGCAGGTGATCGAACTGATCCCGCCCGCCGTTGCTACGGATCTCATGCCCGGTGCAGCTTCCAGCCCTCACGCGATGCGGCTGAACGAGTTCATTGCGGAGAGCATGCACCTTTTGCAGACGCAGCCATCTGCCACGGAAATCTGCGTTGAAAGGGTGAAGTTCCTCCGCTTTGCGGCGGAGAGTGGCCAGTTCGATACCGTCTTCAATACCCTCAACCAAAGGTCGCGCTAGAAACCAAATCTGTTAAGGCAAATTCACAAGATGAAAGGGCAAAAAATATGGCTAGCTGGACAGTTTCAGAAATTCCCCCGCAATTGGGCCGTTCGGCTGTCGTGACGGGTACGGGTGGTTTGGGCTACGAGGACGCTTTGGCGCTCGCACGTGCAGGCGGAGAGGTGATTCTAGCCGGTCGCAATGCCGACAAGGGTGCGGCGGCCATCAACAAGATCCGCACGGTTATCCCTACGGCCAATATCCGCTTCGAGATGCTCGATCTCGCCAACCTTGCGTCGATCCGGGCGTTTGGTAGGCGGATGCAGGCTGAGCGTCAGAGCCTCGATCTCCTGATCAACAATGCGGCCGTGATGACGCCCCCGCGGCGTCGGGTCACGGCCGATGGGTTTGAATTGCAGTTCGGCACGAACTATCTGGGGCACTTCGCCCTGACTGCGCATTTGTTGCGACTTTTGCGGCAAGGGCGGAACCCACGTGTGGTCAACGTCAGTAGCATTGCCAACCGCAACGGCGCAATCAACTTCGACGATTTACAGTCAGAGCGCCGCTATCAACCAATGGTAGCCTATGGGCAGTCAAAGCTCGCGAACCTGATGTCCTCCTTCGAGTTGCAGCGCCGAAGCGACGCGGCGGGGTGGGGACTTTTGAGCATCGCGGCGCATCCGGGTATATCGCGCACGGACCTGATCCCAAATGGCACGGGACAGAATAGTCTCATGTCCATCGTGCGGCGCCTGCTGGGACCGATCCTTTTTCAGCCTGCGGCCCAGGGCGCCTTGCCGACGCTCTTCGCTGCAACCTCTCCCAACGCAAAGGCCGGTGCGTATTACGGGCCTGACAGGTTCAACGAAATGCGCGGAGCGCCCAACGTGGCCAAGGTTCCGCCGCAAGCCGAAGACATTAACGTCGCCGCGCGTTTGTGGGCTGTGTCTGAGAACTTGGCGGGTGTGTCTTTTTCGTAGTCGCTGAATTCTAGGCTCGTTCAATCCGGCCCTGAAAACAGTTATTCGTCGCCGACCGTACGTGGATATAGGCGACCTCTGGCCGTTCAAAGAGTGCCTGGGCGCACTGGGTGATCTGCGCTGTAGGCACAACTTGTCCGGTGCCGTAGATGATACGCTCTGCGCTATTATAGCCGCGCACGATATATTGATCAGCCACCAGCATGGGCGGCAGTTCAGCGTGATCGGGGTATAGTAGACATGATTCGGAATCAGGCATTCCCTCTGGTAGACAGGCTTCGAGGTGAGCCCTCAGCCGAACCGTGCGGCTCGACGTGAGCGTTCGACTGAGCGCTCACGTCGAACGCTCGCGTCGAAGCCTGTCTACCCAATCCTGTTATTCCCGATCATGTCTAGTATTTGTTGTATAACATACGGATATAACCGCGCATCTATGGTAAAAGTATCATGCTGGCACAGTTTTTAAAAGCCCAGTTTTTCCAAAGGGGAATCCGCAAATGACCCAGATCAACAAAGACCAATCCGTAGCAACTTTGATCAACGTCTTCACCGTTGCGCCGGAGCATCAACAGCAACTGGTCGACATTTTAATTGAAGCGACTGAGCAGGTGATGCGTCACCTGCCGGGCTTTGTCTCCGCCAATATCCACAAAAGCTTTGATGGCACACGCGTCACCAATTACGCCCAATGGCGCAGTCCAGAAGACTTTGACGCCATCTTTAACGATCCGGAAGTTACGGTCCATATGAATAAGGCGCGTGAAATCGCCACCAACGATGGCCGGCTCTACGAAGTAGTTCACATCGATAGAATTCCTACGCTCAATCCATAGCCAGCTAGCTGTGGGCGCCAACGCAGTTGCGCCAGCAGTGTGATTGACAATCCAGCCATTTGTCGGCTATGCTAATGCTCATCTAATAGACAAATCAAATAGAAGTCGCACAATCGTACTGCCACGATAGTTCGTGGCAGTACAGCTGAAGGTGCGGAGTTTATTTGGTCTCTCTATAAGCAGGCTGGCCAGCGTACGCTCATTTGGGAGACTGCGGTTGCCATCTTGATTACGTTGTGGTTAATTTGGGACAAGTTGCACGTTGTGCTCTGGGTGCAGATGCCCTGGTGGGGCCTGCTTCTCCTGGTGATTGTCATCTTTCTGGCAATTGACTATCTTTTTGCCCAGATCTTTGATTAGCTTTGATGGTGATTCGTTCCACCAATCGTCATCTTGTACGATTGATTCGTTACACCACGCATCTATCTCTGCCGCATGAAGAGCCTTTATGATTTCTCCCCAATTGATGATATTGTTCTCGCTCGCGCACTTGGCGTGATCGAGGCCGAGGTTACGTCGATCACGCCTCAGCCAATGCTGGATGATTGGCGCTTGCGCGTCTACAGTCTGTGGGATTTGCGCGTGTTGCTGCCTACGCTGGAAGGTTGGACGTTGGATGGGTTTTACACCTGTAACGATCTGAAGCCAAAAATTGCTGGTGAAGATCATTATTTCATGGTGCTTGAGGCGACTTAATATTTTATAAATCGCAAACAGTATTTGACACCCCCCCTAAACGTAGTAAAATTTAGCCACTTCATGGAAGCTCGGACAGATTGATCGGTTTAATCATTGTAAACCTAGCGCCTTGCTCGTTGAAACAATGCCGACTGTATTAATTTTAGGCTCGTTTCGTTTTCATTTCTATTCGGATGAAGGCAATGAGCCAGCCCATATTCATATAGAAACGCCCGATGGTGAATGCAAGTTTTGGTTAGAGCCGGTTCGGCTTGCTAGAAATCGAGGAGTTACCCCTCAAGTTATTCGCCGCCTAGAAAAGCTTGTTTTTCAACATGAGGACTTTCTGAGGAAAAAGTTTTATGAGTACCATCTTCGTTGAAGCAGCATTTCATGTGGAACCAACGGCCATTCGAGCATGGGCAGAAGACCGAATTATTTTTGTTGAACTCACCGATGGGCGAATTATAGGCTTTCCGGCCAATCGCTTTCAGATTTTGAAAAATGCAACTGATGAACAATTGAAAGCGGTAACACTTCGCTTGCAAGGCTTTGCTTTGCGTTGGGAAACGCTGGATGAGGATATTACGGTGCCCGGCATTGTGGCGGGCAATTTTCAGTTACCCTATGAAGAAACTGAAGCAGAATCTAATTCTTTGCGCGAAGCTGTCCTATAAATCTCGATATTGTCCCAATCCCATTCTATTTTGGAGGTGCGCTAGATGGCTGAATATGCCGTTGAATTGCGCAATGTATCAAAACGTTTCCCTGGCCCATCCGGCGAAATTGTCACAGCCGTCCGCAATGTGACGATGCAGATTCGGGACGGGGAATTTTTTTCCATGCTTGGCCCGTCTGGTTGTGGAAAGACGACCTCGCTGCGCATGATCGCCGGGTTTGAACTACCAACCGAAGGCGAAGTCTATATTCACCGCAAACCGATGGGCAAGACGCCGCCTTTTCAGCGGCCGGTCAACACCGTTTTCCAAAACTATGCGCTTTTTCCCCATATGACGATTGGCGAAAATGTGGCCTTTGGTCTACAAATGGACGGCGTACCCAAAAGTGAGATCCTGCCGCGCGTCAAACAGGCATTAGAGATGGTGCGGCTGCCTGGCTACGAAAAACGGCGCGCCCGGCAACTTTCTGGTGGTCAACAACAGCGTGTAGCGCTGGCCCGTTCACTGGTCAAACGGCCCGAAGTCCTTTTGCTAGATGAACCGCTTGGCGCGCTCGACCTTAAGTTGCGCAAAGATATGCAGCTCGAATTGAAAAAGCTCCAGCGCGAAGTGGGCATCACCTTTATCTACGTGACGCACGACCAGGAAGAAGCTTTGACCATGAGTGATCGCATTGCGGTCATGTCGGGTGGGGTGACGTTGCAGGTGGGCAATGCCAACGAAATTTACGAACGGCCCAATTGTAAATTTGTGGCCGACTTTATTGGTGAAACCAACTTTCTGCATGGTAAAGCGGCCGAACAAAACGGCAAAGCCGTTACAGTGGCATTGACCGGCGGCTTAACGGTGCATGCCGAAGCGGAGCAACCGTTGGCGAATGGCACCGAAGTGAGCGTGGCGGTGCGCCCAGAGAAGGTCAATCTTACTCGGAATGATGGAGCGGCCAATCAGTTCACAGGCCGAGTCGTCAGTGTGGTCTATATTGGGACAGATACGTATTACGGCGTGCGCTTGCCGGGCGATCACCTGTTGCGCGCCCGCGAACAGAACGACCGTCCCGATTCGCGCCCCTTGGCCGCCGAGGGCGACGAGGTGACGATCTCGTTTTCGACCCAGGCGGCACGTGTGCTCACGGAATAAACGATGGCTACAATGCTAAGCATGGAACAACCAACTGTCGAGCCATTGGTTGCGGTGCCAACAGAGCCGATCTGGCGGTTAAGCGTGCATCAATATCATGCGATGATCCAATCGGGGATTTTGACTGACGATGACCGCGTCGAATTACTAGAAGGATGGCTCGTCCCAAAAATGTCGAAAAACCCACCGCATCGTGTCGTTACTGGTTTCATTCGGCAAGCTTTGGACGTCTAATTTCTGATGGATGGTATGTTGACTCACAGGAACCAATAACTACGTTGGATAGTGATATGGCCGAGGCAGGACCAGCCGTGCGCCGATGGCAAATGCCGGTCGCTGATTTATTCTCCAAACCCCAGAGCATTTAACATGATACAAACCCTGCGTGAAAATAAAAAACTGCAAGGCCTCTTACTCATTTTGCCGACACTGCTCTGGATGTTCGGTTTGTTGATCATTCCTTTGCTCCTGACTTTTATTACCAGTTTTGGGGGGCGCAGCGCCGACGGCAATGTGATCTACAAATTCAGCCTGGAAAATTATCTGCGCTTGATTGGCCTCACACCCGAAGGCGGCTTTGATTCGCTTTACTTGCAAATCATCTGGCGCTCGTTGACGCTGGCTTTTCAGACGACGATCCTGGTCATCTTGATGGCCTATCCGCTGGCCTATTTTGTTGCGCGTGCGCCAACCAAACGGCGGAACACGCTGCTTTTCCTGGTGCTTGTACCCTTGTGGACGAACTTTGTGATCCGTATCTATGCCTGGATCATGATTTTGCGCACGCAAGGGGTGCTTAACAGTGTCATTGGTTGGCTGGTGGGGTTGGCGGGCGGCCATTTTAAGCCGTTTGACATGTATCCTTCGCAAGGCGCGGTGCTAATCGGCATGGTCTACGAATTCCTGCCGTTTATGATTTTGCCGATTTACACATCGCTAGAGAAGATCGACAATTCGCTCTTTGAGGCCGCGGCCGATCTGGGGGCGAATGCACTGCGCACCTTCTGGCGCGTCACGCTCCCGCTCTCGATGCCCGGCGTAGTGGCCGGCACGATTCTGGTTTTTGTACCGGTGATCGGCACCTTTATTGTGTCGGACATTCTGGGTGGACGGCAGGTGATTCTGGTGGGCAACTTGATTCAGCGGCAGTTTCTAGATGCCCGCGACCCGGCCTTTGGTTCGGCGGCGTCGATCTTTCTGATGTTGATGACGCTACTCGTCACGCTCTATTATACGCGCTGCTTTGGCTTTGGTGAGGAGATTGCCGCCGCATGAGCAGCACCAAACGTTCGCCCTGGATTACGTTATCCGCGCTGCTAATCTACTTTTTCTTGTATGCGCCCATTGTCGTATTAATTGTCTTTGCCTTCAATTCGTCGAAAACGAATATTGTCTTTGAAGGCATCGTGAATCAAGGTGCGTGCGGCCCTTTCTACTGGTTCTGCAAATTGTTTGATAATGGTGACGTGTTGGCCGCCGCCAAAAACACCTTGACCATCGCCTTGATCTCGACGATTGTTTCCGCCATCATTGGCACGATGGCGGCGCTGGCGCTGCAACGCTACGATTTTCCAGTCAAACGAGCATCAGAAGCGGCGTTGTATATCCCCATCGTCATCCCAGAAATTGTGATGGGCATCGGCATTTTGGTCTTTTTCAGCGCCCTGTTCACCTGGTTCAATCGCACGTTCGGTTTGACCGGCGATAATCGACTAGCGATGGGGCTGGGCACGGTGATCGTTTCGCACATTGCCTTTAGCATCCCTTTTGTGACCTTAGTCGTCCGGGCGCGCTTGCACGGTTTCGACAAATCGCTTGAAGAAGCGGCCATGGATCTGGGCGCCAATGAGTTTACGACCTTTCGCCGCGTCACCTTCCCGCTGATTGCGCCCGGCGTGCTATCGGGCGCGCTACTGGCCTTTACGCTGTCGCTAGATGATTTCATTATCACCTTTTTTACCACTGGCCCAGGCTCTACGACTTTGCCAATCTACGTCTATGGCCTGCTACGCCGCATTGTTACGCCCGAAGTCAACGCCCTTTCGACGATTTGGATTCTAACCGTATTGATCGTCGTGTTTATTTCGCAAAGATTAGAGACCCGCAGTTAAACTTGCCCGCCATCCTTTAGGCTGCGGGTTCCGTTTATCCATCAACAACTGTTGCCCGCAGCACGTAACATAGAGACTCTATTTCAACAGGAGAATTTACATGTTTTATTTAGACACTGGAAAATGGAAAGCTTTGCCCCTGGTTATTGTCATCAGTTTGCTGCTTGCGGCTTGTGGCGGTGGCAGTAGTAGCAATGGCAGCAGTACTAGTGCAGCCACCAGCACCAGCACGACCATTACCAGTACAAACAGCATTACGACATCCACCACACCAACGACATCAACAGCAACAACATCTACGGCAAGCGGAGCAACGACCGCCGACGGCTTCAGTTGTCCAGCGCCTAGGGCAAAAGTAGATGTAACATCGAAAGAGTTAAATCTTTTTGTGTGGACCGAATATATTCCGCAAGCTATGATCGACTGTTTCCAAAAAGTCTATGGCATCAAGATCAATCGCGACGAATATTCGGCCAACGAAGAGATGTATGCCAAGCTGTCGAAAGGTGGCGCCAACTATGATCTTGTGCAGCCAACGGATTACATTGTCAGTTTGATGATCCGCCAGGGGTTATTGCAAAAGATCGATAAGAGCAAACTGTCGATCATGAAGAATCTGGATGCCACTTATTTGAATCTGCCTTTTGATCCGAATAATGACTACACCATCCCCTACGAAGCTGGGATCGATGCGCTGGTCGTCAACACCGACAAGGTGAAAAATGCCCCCAAGTCGTGGGCGGATCTGTGGAATAAAGATTATGCTGGCCATATGGTTTTTCTCGACGATTCACGCGCCGTGATCGGCATAACGCTGCTCACCCTGGGTTATGATGTAAACACCAAAGACAAGGCGCAACTGGATAAGGCTAAAGCGAAACTGGCTGAATTGGTGCCGGGCATTAAACTCTTTGACAGTGACAGCCCCAAGACAGCCCTGATCGCGGGCGATGTGGATCTGGGCATGACATTTACTGGGGAAGCGTTTATCGCCAGCCAGGAAAACCCGGCCATCCAATTTATCTACCCAACCGAAGGCTCCATCCTTTGGCAGGATAACTATGCGATTCCCAAAGATGCCCCACATCTGGACGCCGCCTATGCCTGGCTCAATTACATCTATCAGCCAGATGTTTTCTGGTTGATGTTGCGTGATTTTCCATATATTAACCCCAACACCGCGGCCTTGGACTATGCCAAGACCAGCCAGCTTGCCATCAAAAACAAAGACGACAAGGATTCTACGCCAGCGAAACTGTATGAAGCCTACAGCAAGTCATCCATCACGGTGCCGCCGGCCGATGCGATCAAGAAGGGGCATCGCATCGATGATGTCGGTGACGCTGCACCGCTTTATGATAAACTTTGGACCGAAGTGAAAGGACAATGATGACCGCTTGATTATTTACTCAAGTTACGCACGCGCTTGTCCACACAGTCACGATAGTTCGTGGCGCTACCGCTGGTGGGCTGCGTAACTTGAGTCATTTGTGAGCTACCCACGACTAAAGTTCGTGGGCTTCAAGGGCTGAACAGCTTAGTAGCGCTACTCATGTCGGTCTTACGACCCTCCCTATACGTAACTTTCACCCCCCGCTCCCCCACGGTAGTTGAAGAAAACACTTCGACCTGTGATCGTCGAACATTTTACGCACTAAACGGTTTCTTAGTGCAACCAGCCATATTCGGTTTGTTAAGGTGCTATGGCTATAAGTATCGCACAGATTAGCGGAAAAGATTATGTCAAAGTGCTTACAACGGCCACAGAATCACAGCTACGGGAAGGGCAATACGGGTCAGGCTAAAGCCTCGTCCGCAGTAGTGACCGCACAACTTGAAGCCGGCTCGACTGAGCTCGCCGAACGTCCTTATATCCCAAAGCTGAAGACATTGGGTTTTACGGGCTTTTTATATAATTGACCATTAAAGAGACAAGCGCTTTGCCATGAAAAAGTCGGACATTATGGAATGTCCGACTTTTTCATGGCAAGGACCCCTCTCTAGCCCTGTCCTGCAAGGGGGGGGTAAAGCGTTATGGCCTGACGGATTATCAATCCTACTTTGACAATGTCAGATTGGACAAAAGCGAGCCACTGTGAGAAAAATGCACGAAGGAAACGACGACCAAAAGACAAAACGAAATCGAGCGGTGGGGCCTAAACCTCAACGCGAGCGAAGGCTTAGGGGAGCGATTAGAGAATTTTTGGTGCCCATATGGATTCCATAGCCAGCCGTAAGTCATCGGTGCCCGTGCAATACACTCTGGATCACGCTATATGGGTATTACTCGTTTATTTATGCTTCGTCACCGCGATCGTTACCGCCTCACCACCCAGTTCCAGGTTGGCCTTGGGTAAATGGGCCGGGATCGTTTGCCCTTGCTCAGGGTGTACCTGCACCAGATCGACGCTAAGCGTCTCTTCGCGCACGTAAGCGCCAAAGTGAGCTAGCACATCGTGGATCAGGCTCGAAGCTTCCACATAGGTGACGATGCGGTCGCTGATCGCCAGATCGGCGTCTTTGCGCAGTTGTTGGATGTAGCGCACCAGTTCGCGCGCATAGCCTTCCTGCACCAAAGCTGTGCTCAGATCGGTCGTCACCGCCACCAGATAGCCGCCATCCTCCGCCACGCTATACCCGCTGCGCGGCGCCGAACGCACCTCGACATCTGCCGGCGCGATCACATAAACCTGCTCATCAACTGTGACCTCAACCGACTCACCGGCCTGGAAATGCGCGGCCAGTTCCGCCTGGTCCATCTGGCTCATCGCCTGGCGAATCTTGGGATAGCCCCTGCCATACTTCTGGCCCAACTGCTTGGGATATGGGAAGACGCTCACGTCCACCAGATCAGTCGCGGCGTCGGCAAAGTCCAACCGTTTGACATTTAGTTCGTCTAACACTAACTGTTGCAGGCGTTCCAGACTGGCGCGTTCTTCGCGTTGCCGCGTGCGCACGACAACCTGGGCCAACGGCTGGCGCACCTTCAGGTTAGCATTCTGGCGACCGGCATGCCCCAAGCTGGTGACTTTCTGCACCATTTGCATGTCTGTGCTCAACTGCTCATCGATCAAACGCTGATCAACGGCGGGCCAGCGGCTCAGATGCACGCTGTTGGGCGCGGATCCATCTAGATTCACCACCAAATTCTGGTAAAGCTCATCGGCGATAAAAGGCGTGGTCGGCGCCAGCAATTGACTGACCGTTACCAATACCTTGTGCAACGTGCGCAACGCCGCAGGATCGCCATCCCAGAAGCGGCGGCGGCTCAGGCGCACATACCAGTTGCTCAAATTGTCGACAAAATCGGCGATTGGGCGCGTCGCACCGAGTACGTCATAGGTTTCCATGGCGGCAGTCACGTTGCGCACGAGCAGATTTAGCTCGGATAGCACCCAATGATCAAGCATGTGTGACATGACATCGGGTGAGTGATGCGTGATAAGTGATGGCTTGTCATTCTTCACTTGATCACTTGTCACGTTCCAATCACTCAAGTTCGCATATGTGACAAAGAAACTATACGTATTCCACAACGTGTTCAAGAACTTGCGCACCGTCTCGCCGACCAGGTTGCCGCTGAAGCGCCGACTGTTGCCCGGAGGACTGGCAGTATACATATACCAGCGTGTCGCATCGGCCCCGTAGTCATTCATCATATCCCACGGATTGACCACGTTGCCCTTCGACTTGCTCATCTTGCTGCCGTCTTCGGCCAGGATATGGCCCAGACAGATCACGTTCTTATAGGCTGGCCGATCAAAGAGCAGCGTGCTAATCGCGTGCAACGTATAGAACCAACCGCGCGTCTGGTCGATCGCTTCGCAGATGTAGTCGGCCTGCGCCTGCGCCTCCCACTTTGCCTGGTTCTCAAACGGATAATGCCACTGTGCGACGGGCATCGAGCCACTGTCGAACCAGCAATCGGCCACCTCCGTTACCCGACGCATCGTGCCACCGTCCGGCGCGGCCCAGGTAACGTTGTCCACGTAAGGCCGGTGCAAATCGAGATTATCCAACTTGCGTCCTGCTTTGGCTTCCAACTCGGCCACGCTGCCGATGCACTCCATGTATTTACTATCGGGCGCATCACTCTTCCAGATCGGCAGCGGCGTGCCCCAATAGCGGTCGCGACCCAGCGCCCAATCCACATTATTTTCCAGCCAGTTGCCAAAGCGTCCGTCTTTGATATGCTCGGGATACCAGTTGATCTCTTGATTCAGCGCCACGAGTTGGTCGCGCACCTGACTGGTGCGGTTGTACCTGGTCTCCTTTGCTTAATACAGCAACGGCGAATCACAGCGCCAACAGTACGGATTGGTGTGCTCGATGGTGCCTGCCTTGTACAGCAGACCACGGCTCTTTAATTCTGCCGTGATATCGGGATCGGCCGTCTTAACGAAGACGCCCGCCCAGGGCTCCACTTCGGCCTTAAAGCGGCCAGCGGCATCCACCGTCATGATCAAAGGTAGATTATTTTTGCGCCCCACTTCCATGTCATCTTGCCCAAAGGCCGGTGCGATGTGGACGATACCGGTGCCGTCGTCGGTGCTGACAAAGTCGCCCGCCACCACATAAGCATAATCCTGTCGGGTGTCCTCTGGGCGCGGATAGAAGTGATAGAGCGGCTCGTAGTGCAGGCCTAACAGATCGCGACCTTTCAGTTGTTCCAGCACTTCAAAACCTGGTTTCAGCACCTGTTCGGTCAGCGCCGCGGCCAGGTAGAGCACGCTGCCATCGGCCTCGCGCACCTTCACATAATCCAGTTTTTCACCGACGGCCAGCGCCACGTTGCCGGGCAGCGTCCACGGCGTCGTCGTCCAGGCCAACAGATAGGTGTTTGCCTGGTCAAGCACCTTAAACTTGACATAGACGCTGGGGTCAACCGTGCCTTCTTTGTAGCCGAGTGACAATTCATGGCTGCTCAACGGCGTGCCACAGCGCGGGCAATAGGGCACCACTTTGTAGCCCTGGAAGAGCAGATTCTTATCCCACAATTGGCGCAAGATCCACCAAAGTGACTCGACATAGTCGTTGTGGAAGGTGACATAGGCGGTCTTCAAGTCAACCCAGAAGGCCATGCGCTCGGTCAACTTTTCCCATTCGCCGATGTACTCCATCGTCGATTCGCGGCAACGGCGATTGAATTCCTCAACGCCAAAAGCTTCGATCTGTTGTTTGCCGCTCAAGCCCAGCCGCTTCTCAACTTCGATCTCGACGGGCAAACCATGCGTATCCCAGCCGCCGCGCCGTTGCACAAAATAGCCGTTCATCGTCTTGTAGCGCGGGAAGATGTCTTTGAACGCGCGCGCCAGCACGTGATGGATGCCGGGGCGTCCATTGGCGGTGGGCGGCCCTTCATAGAAAACGTATTCTGGCCCTCCCTCGCGTTCGCGCATGCTGCGCTGGAAGACATCCTGATCGCGCCAGAGCTGTAAGATCTTCTCTTCCATCTCCGGGTAGTTGACAGCGGCTTTTACCGCTTTGAATTTGGGTTTAACTTTTGTTTGTGTCATAGTGTCAGTCCTATTAAACTAAAAAATATGCTTGTCGAATTGATCAACATGCCCTATAATTCATTAAACAATTGTAATTGCTTACGATCGCGGTTGTTTCATGTTTGCCACAGGATAGAGTTTTATCATGGATATTGCCCTGAAAATCAAAGATCAAGATTTCGCTGTATCAGAAGTGCGTAATACGCTCACGTATGCGCTTCGCTCCGAAACTGAACAGGCACGGCTGCGTCGAGACCATTACGCCGACATCTGTAAAGCATTTGAACAAAAATATAGCCAATCATCGGACGAGTTTCTGACCGACTTTGAACAAGGCTTGCTTGGTGACGATCTCTATACGCTAGACTGGTTTGCCGCCAAACGCGGTTTCGATCTATGGGAGCGGCGCTATCACATTCTGCGCGAGATTTCGCTGTGAACGCCCGCGAATACTACCAGCAAATCTAGCATGCCACCAGCAGCAATCGACTTGTGATTACCTCCGACATGAGCTTTAACGAAGTTGATGTCCATGAGTGTTACATCCGTGGCTCATTAACGCTCCTCAACGGTTTTAAGCTATATATTGCGGAATACACGATGACGGTGCCAGTGCTTGACCGCGTCAAATATCGTTATCATTTGCAAAAGCTCGATGGCACGCTCGTAAGCCGTTGGGACAATGTACCGCATCACCCGCACATAGCCACTTTTCCACATCATTGTCACGATGCGAACGATCACATACACCCTTCAGCGCCAATGGATATTCTCGCTCTCTTAAAAGTGCTTCCCCCTTTTGTTATCGCTTAGCGACAACCGTAACGTCATCCACACAATATCATAGTACGTGTCATCCAGCTTGATAATGCGTTTCTCTACGTGCGAATCCACAAACCCAACCGCTTGATAAAGTCGGTGCGCGGCCGCATTCCCCACCGTCACCGCCAGAATCAATTCTTCCAAATCAGACAGGGCGCGGGCATGATGGATGACTTCATTCAGTAAAGCTGCGCCAATGCCACGGCCACGCGTTTCAGGCTTTACATACATAGCACCTAGCGAGGCGCGATGACGCGTCTTGCGGCCTGGGTAGCGATTAAAGCTGACAAAGCCCACGATTTCCTCATCGATCAAGGCGCCCAGCGTAATTTTTTCGGCGGAGATTTGCAAGCGCTCCAGCACTCTTTCGATTGGAAAATTCACTTCATCTTCATAAGCATTACCAAACGCTTCCGGGTTTTCACGCAGTGAACGTAACCGGAGCGCATGAAATTTCGGTGCATCTTCCGCATTTAGCGCACGAATTTTCATCTGAGTCACCCCCATCGTTTCCCATGTACACGAATTGGTTCAGTCCAGCCCCAGCCCGTTTGATACAATCCCAGCTTGCTCCACGCTTGATAGCTGCTGTACGGCCACGCCTCCGGTTTCGGGCTCCACTTGTGATGCACGGCATCATAGTGAACATAGTCCATACGCGCTGCAAAATCCTCAACATCTAAAATTTTATGCGCCTGATAATGGGTTTGCCAGACCTGCACCGGCTGCGGCAAGCCCATTAACCGCTGATAATCATGGTTGAACTGCTCGCGCATATCGTCCACAATCTGATCAAGGACAACGCCTGCGGACAACCTCACCAACAGGTGGATATGATCCGGCAGAAAGATATAGCCCAATGTACGAAACGGATATGTCTGCTTCACCGCATTCAAAATGGTACGCAATAAATGGATCATCACGGAGGTCCCCAACACCGGCTCATGCTCTACCGTCACACAGGTGACGAAGAAAAGATCGGGCGTGAAATGTTCGGCGTAGGTGGACATTGTGTGATTCCTGGCGTCAATGGCGGTGAAAGGTGATGAGTGATGAGTGATGAGTGAGATCAAATGACCTTTTTCACTTGTCACTTTTCACGCCTCACGTTCCCAGTTCAATGTAAATTCGTTTATTAATCGCGCCTTTACTCTTGTAATCGACGATCTTCATTGCGCCAATTTCACGCGTATTGGCAACATGCGTGCCGCCATCCGCCTGTAAATCCAGCCCGACGATTTCTAACGTGCGCACTTCTTGAATCCCTGCCGGTAACAAATTGATCTTTGTGCGAATCAAGTCAGGAATCTCAAATGCCTCTGCTCTAGGCAAAATCTTCGCCTGAATATTGCGCGCAGCGGCAATCTCGGCATTACATTTAGCCTCGATCTCAGTAATCAACTCGCGGCTTAAGGCGGCAAACTCGAAATCCATGCGGCTCTGACCAGGGTCCATGTTGCCACCAGTCACGCTGGCGCCATAATCGCGCCAGACCACGCCGCAGAGAATGTGCATGGCCGTGTGCGTGCGCATTAGCTTATAGCGCCGCTTCCAATCCAGTTCGCCATGCACCGCCGTGCCCACGCCAAGCTGGCTACCATCGCCATGGCTCGCTAGCATATGCCAAATTTGTTCGCCCTCTTTTTTGACCTTGCTTACAGGGATACGCAAATCGCCAATTTCAAGCCAGCCCTCATCATGGGGTTGACCGCCACCACCAGGATAAAAGGCCGTACAATCCAGCGCCACCTGCGTGTTGTTGCCGTCCATCTGCACTGCGGCAACAATCGCGTTAAACTCCTTGATATAGGCATCTTGATAGTAAAGCAGCTTAGTCATGGTCCAATCCTTACTTATTCCACCAAAACAAAAAACCCGCCCCCAAACGGGGACGGGCTAAGAAGTCCGCGATACCACCCCGGTTCTCGTCGATAAATTCTGGCCTTAAAGCACAGAGCATAAGGACAAGCACCTTAGTTACAAAGCCAACCAGCCAAGCAAGTTGAGTTTGTCATGACGATAACGGGTCACAGCCCGGCGGCGTCTACTTATTAATCAGCATCAACCAACGGAACGCTGATTAATTTTTGGGCCACAGCTCCAGAGTGATCTTCAGCACTGATGCGTTCATCTGGCTCCCACCATCCCAGATTCGCTGTGCAACAGTTCAGCGCTTACTCGTCTCCATCAAAGCCATTGATTGTATCCTGAAATTTTAGCACTGGTCAGGATATCTGTCAATAGCCAAAAGTTCAATTTTGGCCAATTAATAGGTGACCATAATGCGCGCCAGCTTTCGGCGTAAGCCCCATCCTAGCATTGCAATCTCTACTACTTTGTAGCAGATCGCATCTGTGATAAAATGAACAAACACTTCCGGACTATGGTTCAGAATAAATTCGCTGCTGTTGCCAGATTCTATAAAGCTCGGTAAGATATGGATAAGCGTTTAATGCTCGTTGATAGTCATTGCCATCTTAATTTAGACCAATTTGATGCCGACCGCGCCGCCGTGATTGATCGGGCGCGCACAGTTGGTGTGCAGTTGATTGTCAATCCTGGCATTGATTTGCAAACCTGTCGCCAAGCCATCCGGTTGGCAGCGGCAACGGCGGAAGTCTATGTCGCAGTCGGCATTCACCCGAACAGCAGTGAAGACTTTAGCCAGGCGACGTTGGATGAACTGCGCAAGCTGGCGCGACAGCCTAAAGTGGTTGCGATTGGGGAAATCGGCCTGGATTATTATTGGGAAAAGGTGGATCATGCGCAACAGGCGCTGGCCTTCCGGGCGCAATTAAATCTGGCGGCCGAACTAGGCTTGCCCGTGATCATCCATGGCCGTGATGCTAATGTTGATGTCGCCCTGATCTTGGCTGAATGGGTGAACAGCTCAACCTTTCGGCAGTCGCCGCTGGCCGCTCACCCTTTTGCTGGTGTCCTGCATGCCTTCAGTGGTGACTTGGCCTTGGCGCAAGTAGCCTATCAATGGAATTTCGTGCTAAGCCTGGGCGGCCCCGTCACCTTTAAAAATGCGCGCAATCTGCATGCGCTCGTCCCCCATTTGCGGCTGGATCGTTTAATGCTAGAAACTGATGCACCCTATTTGACGCCGCACCCGCATCGTGGTGCGCGCAATGAGCCGGCCTATGTGGCATTAGTCTGTGAACAAATTGCTGCGCTCTGTGGGCTAGACCCCACAGAAGTGGCAACGACAACTTCCCAGTTGGCTTATCAATTTTTTGGATTGGAGAATCAGTTTGTTGCTGAATTCCAGAGTGCCCACCCAGCCGTCCCTGCGTGAAGTGAGTGAACGCCGCCCTGTTATGCCGACAGCCTCCACACCTACACCGCAATTCCATCGTTCCAGTCAAAATATGGCCGCGGCTGGCGTCGATATCGTCCAGTTGCTAGCGCCGGTGCGCGCCGGTCTGCAACGCGTAGAAATAAAAATGAAGACGGTGGACTCAGCACTTTTTGCGCCGCTGGCCAGCGCATTTTTAGACTTGATCGGCAGCGGCGGCAAACGTTTGCGGCCCGCCCTGGCCTTAATGGCCGCCGAATTCAATGGCTCGTTGCAGGGTAAACCCGACTATGAAAAAGTAATCGCCCTGGCCGCTTCGGTTGAGATGTTGCATACCTCCACCCTGGTGCACGACGATGTGATCGATGGTGCGCTCTTGCGGCGTAGTTCACCGACACTCAACGCAGCGTGGTCAGGCGGCTCTACGGTGCTGGCGGGCAACTACATGTTTGGCAGCGCCGCCCGCTTTTCGGCAGAGACTAAAAATATTCGCGTGATCCACAAATTTAGCGAGACGATCAAAATCATTGTTGACGGTGAATTACGCCAATTGTTGGATCGGAATAATTATCATCAGGAAAAAAGCGCTTACTATCAACGCATTTATGCCAAGACCGCCAGCCTCTTCTGTGCCGCCACCGAAGGCGCGGCGATTCTTTCGGATCTACCCGACGCAATGATCGTCCAACTGCGCGACTATGGCTATAATTTCGGCATGGCGTTTCAGATTATCGATGACATTCTCGATTTTACGGGCGATGAAAATAGCTTGGGCAAACCGGCGGGCAGCGATCTGCGCCAAGGGACGCTAACCTTGCCATTTTTCTATTTTTTACGGGATTATCCCGACTCAGCCGCCTTGATTGCCAGCTTAGAAGAAAAATATAACCAGGCAGAGATGGGCGAACCGCAGATCTGGCAACAGGTGGTAACTCAATTGGTTGCCGAAGTTTGCGCTAGCGACGCCATCGAAGCTGCGCGTGGGGAAGCGAAAGCATTTCTCAGTCGCGCCCAGACGAGCCTGGCGCCGTTGCCGGATAATGTCTACAAACAGTCTATGCTCGGCTTGTGTGATTTTGTTGCCCAACGAACGTATTGAGGAATGCGTAGTGCGGAATGCGTAGTGCGGAATCGTAGACTTTGTTGCCTAGATTCAACCTATTTGGCATGCTAATAGGATGACAGCGCAAGGTTGTTAATCGGTAGATCACAGCGGAGCCGGCACGCCTACGGGCCGGACCATGCGCACGAGGCGTGCTGGCTCCGCCCTTGCGCGCAACCTTGCGCTGTCATCCTAGAGAACGCAAATAAACTACGCACCATTGACAGGACGGGTACGCCATGGCGTGCCCCTACGATTGTTCGACTTTTATTTGCGTTCTCTAGTAGGCTAGCATCGTCAATAGCCATAGGTAGTTAGCGTAACGCTCTTTAATCTGGTATTTCATTTTCGATGATCTATGCTCATGACCCAAAACGACGCTGATCAATCCGTATTCCGCATTCCACCTTCCACGATTGATCTCTCCATTATCATTGTCAGTTGGAATGTCTGGGATTTATTGCGGGCCTGCCTACACTCGATCGAGCAGACGAGTCGCACCACCAACGATGACGCGGCCCAGTTGCGGTTCTTTGGCCCGCTTGACAAGCCGTGCACCCTCGAAGTCATCGTCGTGGACAATGCCAGCCGTGATGCCACCCCCGATTTGATTCCATCTCAATTTCCCTGGGTGCGTCTTTTAAAGAGCAGCACCAATCTAGGTTTCACAGGGGGCAACAATGGTGGTTATGGGCTCAGCCAGGGCGAATTTGTCTTCTTCCTCAACCCCGATACAGAAATCATTCACACAAACACGCCAGAGCGTGCGGCGGACAGTCTCTGGCAACTCTTTACGGCTATCAGCGACGATGCAGCGATTGGCATGGTAGGACCACAGTTGCGCTATGCCGACAACACACAACAAGATAGTCGACGACGCTTTCCGACGCCGCTCACCGGTTTTTTGGAAAGCACCTGGTTGGGGCGCCTGTGGCCCAAGAATCCCTGGTTGCGACGCATGCACATGGCCGATTGGCCGGCCAGCTTTCGCCAGGACGTAGATTGGTTGATTGGGGCAGCGATGCTGGCGCGGCGCACGGCATTGGAAGCGGTGCGGCTGGCCGATTATACGGGCCCGTTTGACGAGAATTTCTTCATGTATAGTGAAGAATTGGATCTTTGTCGGCGCATCAAACAGGCTGGCTGGCGGATTGTCTACGTGCCCGAAGCGTTGGTGGTCCATTACGAGGGGCGCAGCAGTGAACAAGTGGTGGCCGCACGCCACATTCACTTTAACACAAGCAAGATTTTTTACTATCAAAAATATTTCGGCCCACGCTGGGCGGCGCTGCTCCGACACTATCTGTTGTTAGAATTTCGCCTGCAATTGTATCAAGAACGCTTGAAGCGACGTTTGCGCCACAAGCCGACCCTGCGCACGGCACGGATCGAAGCGTACCGACAGGTGATTCAGAGTGGACTGAATATGCCGTCAAAAAATCTTTAGCTAACGTAATGTTGGCCCGAATTTATAGCCGCTTTATCTGCTAACCCTAGCCTAACCCTCACGGCCATTCAGGTAAGGTGAGTGCATTGCACGGCAGTCTGCCCTTGCTGCTGTACACCCAATCCCATCTGCCGTGCGCTGCACACCATCTGGTCCTTACCTGAATGGCCGTGTCCCTAACCCTCCCCATAGGCGATTATGTCACCGCTGTAACAAGTTCTCTAATGCTTGGGCATCCGTAACAGGTAATTTACAGGTGTAATTTTCACAGACATAAGCCGCCGCCTTGCCATCTACTAATATACGCCCTTCTAACAAGGGCAACAGGGTGCTTTCATCGGGGCGCTTCAACGCCACGACGGTGTTGGGCAGATAGTGGTTCTGGATAACATGCAAGAGCATTTGTGTATCGGCCGCTTCAGGATTGCCGGCCAGCACAATCTCTTGGCTGGGCGACAGCAACGTGTTGAGTGCACACAGCAGGCGACCAAAACCGGTGGGTTGGCGCGCCATTGTCTCTTTCATCAATAACAGAATGCGCGTCGCCTCTTTGCGATAGGCTTCATTGCCCAGTAACACCGCAAGGCGCAAGAGCGTCTCGGCGGCCAACGAATTGCCGCTGGGAATCGCATTGTCGATAAAATCCTTGCGCCGCACCACGAGTTGTTCATGGTCAAGCCCAGTTTGGAAAAAGCCGCCGTTTTGCGCGTCACCAAACTGTTCGATCATCAAACGCGTTAAGCGGGTGGCCTCGCCCAACCAACGCAGATCGAAGGTGGCTTCGTACAGCGCAACTAACGCACGCGCCAACGCGGCATAATCTTCCAGGTAAGCATTAAGGCGTGCCTGATTGTTTTGTGGCTCGCCTGCACCACTGGTCGCGGCTTTATAGCTGCGATATAGTTTGCCATCGGGCTGGCTCATGCGCGTTAGCACAAAGTTGGCTGCGTTCTGGGCTGCCTGTAAAGCATCGGGGCGGTCGAGCGTTGTGCCACAGTCGGCCAGTGCATGGATCATCAGACCATTCCATTCGGTCAAGATTTTCTCATCGCGCGGCGGTTTGATGCGTTTTTCGCGTTCTACAAAGAGCTTTTGGCGGCTATCTGCCAGGCTATGTTCCACTTGTTCAGCGCGCAGCCCAAATTGTTTGGCCACGGCTTCCACCGTGCTGCTAACATGTAAGATATTTTCGCCTTCAAAGTTGCCACGCGCCGAAACGCCGTAATATTGGTTAAAGACACGCGCAGCTTCGGCGCCCAACACGGTCTCGATTTCATCTGGCGTCCAAACAAAAAATTTACCTTCTTCCCCTTCGCTATCCGCATCTTGCGTGCTGTAGAAACCGCCATCCGGTGCCGTCATTTCGCGCAGCACATAATCGATGGTCTCATCAAGCACGCGCCGGTAAAGTGGCTGTTTGGTGATCTGCCAGGCGTGCAAATAACTGCGCAGGAGTTGCGCGTTATCATAGAGCATCTTCTCGAAGTGCGGCACCAGCCAGACGGCATCGACGCTATAACGATGGAAGCCACCGCCCAGGTGATCGTAAATGCCGCCCTCGGCCATTTTTTCCAAGGTCAATTCCGCCATGTAAAGCGCATCCAAATCGCCCGTGCGCGCGTATTGGGTCATGGCAAAATCGAGCGTCATCGGTTGCGGGAATTTGGGTTGACTGCCAAAGCCGCCCTCTTCGCTATCAAAATATTGCAACAGTTGTTTAACGGCCTCGTCCAACAGCGCCGTGCTCAGATCATTCGCTGCGGTCGCCAGTTCACCGGTACGCTGTAACATGTCGGTCAACTTCTGCGCTTGCTCGAAAATCTGATCGCGCTTGGTGTTGTACGCGCTGGCCACCGAAGCAAGCACTTGGCGAAAAGCGGGCATCCCATAGCGCGGCTCCGGCGGATAATAGGTACCGCCGTAAAAAGGTTGGCCGTCCGGTGTCAAAAAGACGCTCATCGGCCAACCACCCTGACCTGTCATCGCCTGCACGGCTTCCATGTAGATCGAATCCAAATCGGGGCGCTCTTCGCGATCCACTTTGATGTTGACAAAAAGTTCGTTCATCAGCTTGGCGGTCAGCTCTTTTTCGAAAGATTCGCGCTCCATCACGTGACACCAATGACACGCCGAATAGCCGATGCTCAGAAAAATCGGCTTGTCTTCGCTGTGCGCTTTCTCCAACGCCTCTGGCCCCCAGGCATACCAATCCACCGGATTATGCGCATGCTGAAGCAGGTAGGGCGATGTTTCGTGGATCAGGCGGTTGGTGTGGGCATGGTTGGACATAAGTTTCCTTTAAAGGCGAAATGATAGAGCAAACGGTTAGACCCTAGGCTTACCAATTCGCCATGGTAGCCTGAATTTTGGCAACCCTGATTATAATCTACACCTGGAATTGTCAATGTGATCGCACACCCATAATTCGCAATTACTGAAAGTTAGGTAGCTTACGTTACAGCTCCATCCTTTGGTGCAGTAAGTCGCCTCAGCGACTGAGATTCCTAGTCGCTGAGGCGACTTACTGCTATCAGGTGTGGGATTTATCCCTGCTACCGCTCTAAAAAAACTGACTTGACAAACGACCTAACCTATGGCATTTTACAATAAGAAAACGCGCAGAAAAACGCTCATTTCCCGCTTATCCCACCAGCGAACTCAGACAATTTGTAACGGCATCTCACTTCGCAGCTAGAGGATTTGAACGATGGCAACAGCAGTCAACACAAGCACCGTCCGTTCGGACAAAGCGGCAGACAGGCTTCAGCGCCATCCGCGCCTGCAACGCTGGATCCGCAACAACGGTGCGCCGCTCATGATGTGCCTGCCCGCCACCCTACTTTTATTTGTCTTTGCCTATCTGCCGATGTTTGGCGTGATCATTGCTTTCAAAGAATACCGCTTTGATGCTGGCATCCTGGGCAGCGAGTGGATTGGTTTGACGAACTTCAAATTTTTGTTTGGGACGGACATCGCCTGGCGCATCACCCGCAACACCCTGTTGCTGAATTTTTTGTTTATCATCACGGGCACGGTCATGAACATTTTGGTCGCTTTGCTGATGAACGAAGTGCAGGGCACCTTGCGCGCCCGCTTTTATCAATCGGCCATGTTTCTGCCCTATTTTATCTCGTGGGTCGTGGTCGGATATTTTGTCTACGCTTTCTTGAATGTTGACCAGGGCATCTTAAACCAATTTCTGGCCCGTTTCGGGATTGATGCCATCGCCTGGTACCGCAAACCCGATTATTGGCCCACCATTCTGGTCATAACCTCGCTCTGGAAAGGGGTCGGCTACGGCAGCCTGCTCTATCTGGCGATCATGTTGGGTATTAGTCCAGAATATTACGAAGCGGCCAAAATTGATGGCGCTACCAAAATTCAGCAAATTTTGTACATCACGTTGCCGCATCTCATCCCGGTGGTGATCATCCTCACCATGTTTTCAATTGCTGGCATCTTTCGCTCCGACTTTGGTCTATTTTTCAACGTGACGCGCAATCAGCCCTCCCTCTACCCGACAACCGATGTGATCGATACCTTTGTCTACCGCGCCTTACGTCAAATGAATGATCTAGGTATGTCGGCGGCGGCTGGCGTCTATCAATCGGTGGTTGGCTTCGTACTAGTGCTGGTGGCCAATTGGATTGTCCGGCGCATCGATCCGGATCGCGCCCTATTTTAGAGCCTCACCCCCCGGCAGGGTCTCCTGAGGAAAAGCTATTTCAGCAGTTGGGGAGTAAATCGCTTGTCTCCCCTCCTCTGAAACAGCCCTTCCGTTCAGGAGAGGGGTCGGGGGTGAGGCCAAGCAGTTTATTAATCCAGGAAGCGAAGGAGAGTAGTGTTGTCAAATGCAACAAGAACGCCCAATATGCGCTCCGCCTATTGGTATTGGCTATCAAACCTGGTTGGCCAGAGCGCAATCAATCTGTTTTTGCTGGCGCTCAGCTTGGCTTGCCTATTGCCTTTTGTAATCATCCTGGCCGCGTCATTCTCTACCGAAAACAGCATTGTTAATCAGGGCTATTCACTGTTCCCGAAAGACTTCAACACATTAGCGTATCAATACCTGCTGGTGGATAGCGCGCAGGTATTGCGCTCATACTTAGTCTCGGTGACCATCACCACGATTGGCGCGCCGCTCGGTCTGCTGATCATGGCACTGGTCGCCTATGCGATGACGCGCAAGCACTTTCAATACCGCAAAGCCGTTGCTTTCTACATTTTTTTCACTATGCTTTTCAGTGGTGGGCTCGTCCCTTCGTACATCCTGATCACCCAATATCTACAATTGAAGGATACGCTCGCTGTGCTGATTATACCCTCCTTGGTGGTCGGCGGCTGGGTGCTAATACTGCGCACCTACTTTAGAGATCTACCCGAAGAATTGTTAGACGCCGCGCGCATCGACGGCAGTGGCGAATGGCGTACGTTCTTTCAGATCGTTGTGCCACTCTCAACGCCGGGCCTGGCAACCGTCGGCTTATTTTCGATGTTAATGTATTGGAACGATTGGTTCACGTCTTTACTCTATATCGAAAAAGCCGCCCTCTTCCCGATCCAGTATTTGCTCTATACGATTGTGAACAATATGGATTTTCTCGATCTGTTGTCGCAGCAAGCCGGCGTGCGCGTAGACCCACCGCACATCCCCGCGCGTATGGCGATGGTCGTCCTGGCGATTGGGCCAATCCTACTCGCCTATCCGTTTGTCCAGCGCTACTTCGTGCGCGGCATTCGCGTCGGTTCGCTGAAGGAATAGGCAGTGATGAGTGTTGGCGATCACTTAGGCCATTTCAATGAAATAAGTATCCAGTGTTTGCCGAACAAAATCATGCGTAG
>JBBREZ010000025.1:0-27246 GCA_038225095.1 Caldilineales bacterium
CCAAAAAGGTGGCGGCCACATCAATTTGCACGTTCGTGTGCCGGAAGGCGACAGTCTTCCTTCGGCCACCAGCGTCTATCCGGGTGCTAATTTGCAGGAATGTGAAGTTTACGACCTCTATGGCATCAAGTTTGAAGGCCATCCCAATTTGCGCCGCGTTTTACTGTGGGAAGGCTTTAACGGCTATCCGATGCGCAAAGATTGGAAAGAGGCTTATTTTGAGGAAGAGAATAAACCCTTCAAAAGCCGCCATCCGGCCGAAGGTTATGCCTGGCAAGAAGACAAATTGCCCTGGGGCAGCAACTCGACCTATCCTGAAGGCTGGGACCCAGATAGCTGGCGAGAACCGATCACGTATGTGCCGGTGAGCCAGGCCCCCGAAGGATTGGGTTATGATTCGAAGAAAGGCAAGACCAGCGCGATTGGTGAATTGGATACCGAGAGCATTGTGGTTAACCTGGGGCCGCATCATCCCAGCACCCACGGCGTCTTCCGCATGCTCGCCCGCATCGAAGGCGAAACCATTCTGGCATTGGAGCCGGAGATGGGTTATTTGCACCGTAACCACGAGAAGATCGGCGAGCGCAATACGTGGTTGATGAATATGCCGTTTACGGATCGGCTTGATTACATCAACTCGATGAGCAACAATCTGGGCTATGCCCTGGCAGTAGAAAAGCTGGCCGGGATTGAAGTGCCCGAGCGCGCCAACTATATCCGCATTATCATGGCTGAGTTGACGCGCGTGGTCAATCATATGTGGTCGATTGGCTTTATTCTCAACGATTTGGGCGCATTACAAACGCCCGCTTTGTACGCGATTGAAGAACGCGAGATGATCCTCGACCTCTTCGAGGCGGTCAGTGGCTCACGCTTGATGTGCAATTACATGCGTTTCGGCGGTGTGGTGCGCGATCTGCCCGCAGGCTGGTTAGAAAAAGCCAAGTATATGGTGGACACCCGCCTACCCAATGTGCTGGACGAATTAGATCGCATGATCACCGGCAACGAAATTATGATGGCGCGTGGGCGCGGCGTTGGCTATCTATCCGCCAAAGACTTGATCTCGCTGAGCGTTAGTGGTCCGATGATTCGGGCCGCCGGCGTGGCGTATGATATTCGCAAGGCCCAACCCTATTGCATTTACGATCGCTTCGATTTTGACATCCCAACGCTGCCCGAAAGCGACATCTTCGCCCGCTATTATATTCGCTTGTTGGAAGCCCGCGAAAGTGTCAAAATTCTAAAGCAGGCAATGCGCGATATTCCTGGCGGCGAATACTTGTCCACGCGTGACAAATATACGTTCCGCCCGACCGAAGGTGAGGCTTATGTGCGCGTGGAAGCGCCAAAAGGCGAGTTAGGTTTCTATGTAGTCAGCGACAACAAGGCCAGTCCTTATCGCTATCACGTACGGGCGCCTAGCTTCATCAATTTGAACGCACTGGGACCGATGTCGGTGGGCTACAAGATCGCAGATGCGGTTGTGGTGCTGGGCGCGATTGATATCGTGCTGGGCGAAGTGGACAGATAAGAAATCATTAATTGAGCATCATTAATTGTTAATAATGCTCAATTTTCAATTTCAGAGAGGTTCTCATGTTCGGAACAGGACTACTC
Source organism: Caldilineales bacterium (assembly GCA_038225095.1). GTDB lineage: Bacteria > Chloroflexota > Anaerolineae > Caldilineales > Caldilineaceae > JAPLGZ01. Next base: position 1,621 of record JBBREZ010000025.1, read on the forward strand.
AAGGGCTTGGGCATCACGCTGAAACATGCGATGGATACTTTTGCAGATGACCGCAAGCATGTGCCTAGCCGTTATCAGGATAGTGTTAAGGGCGGCAATGGGCGGCGCGTGATCGAACAGCCGATCACACAAGAAGGGCTTTTGACCATCCAATACCCGGAAGAAAGACGGCTCTTGCCGGAGCGCTTTCGTTATATTCCTATGCTGATTTGGGATACGCAGGCGAATGAAGATAAGTGTACGGCTTGTGGCATTTGCGCCAAAGTTTGTCCACCCCAATGTATCTGGATCGTGCGCGACATGGATGCCAATGGCAAACCAGTGGCGCGCCCAGCGGAGTTTTACATTGATGCCACCATCTGTATGAGTTGCAGTTTCTGCGTGGAGTTTTGTCCGTTCGATGCAATCAAGATGAATCACGACTTTGAATTGGCCGTGTATGACCGCTATCCCCAACTGGTCTATGATAAAGCCGAGCTAACGGTGCCCGTCGAATATTACGCGGCGCTTTGGCCGGTCCAGTGGGCAGCGGAAGAAGATGCCAAGCGTAAGAAAGAGGCAGAAGATAAGGCGAAGGCAGAAGCAAAAGTCAAAGCTGATGCGGAAAAAGCCGCCAAGGCAGTGAGTGCGGCGGCGGTAGCTTCCAAACTCCCAACCGGGGGGACTGCCGGTGTGTCTGTCACGACGGCCACTGTGGCTGATGCTGGCGCCAGCAATGGTGGCGCAGTTGTGGCGAGTGCGGACGGTGCAAGCGATGAAGCTGCCGCCAAAAAAGCGCGCCTCGATGAGCTTAAACGAAAGGCCGCAGAGACAGCCAGGAAACGCAAGGAAGGCGGCGCCTAGTTCGTGCTGCCTTTCTCTCCTTGCCCTGGCTGCTGATTGTTACCCTGAAATCAACTATAATTTGGAGAGCCAGACTTGCTATAAAGTAAGTCTGGCTTCTATGTTTATAGGGGAATCTGAGTTTATAGGGAAATCTGATTGAGTCAAGCTGTCCAGGTGCGACTGGCGAATTGTGATGATCTACCCTCATAATTCGCAACTGTTCCGGCGTAGTGATACACAGGTAAACAGGTATATAGGTACACAGGGGGTACGCCCGTGTATCTGTGTTTACGTCTCATCTACTGATGGGCATCTACCTGTTTACACAAGGGCTGAACAGATACGTTATTTCTTCTGATTAGCCTTAGAGGATGGGCTTTCGATTGGTTTTTCTATCTTGTCATCGCTCTGTCTCACCTTTCTATGCTTCAAATTAAACGGGAGTGCCACGCCCACTGGTGGCAAATCGGCGTCATTAGCGCCTTGACTTTATTCTTTGGCGCAGTCAATTGGCACTGGCTGCGCGTCAACGTGGTCACCTATGGCTGGGACCGAATGGATCATTTGATCACTAGCCTGGCCTACAATGATATTCTGCACACCATCACCCCGCAATCAATCTTCAGCGCCCTGGTCTATAGCAACTACTATCCTCCCTTCGTCCATCTCACCGTATGGGTATTTTACAAACTATTTGGGGTCAACGAAGACGTTGCCGTGATGGTCAATGTGATCTACCTGCTGGTGCTCTTGCTTGCTACCTGGAGCATCGCTGAGCGCATAGGCGGCGGGCGGGTTGCGGCGCTGGCGGTGACATTGCTGGGTATCTTCCCGATGATCTTTGCCATGTCGCGCTATCTATACCTGGATTTTGCGCTGACGGCGATGGTGGCGCTGGCGATTGCCTTGTTGCTGGCGACCGAACGGTTTACGCAACGCGCCAATGCCTACTGGTTTGGGGCGGCGTTCGGTATGGCGTTTCTTGTCAAGTGGACTGCAGCGGCCTTTCTGATTGTACCGCTTTGCTTTATCTTGTGGCGTGGCGGCATTCTGGTGGCGCTTGTTCGGCATCCAGCCGTTTTGCGCCCCAACTGGCGACGCCTGGGCATTGTGCTGGGCATCAGCCTCTTGCTGACCGCCGCTTGGTTTATACCGACGCATGCGGCGGTGTTCCAAAGCCCATTGGGGAATTGGCTCTTTCCAGCCTATGCCCTGCTCACAACCGGATTCATTTACGCCTTATCGGCCCCGACGAATGACAAACCGGAGGCTCTACGCCCGCTACACAATGCGTTAAGTGCCGGCGCGGTGGCGATCTGGGTGATGTCAGCTTGGTATCTGCCGAATTCTGAGTTTATCACGGGATTTTTCCACACCGCCTATGGGTTGGAAGACGGTCGTTTTTGGGCCTATGGCAAATACCTCTACGAAGTTTCCACCGAACAATTAGGGCCTGCGCTTAGCGCCGTCTTTGTGATCGTCGTCCTGGTCTTCCTGTGGCAACGCCGCACTACGCTCTGCCAATTATTTCAAAAACTCGATGATCGGGCCTGGATTTTGTTGCTGTGGGTGATTGCGCCTTACATCATCTTTTCGACGCGGGTCAGCCTGGCCCATGATCGTTTTTTGATGCCTTTTTTGCCACCATTTGCAATCTGGATCGCCAGTGGTCTATGGCAGTGGCGCGGTCGCTTGACCCGCAGTTTGGCGATTGGGCTGGTTCTGCTCGTTGCTATAGCCCAATTTGTGCTGATCTCTTTCGAGATTGTAGCCCCCTGGCGCGCCCCTTTGCTAATTCACCTGCCCAGTGGGACAGTGAATTTACTGGCCCATGGCTTCTTCATCCAGTATCCTGCCAGTGAAGAGACCAATCCTGGTTTTGCCATTGCACCAGACGTGTTAACGCAGGTGGACAATGCGCGCGTTGCACACGGGCGTGACCGGATCAATTTAGGGCTGCTCGTGAATTCTTATGAACTACACGAAAAGCATTTTCTCTACCAAATCTATACCACCTATCCACGCGTCACCTTACGTGAGTTAGCGCGCAACTGGAACAATCAGCCGGCGTATAATCAATTGTTTGAGATGGATTTTGTCTTACTCGACGACACCCACACTTTCCGCAGCAGTGATGCCAGTCAGGGTGTGGTAAAGCGCATTCTAACGCAGCCCGAAGATCTTTTCAACCGCGCCTTCCAGCCAATGCATCAATGGACCTTGCCCAGCAAGGAAAAGGTGACGCTGTACGAACGCCGCTTTGCCGATACGGAGCCAGGCTTGGCTCCGGCGGATTACCAAACATTATTGCAGCAATTTGGCGCTAATTGGGGCCCCGGCGACGCGTTGGTGTTGACTGCGCCCGATCAAGCCTACATTATGGGGCTCTCACTGCCTGCCGATAACACGTTGTCCATTTTGCCCCTGCCAACGGACCAGAAAACCAATCAGAACAGCCTCAACGAACTGGCCCATTTGGCGCAGACGCACAGGCGTATTTTCTTACTCAACCACAATGCCGTGCTTGTTGATCCAGACAATCTTATCGAAAATTGGTTGCGCACCCACTGGTTGGCTGGCCCAGATACTTGGATCAATGCCTTGCGGGTGACCCCTTTCGTGGCGCAGGAAGTGCCTGACGCGCCGACTCAGAAGTTCAACGCCCAGTGGCAGCAAACCGCGAGTTTGCAGGGCATCGCTGTTAACCAGAATGCTTTTCATGCACGCAGTGCATTAGCTGTACGGCTGTTCTGGAACAATTTGGGAACGGCGACGCATAAAAGCTCTTTGCAATTGTTGGCGCCAGATGGCACGCTGATTGCGCAACAAGAGGCAGACATGACCGCAGCCCAGCCGCCTTTTGTGTTATTGCTGCCCCACACGCTTGCGTCCGGCGCTTACAAACTCATTGTGGTTCTGTATGATCCCAAGACCCTCCAGCGCGATAAGTTGGTGAATGGCACTGATGCGCTGACCCTATGGACGTTTACACAGCGGTAGGCAAACTTGACTTACTGGTGTATAATGTGTGTTTAAAGCCCCAAGTTTTCGAACCGTGGTTGCGTAGGGGCGCGTAGGTTGGAAGCGAATTAGGGTAAGCAAGGATTGAAAATTTATTGCGGCCCTGTGTAGTGAGCATCCTCAGATGCGCTCCTACCACCCAAAACACCGCTTCTGAGGATGCTCACTACACGGTATGCTCACTACACGGTATGCTGACTGGTTTATTTGCTTAACTTTCATCAACGCAATGATCCCACAACACATTGCACGTGTTTTGTGTAACAGGCGGTGAATGAATTCACCGCTGGCTTTGGGGCTAACGAGCAGTTTCAGAAGGAGAGAGGTCATGTCGCTGCATTTCACCTATTATGGTCATTCCACATTTGCCGTCGATGCGGATGGTGCTAAGCTGGTGATCGACCCGTTTTTTGCCCCCAACAATCCACTGGCGCCGGTCACTGTGGACAAAATTGACGCCGATTTTATCCTGATCACACACGGCCATGCGGATCATACGGCAGATGCCGTTGCACTGGCCAAGCGGACAGGTGCGATGGTAGTCGCCAACTTTGAAATTGTGAACTGGTTGCAAAATCAGGGGATCAGCAATTGTCATGCCATGAACACCGGGGGGGCTTATAGTTTCCCCTTTGGTCGCGTCAAAATGACCATCGCCCACCATAGCAGCACCCTGCCGGACGGCACCCCAGCCGGCAATCCAATTGGTTACTTGATTAATTTTAATGATGGTAGCGATGTGTACTTTGCGGGTGACACGGCGCTGACCTACGATATGAAATTAATTGGGGAGGCTGGCGGCGTAGACCTGGCGATCTTGCCAATTGGCGATAACTTCACGATGGGCCCCGATGATGCGGTGCTTGCCGCCCAGTTTGTTCAGGCCAAACAGGTCATTCCAGCGCACTATAACACCTTCCCCCCAATCCAACAGGACGCTGAAGCCTTTGCTGCGCAGCTACGCCGTACGAATGAAATTGACTGCACGGTATTAGCGCCGGGTGGGGAATTTACGTTACCGTGACGGCAGTGGGCCTTAAGTAGATAAGAATTAGGTGGCAATTCAGATTCTATACGCAGAATCGAGATTAGACGGCATTCATACACCAAGAAAGACGACAAGCGCGGCACAGGGTCGCACCTGTCGAGCGAGGGGGTCGCTTTGGCCCGCAAAATTGGTAAACAGATGGGGCCATTCGATTGTATATTGACGAGCCAGATTCCGCGCACAGTGGAAACCGCACTGGCTATGGGTTTCGCCGTGGATGAACAATGGGAAGCATTAGGCGCAATTCCGGCCGAAGTGTTTGAAGAGATTGGTCACCAAGAACGTTGGACCTGGGCGGCTCCCTTCCGCACGTTTGCCGAGGTTATTAGTCGTGATGGTGCAACGGCGCACATGGGCAAGCACCAACAGGCGCTTTGGGTGAAAGCACTAGAATCTGTACCAACGAATGGCAACGTGCTCATTCTATCGCATGGTCGAATTATTGAAGCCGGATTGGTAACCTGTGTGCCCGATGAAGATTTTTCTAGATGGGGGGCACCGTTTCATCACTGCGAGGGGGTGCGGATGAAGTATCATGAAGGCCGCTTTACAGATGTACAATTATTGCGCATTGAAGAACTGCATCTAACCAGAAAAAGTTGCTAAAGTGACTTCAGGAGTGAATTTATGGGAACGTTAATGAATGGGATAGCGTTGATCTTAACTGGCGTTGCGTTGGTTTACACATGGAAACTCCATCAGGAATTGAACACAGCAACCAGACGGCTAGACCGCTATAACCGGTCTTTGTTTGACGCCACTGATGAAATTCGTCGCTTACGCGCAGAAATGGCAACGACAACCTCACAATGGCGCGTTGAACTAAAGCAACGCAGTGGTGACCTGGCTTTCCAACCCGAGATGACCGTGCGCGAGGCGCAGATGTTGCATCCACAGGTGCAACAAATTCTGGCTGGTTTTCATCTGGGCGGCTGCAACCATTGTGCCGTGGAACCGGATGACACGTTGGCCAACATATGTGCCGAGCATGGGCTGGATCTGAATGAATTGATTGGTAATTTGAACCTGCTCATGGTGGGCGCTAATGGACGCCAGCCTAACCCGTTGCCGATGCATACAGCAGCATCACTCATCGGTGCGCCGGAATTTGTCAAGATTCCCAATGTAGAATTAAGTTAACTACCCCAGTGGAGCATTGCATTAGGTAAACACGTAGACAGGTAAACAGGTAACATGCCTTATCTACGTGTCTACCTATTTACCCGTCTACACCAGGGTTGAGCAGTTACGAATTAAGTTTATAAGGTGATCTGATCATCAGCCTAGCACACATTAATACACTGATAAACGCAGATACGTCCAGGATAAATTCGTGTCATCTGCGTGCCAGCGTTATCTATAAGATGGAGGAATATATGTCAGATTTAAATGATTATATTGTTCACGCTAAAGCGGAATTACTGTTTCCTGCCCACTTAATTTCCAGTCTGCGCGATTTGCGGGGCGAGGAATGGCGGGTGCTTGTTGACAGAGTGGCTGCGCTGCCAGAGACGCACCCAGACAGCCTGGCTTTTGTTTTGATGATGATTGAACTAAATGGTTGCCTCAAATGCAATAGCAATAATTATAAATTTTTGCGTGGTTGTTATTTGTGTGCGACCCAGACAGTCCAATCCTTTAAGAGCGGCGACAGCGAATTACTTGAAATGTACAGCCGTGCAAAACGCCAGTTGAACATGCATTTGCAACAGGGTGTGCAACCAACCGAGTTCTCACTGGCTGCCTAAGCCACCCATAATCTAAGCTTAAGACCAGCGCCCTGCGGCGCTGGTTTTTTTACTGGCCAATTTACAAAAAGTTATTGGGTCTTATCCACTAGGTTTTGCCTCACACACCGATCGTGTGAGGGGGAGCAAACAGTTTCAAATAATGGCTACTCATATCTCAACCCCTTCTTTGCGCCGGATTGCCATCGTTGGCGGCGGCATTGCCGGCTTAACAGCCGCCTATGATTTGAGCCAGGATCCGGCTACCAGTGTCACGGTCTATGAAGGTAGCTCCCATCTTGGTGGGCTGGCGGCTGGTTTCAAAGGTCGCCCCGAATGGGATTGGCCGCTGGAATATTTCTATCACCATCTCTTTACCAACGACGATGCGATTCTCAACTTCACCAAAGAGTTGGGGATGGGCGCATTACTCGAAGTCCACAACCCAAACACAGTGATGTATTATCAAGGGCGCAATTATCCGCTGGATACACCCTTGCGTTTACTGCAATTTCCTCATTTGTCGCTGCTCAACCGGCTGCGCATGGGCCTGGTATTGGCCTATCTGAAGTTCCACCCGCGACCGCCGTGGCAAAGTTTTGATAAAGTAGTGGCTGACGAGTGGTTGCCGCGCTGGATGGGACGAAGCGCCTACGAAACGCTTTGGCAACCGATGATTCAGGGCAAGTTTGACCGGCATTATACCGAAGTGAATTTGGCCTGGTTCTGGGCGCGTGTTTACAAACGCACCAAACAACTGGTCTATTATCGCGGTGGCTTCCAGGTTTTTGTGGACGGCCTAGCGCAAAAGGTGCGCAGCCGTAATGTCACGATTGAGATGAATGCAAATGTACAAAGCATTCGCGCCTTGCCAGCCGGTGGTTTACAGGTGACGCGGCCAGATCAGCCGCCAGTTGATTATGACAGCGTGCTCAGCACGGTCAGCCCCGGCTTGATGCAACGATTGGCCCCAGATCTGCCGGCCAGCTATTTGGGTCAATTGGGCAAACTGAAGAGCATGGGTGCCATCGTGCTGACCGTCGCGTTGGATCGCCCGTTGCTACGCGACACGTATTGGGTTAACGTGCCGAAAAGCGCAAATCTGCCTTTCCTGGCCTTGGTAGAACACACCAACATGATCGATGCCAGCCACTATGCAGGTGATCATTTGCTCTATATCGGTAATTATCTGGATGTGGATCATCGTTATTTTGCTATGAGCACCGACGAGCTACTAGCAGAATTTCTACCGCACTTTGCCAAATTCAACCCAGATTTTCAACCCAACTGGGTGACAGGGACATGGGTGCACAAAGCGAAATACGCGCAGCCAGTACCGCCCGTCGGCTATGCCGATATGCTTCCAGCGATTCGTACGCCAGTTCCTGGCCTCTACTTTGCTTCGATGAGCCAGGTCTATCCTTGGGATCGGGGCACAAATTATGCGGTGGAAATGGGGCGCAAAGTGGCGAAGATGATGCAAGCGGACACAGTAAAATAGCCACCTCAGCGATAAAGCATATGCTCAATACAGGTTAGCCCCTGATTTAACGATCAGACGAAGGATTCGGGTCTTTCCAACGATTAATCATTTAGTCCTTGTGTAAATATAGCCTAAACTAAATGATGTATTGATTGGAATTGACTACCATGACTACGATTAAAATTCAAGATCGTCTTCGTTATCGCTTTGATAACACCATGTCCAAAGGGCCAATCGCGCTGATCGGTTGGCTCTTTTTATTGGCCCTTGCTGTAATTGCGTTGATCGCGCTGATTATCCAAGGGTTTGGTCTAGATCCCGACCGGCGTGGCTTCTTGCCATTGGCGTGGGCAGAACTGATGCGCACGCTAGATTCAGGCACAATGGGCGGCGACACGGGCGGTTGGCCGTTTCTCTTTGCCATGCTAGCGACGACCCTGAGCGGCGTCTTTATTGTCAGCACGCTGATCGGCATTTTGACCACCGGCCTGGAAGACAGGTTAGATAATCTACGCAAAGGCCGCTCTTTTGTAGCCGAAGCCCATCATACTGTGATCCTGGGCTGGTCGCCGCAAATCTTTACCCTCATCTCCGAGTTAGTGCTCGCCAATGCGAATCAGCCGCACGCCTGCATTGCGATTCTCGCCGAGAAAGACGCGGTCGAGATGCAAGATGAAGTAGAGGCCAAGGTCGGCAAAACTGGGCGCACCCGCCTTGTCTATCGCACGGGTGCGCCGATTGATATTGCCGACCTCAAGATCGTCAATCCCGATGCAGCGCGCTCGATTATTATCCTGGCGCCCGAAGACGATGATAACCCAGATGCCTATGTGATCAAGGCCATGCTGGCGCTCACCTCGCATCCGCAGCGCACGGCTAAACGCTATCATATTGTCACCTTTATTCGCGATATGAAGAATCTTGACGTGGCGCGCATGGTGGGGCGCGACGAAGTTGAACTGGTGGCGGCCAGCGATCTGATTGCGCGAATTACGGCGCAAACCTGTCGCCAATCCGGTTTATCAGTGGCCTATACCGAATTGCTTGACTTTGGCGGCGACGAAATTTACTTTAAAGAGGAACCAACCTTAATTGGCAAAACTTTTGGCGAGACGCTGATGGCTTATGAGGATTCCGCCGTCATGGGCGTGCGTTGCAAAGACGGTTGCATCCAACTTAACCCACCGATGCAGACACGCATTAAAAGTGGCGACAAATTGATCGTGATTGCCGCAGACGACGACACAATCCACCTGTCGGGGATGACGGACCTGGCGCTTGAACCGGATTTAATGCGTAAAGCGACTGTCCAGCCCCCGACGCCAGAACGAACCTTGATGCTCGGCTGGAATGCACGGGCGGCTGCGATTATTACCGAGTTGGATCACTATGTGGGTGTGGGCTCTAGTGTAAAAATTGTGGCAGCCAACGCCGATGATATACAGCATTCCACTGCACAGAATGTCAACGGACACACCTATATCAATCTAAGTGCGCATTGTCAGGCAGGTGACATTACGGACCGCCGTACACTGGATGCGTTAGATATTCCCATCTACAACCACGTGATCGTGCTCAGTGAACCAACCGCTTCGGCTACTAATGCCCAGCAAATTGACGCCCGTACGCTGATCACGTTGTTGCATTTACGTGATATTGCTGACAAACAAGGCCACCCGTTTTCAATTGTCAGCGAAATGCTCGACATCCGCAATCGTGAATTGGCGCAGGTGACGCGCGCCGATGATTTTGTGGTCAGCGACAAACTGATCAGCCTGATCCTGGCCCAAATTTCGGAGAACAAGGAACTAGCCAGCGTTTTTCAAGACTTGTTTGACCCCGAAGGCTCAGAACTCTATTTCAAACCAGCCACCGACTACATTCAACCGGGCAAACCAGTCAATTTTTATACCGTGCTCGAGGCTGCGCGCCAACGCGGTGAAATTGCGATTGGTTATCGGTTGCAGGCCCAGGCCTACCAGTCCGAACAGACGTTTGGGGTCAAGCTCAACCCACGCAAATCGCAACTGGTGACATTTGCCAAAGAAGATCGGGTCATTGTTTTGGCGGAAAGCTAATGCCTGCCTTTGCTTGTCCTGCATGATTGCAATAAAAGGAAGCTTCCAACTTGTATGCTCAGGCCTGTTGCGTATAATAGAGCAACATTGACACGCCATTCAACAAAGGACAGAGCAAATGTTTGGACGCAAGAGTAACGGTATTACCGAAGAAGCGGTGCGCAAGGCCCTGAGCACCGTCCAGGAACCTGAATTATATAAAGACTTAATCACGCTCAACATGATACGCGACATCACGATCAGCGATGATCAGGTTGGTTTTACGATTATGTTGACCACGCCGGCCTGCCCGTTGCGCAGCCAGATGGAAAATGAGAGCATCGCCGCGGTGAAAAAGTTGGTGCCTGGTGTGAACAAAGTGAATGTGCGCTTCGACGCTCAGGTGCGCACCGACAAGCGCATCGCCGGCAAGTTGAACATTCCGGTCAAGAACATTGTTGCCGTCGCCAGTGGCAAGGGTGGCGTGGGTAAAAGTACCGTTGCCACCAATTTAGCCGTAAGCCTGGCGCTGGAAGGGGCAAAAGTTGGTGTGTTAGATGCTGACATCTATGGGCCGAATATCCCGATGATGTTTGGCCTTTCAGGCAAGCCACGCCTCGACGGCAACAAGATGGTGCCCTTCACCGCGTTTGGCGTGGAAGTGATCAGCATGGGCTTTCTGGTGCCAGAAGGTAAGGCATTAGTCTGGCGTGGCCCGATGCTTCACAAGGCAATCCAACAACTGTTTACGGATGTCCGATGGGGCGAGTTGGATTATCTAATTGTCGATTTGCCCCCCGGCACGGGTGATGCGCAATTGAGCCTGGCGCAGAGCGTGCCGCTTACCGGCGGTGTGATCGTCACCGGTCCGCAGGCCGTAGCGGTGAGCGATGCCCTGCGTGGCGCCGAAGCTTTCCAACAATTACAAGTGCCGATCATTGGCGTGATCGAAAACATGAGCGGCGACATTTTTGGTAGAGGCGGTGGTGAAGGGGCCGCCACCAAAATCGGGGCCGAATTTTTGGGGCGCATCGAATTAGATGCACGCGTGCGCAGTGGGGGTGACACGGGAAAACCGATTGTGATCGAAGCGCCAGATAGTGAAGCGGCGAAATCACTGCGTAGTCTGGCCCGCAAGATTGCGGCCCGGATTAGCGTCATGACGATCGAGCCCGATCCAGAGTTGCGGATTATTTAAGGATAGTATGGAGGGGTATTATGGCAACGCATGAGCCAGTGCTTAAGCGGGTGGCAGAACCAGCATGGGATATCGCCAAACTTTTTCCCTACCAGGGCGAGTGGACGGAAGAAGATTACCTAGCTTTAGATACCAATCAACTTATAGAATTTGCCGATGGCTATCTGGAATTTCTGCCCATGCCAACCCAGTCACATCAGTTTATTGTACTATTGTTGTATCGTGTATTGTGGACGTTTGTCAATGAACGCAAATTAGGGCAGGTACTAGTAGCGCCATTACGTGTACGCATTCAACCGCGCATATACCGTGAACCAGACGTGCTCTTGATGAGTACTGAACATGATACTATGCGGGGCGAGCAGTATTGGCACGGTGCTGATTTGGTGATGGAAGTGGTCAGCCCAGATGATCCAGGTCGCGATTATGAGAAAAAACGCCAGGATTATGCTCAGGTTGGCATTGCCGAATATTGGATTGTAGACCCAGTGCGGACGCTGGTCGCTGTGCTCCGGTTAGCTGGTCAACAATACGAAGTACACGGTGAATTTACGCCAGGAATGCGGGCAACGTCCGCTTTGCTCGCAGGTTTCGGGGTGGACGTAACTGAGGTTTTTGCCGCAGCCAGTTAGTCGCTAGAAAATCCTGGTGTAAAAAATGGGCGTGGACTGTAGTCTACGCCCATTTTGATTGGCAAAACAAAATCCTGGCAGCAGGTATGCTATAATCGCATCGCAACGGTGTCAAAACTAAACGGTGCTAGCATAGCTCATCGCCGTTGTTATCGATTCTGGGCTTCATTACGCTAGAAAGACAGGAACATCCATGCTAAGCCTGAGTGAGAAAATTCTCTTCGTCGTTTGTGTTGTCGGGGCGCTGGCCTATGCTTATTTCGACTTCAAATCTATCTACCAGATCATCTGGCGTGGTCAGGGGCAAAAACCCACCTGGGGTGAAATTAAAAACCGGGCTGGCGAGGCGCTCAAGATCTGGCTGACCCTGAAGCCAACCTGGAAGACGCGCCCGGTTGCTAGTGTCTTTCATGCGCTGATCGCTTGGGGGTTTACCTTCTACTTTCTCGTGAACTTCGGCGATGTCGTGCAAGGTTATTTCCCAATTACTTTCCTGGGGGAAAATTTCATCAGTTCGATCTACCGTTTCCTGGCCGATATTCTGACGGCTTCGGTGCTGATCGGCATGCTCTACTTTCTGTTGCGTCGCTTTGTGCTGCAGCCGCAAGCACTGAGCTATCACCCGAATGTTATGCTGGTGGACCAGGTAAAAGAAGGCGCTATTTACCGGGATTCATTGATCGTCGGCCTCTTTATTTTATTTCACGTGGGCTTTCGGATGCTCGGCGAAAGTTTTGTGATTGCGCAACGGGGCGGTGACTGGGGCCAGCCGTTTGGCAATCTGGTCAGCCATTGGTGGGCTGGTTGGAGCCCATCAGCGCTCGTCGCTGGGCAACATGTCGGCTGGTGGGTGGCGTTGGGGCTGATCCTGATCTTCATTCCCTATTTTCCCTACACCAAACATTTTCACCTGATCATGTCCGGTGTCAACTTTCTGACCAAGCCCCGGCGCAGCGCATTAGGTGCGCTTGAACCAGAAAATTTCGACGATGAAACGCACGAAGAATTTGGCGTTGCCAAGATCGAACAACTGCCGTGGACAAGTTTGGTGGACGCTTATGCCTGCATCATGTGCAACCGCTGCCAAGATGTCTGTCCGGCCTATGTTACCGGCAAAGAACTTTCGCCTTCTGCTTTAGAAGTCAATAAACGCTACTATCTCAACGCGCATTTAGAAGAATTGGGGGAGGGTAAGCCTTCTGCACTCAATTTGCTCGATTATGCGATCAGCGAATCTGCCGTGTGGGCCTGCACAGCTTGTGGGGCATGCGTTGACATTTGCCCCGTTGGCAACGAGCCAATGTTTGACATTCTCTACTTGCGCCGCCATCAGGTCTTAATGGAAGACAGTTTCCCTAAAGAATTGAAGACCGCCTATCGCGGGATGGAGCGCAACGGTAATCCGTGGAACCAGAGTGCCGCCAGCCGCTTGGATTGGGCTGAAGGTTTAAATGTGCCTACGATTGAAGATAATCCAGCGCCAGACCTGCTTTGGTGGGTGGGCTGTGCCCCCTCGTATGACCCCCGCGCACGGCAAACCGCCCAGGCATTGGCAAAGGTGCTCAATGCGGCAGGCGTAAACTTTGCCGTGCTCGGGGCAAGGGAAAGTTGCACTGGCGACGCTGCCCGCCGCTCTGGCAATGAATATCTGTTTTATGAAATGGCCAAGGCCAATATCGAAATCCTGAACGAAGTGCAGCCCAAACGGATTGTCACAACCTGTCCGCACTGCCTGCACACGCTTGGCAAAGAATATCCCCAATATGGCGGCCACTATGCCGTGATCCACCATACGCAGCTATTGTCTGAATTAACCGCGGCGAAAAAGATCAGTGTGCAAAACAATGGTGAAAATGACACGATTACCTTTCACGACCCGTGTTATCTGGGCCGGCATAACAGCATCGTCGATGAGCCACGCAACGTGTTAAACCAGACCGGACTAACCCTGGTGGAGATGCCCCGCCACGGCACACAATCATTCTGTTGCGGCGCAGGCGGCGCGCAAATGTGGAAGGAAGAGGAGCACGGCGATGAAGCCGTCAATGCCAATCGTTATCGTGAAGCAGCCGCGACCGGGGCGAAAACGGTGGCCGTCGGTTGCCCCTTCTGCCTGACCATGCTGACCGATGCGGCGAAGACCGCGGAGCAGGGGGTGCAGGTGAAGGATGTAGTGGAGATTATTGCTGAAAGATTGGTTGTTGTTGGGTAGTGATGAATCAAATTGCGTGAACGCCCGAAGCGGTCGGTCGACATCAGATGAATTACTTTGAATAAAAAGCGGGACAGGCTGATGCCTATCCCGCTTTTATTTAAGACCCTTGTTTCTACGCCTTTGCCTTCAGATTCATCAACACCAATGGGAAGGTGCGATGCCAGTTGGCGTCGTTGATAAAGGGATTCTCCTTCGACGGCCAATTGGTCCAGTATTTGTTGTTGCGTGGGTTGCGGTGGATCAGGTTGCAGATGCCAATGTCGGGCAGTTCTTTGATCCAGATTTCCATGGCTTTATGGAAGAGATCCATAAACTTTGGATCGTCGGCGGGCAGGGTGCCCATTTCGTCCACCAACGCATCATAGTCCTTATTCGTCCAGCGGTAGTACTGGCTTGCGCGCTTGCCGTTGGGGGCGGAGAAGCGGCTATGGTAGAGCTTCAACGTATCATAGGGATCACGCGTGCCGCCACCATGACCAAAGGTGTAGGCCTGCACATCACCCACCGGCAGGCGATCAAAGAAATCTGCCGTCATCTTGAATGAGCTCTCAAAGCCGGCGCGCCGCAGTTGCTCGACCAGCACGGGCGTAATGTCTTGGAAGACGTTGAAAGTCTCGACGACTAGGGTAAAATTCTTGCCATCTTTGGCCCAGATCCCGTCACTGCCTTTGGCCCAGCCAGCCTTCGTCATCAGGGCATCGGTCTTCTTCAGGTCGTAATCCTCAATTGGCGTTTTGTCCAAAATATCTTTGAGCGCATCGGCAAAGGGTTGCAAACTAGCAAAGGTGGGCCACGGGAAAGTGGTCTTGATGCCTGCGCCGGCATAGGCCACCTGGATCAACTGATCCCGGTTGATGGCATGGTTGATCGCCCAACGAACGTCTGGGTTATCCAACGGCGCCTGCGAGTTATTAAAGCTAAGACCCATCGGCCACCAATCGGTGTAGCCATAGGGGGCGTCCTTGCCGCTCCAGGTATCGACGTCGGGGTTTTGATCCAGAATGGCCTTAATGTTGCGGGCGGTAAGCGTCAGCGTGGTGTCCGCTTCACCGTTGATCATCATTTGCACCAGTTTGGACTCGTCACTGCCGGGGATAAAGACAATGCGGTCCGGCGCGGGTGCGGGATGGAAACCGCTCTTGGCTGCCCACCAGTCATCACGGCGATCCCAAATTTTTTGTTCCGGGCTAGAGAGCACGAGTTTGTAGGGGCCAGTCACCACCGGCCAACCTTTTGCCATATCGAAGTTGGTAAAGGTCTTGGGATCCTGGCCTTCCCAGATATGTTTTGGCACAATCAACAGCCCGATATCAAAGTGGGCCGTAAAATAGGAGAAGATAAAGCGGGGATTGGCGCTGGTCAAGGTGATTTTAGCAGTTAAATCATCGACCGCTTCGGCCGCTTTCACCCACTGGTCAACTTCGATGGACCACCCGAGTTCAGGTTTGTTGGCCTTGAGCATGTTGAGGGTAAAGACAACATCGTTCGCCGTAAAGGGCTGGCCGTCGCTCCAGGTTGCGCCTTTGCGAATTTTGATCACGACTTCGGTAAAGTCGGCGTTGTATTTGTAGCTTTCACCCAGCCAGGCGGTTTCGTTATTCTCCGTACCATAGACGTTGTAGAAGAAGAGCGGCTCAAAGGCAAATTGGTAGCCGCTGCGCGTAATGCCAGGCAGATACGGGTTAAATAATTCGACATCGCTGAATTGGTTGGGCGCTTCGCCACCTACGCCGACATGGATCAAGGTGCGTTCACGTGGTACATCTTTGACAGCGCCAGCTGTTTTGGCATCAGCTGCGGGGGCGGCGCCTGCGGCGGGCGCCGCTGCGCCACCACTGGCTGGGGCAGCCGGTTGCGCGGTGCTGCAAGCAGCCAGTAACGCGCTAACGCCCCACGGCACAATTGCCGCCGCCTTTAGGAAGGTGCGGCGTGATAGTGCTTGCTGTTCATTCTCGTTATTTGTCATCGTTCATTCTCCTTTGCACTCGATAAAAAAACTAGCTTAGGCACAAAACAATAGTTAACCATTAAGCACAACTTGCTTTTTATCTTTGACAGCTTCCCCTTGTTTGGGTAAAACCTGGCTCAAGCGTTCGGCAGCGACAATCGGGGCTTGCTCATAGAGATAACAGGCGACCGCTTGATGTTCAGCAGTCTGATAGAGTGGCGGTGCGGCTTCGTGGCACTTAGTCATCACATGCGGGCAACGATCAGCGTAGCGACAACCGCTGCGAGTTTGCACCACCGCTTGTTTGATGTCCGGGGCGGGTTGCATCATCGCGCCATTTTGCCCCCAGCGTTGGTCAGGATCAGGCAACGGGATCGAGGCGATCAATTCTTGGGTATACGGGTGCTGCGGATGTTTAATCACATTTTCTACGTCGCCAGCCTCGGCCACCGCACCCCGATAGAGCACGACGATATTATTGCTCATTTGATAGGCAGTCGTCAGATCATGGGTGATATAGATAAACGAGATGCCAAAATTGCGGTGCAAGGTGCGCAGGCTTTCAAGGATGGTGGCGCGCAGAGAGGCATCGACCATCGACACCGGTTCATCGGCAATAATAATGCGCGGTTGCAGAACCAATGCGCGTGCAATCGTAACGCGTTGCCGTTGCCCGCCACTCAGTTGATGCGGATAACGCCCCAGCGTGTCTGCAGGGTTGAGACCCACATTGCGCAAGGCGTTCGTGATCAGTTCATAGGCCTGGGTTTTGTTGCTCGCCAAATTAAATTTTTTGATCGGCGTGGTTAAAATGTGATCGATCTTATAAAAGGGATTGTACACCTCAAATGGATCTTGAAAGATCGCCTGGACCTCTTTATGAAAGAGCCGTCGCTCTGCCGTTGTCATTGTCCAGACGTTCTGACCGCGGAAGAGCACTTCGCCACTGGTAGGCGTCAAAAAGCCCAACAATAAATTGGCCAACGTCGTTTTGCCGCTACCACTCTCGCCAGCGATAGTCGTGAAAATGGGTGAATCATCCTCCACGGCCAGCGAAAAATTGTCCAACGCCACCGTTTCCGTCTTGGCTTTAAAAAGGCCACCACCACTCGTATAGACTTTGCGCACATTACGGGTTTCAAGCAAGATTGCCATTGAGAATCCTTGTCATGCGCGGCTCAATTTTGTAAAATTGAACTGCGTAATTTCAATACAGATGACACGACACCCAGTGATCCGGGCGCACCTCTTGTAACTGAGGCGCAATGGTCGAACAGTGAGCCATCCTTTGCGGGCAGCGCGGATGAAATTGACAGCCAGAGGGTGGGTCCGTCAAGGAAAAAGGCAGACCCGGGACGCCTTGGAATTCGCTCTGAATCTCGAGCGAAGGCAAACTTTGGATCAGCAGTTGCGTGTAGGGGTGCAGCGGCTCCTTAAAAATCTCGCGCACCGGCCCCACTTCCACCAGCTTGCCGCCATACATCACGCCCAATCGGTCCACAAATTGAGCCATCAATCCCATGTCATGCCCGACGAGCAGCACGGTTGCCCCCAGCCGCTCTTGCACATTGGCCAGGGTTTCCATGACACGGCGTTGCACGATCACGTCCAGCGCGCTGGTGGGCTCGTCCGCCAGAATTACTTTCGGACGCAAGGCAATCGCCATCGCAATGCAGACCCGCTGCTTCATGCCGCCACTTAATTCGTGAGGATAGAGATCAGCGACGTGATTATCCAAACCAACCCACTTTAACAATTCGGCAATCCGCTCACTGATCGTCACCTTGCTGAGGCCGTCGTCGTGGGCGCGCATGATCAGTTTGAATTGATCTTTAATGCGCACGACCGGGTTTAACGAATCCATGGCGCCTTGTGGGATGAGGGCGATCTCGGCCAGACGTTTGCGGCGCATCTCATCCAGCGAGAGTTTCGCCAGATCAACCCCATCCAACAGAATTTCGCCCGCGGCAATACGGCCGGGCAGTTGGATCAACCGCAGAATGGCCAAGATCAAGGTAGATTTGCCACTGCCCGATTCACCGACCAATCCAAAACGTTCGCCAGCGCGCAGGCTAAAGTCAACATTGTTCACCGCTGGCAGCGTGCCGCGCGAGGTGTAATATTCGACTCGTAGATTGCGGATTTGCAAAATTTCTTCGCTCACACAGTCCTCCGCAAGCGTGGATTCGCTACTTCATCTAAACCAGCAGAAATCATGAACAATCCGATAAACAGCATGATCACAAAGAGGATCGGCGGCAACCACCACCACCAGATGCCGCGAATCAACGAAGTATTGGCAATCGCCCAGTAAATGGTCATGCCGATCGTTGGCTCATTTTGCGGGCCAAGTCCCAACGCTTCCAGGCCGATCGAGGCCAAAATGGCCGAAGAGACTGCCCCCACATAGCTAGCGCCTAGATAAGGCAGCAAATTGGGCAGAAGTTCTTGCCAGATAATCTCCATCGTGCTCAGCCCATTCAATTTGGCCATTTTGACATACGCGCGCTCACGCATCGTCAATACTTGCGAACGGATCGTCCGCGTCGGCCACATCCAGGCCAATGAAGCGACGACCAACGCCATCACTTCGACGCTGAGTACACTTTTGATTGACGCCGTAATTGTGATCAGCACCACCAAGCCGGGTACGGTTAACAGGGTATCGACCACGCCACGAATAATGTTATCCGCCATCCCTCCCTTGTAACCGGCAATAAAGCCAAGCACGGTGCCGATGCCCAGGCCAACCGCACCAGCCAGCAAGCCAACTTCCAAGGCCAATGGAATGGCAGCCACCATCACCGTAAACAGATCACGGCCCACACCGTCCGTGCCGAAGGGATGATCCCAGGTGGGTGACATCTCCGGCATCGCCGAAATTGGACGGGCGTCGTCCAAATTGACAAAGAAGCGCCCTACCAACCCAATCAACACAATCACTAAAATCAAGAGCAACCCGCCCAGCAATTTAGGGTTGCGGCGGCCATAACGCCAAAAGGCCGACAACGATGCCATCTAAACTCCTTTCGTCAATAATACCTAGGTTCGTTCGTAGGTAATCCGGGGGTCCAGCAGTGGGTAGACCAAATCGATCAGCAAAGTGGCTAAACCAATGGCGACCACGATCATGAAGACCACCCCATAGATCACAAAAAAATCAGCGCCGGAAATCGCCCGATAGAGCACCGACCCAATCCCAGGGTAAGTAAAGATCACCTCCACCAAAATCGAGCCCGAGACAATATAGCCTAGCGAAAGCGCCAAGGCGGTAAATTGGGGCAGAATCGCGTTGCGCATGCCATACTGGAAGAAGATCGTACGTGGCTTCAACCCATGCGCATCCGCCAGCAACATGTAGCCTTCACCCTCCACCGTAACCATCATCGCCCGCATGCCCATCGCCCAAAATCCTACGCCAGCTAGCACAATCGAGAGCGCAGGTAAGATCGAATGTTTGATAATGTCCCAGGCGAAGGCCAGAGAAAAATTCGGTACAGCGCCGGTCGAATAACCGCCCGAAATAGGGAAAACCTTCACCATGACGCCAAAGACATAGACTAGAATCAGACCCAGCAGATAATAAGGCACCGCAGAGAGGGTCATAAGCGGTGCAACAAGATACTGAAAAAGGCGCGGCGAACGAGGCCAAGCCATCAACGCGCCGAGCAACGTCCCGATTGTAAAGGCCAACAAGGTAGACATAAGCAAGAGCCCAATCGTCCAGGGCAAAGCATGAATGATCAGATCACTGACTTTGGTTGGAAAGAGCGCAATCGACGTGCCAAAATCAAGCCGCGCAATATCGCCAAGATAGGCAAGATACTGTTTCCAAAGCGGTTGATCCAGCCCAAAACGCGCCTGATAGGCTTTGACCATCTCATCGATGCCCTGTTGTTGATAACCGCCTTGGGCCGCCATTTGGCCCAAACGTTGCTGAATGGGGTCGCGACCGGGAGCCAGACGCGGGACAATAAAATTAAATGTGGCAGCCGCCCAGATTACAATAAGAAAAAGGCCAAGCCGCCGCGCCAAAGCACCTACATTCATTATCTCTCCTTGGTCTATGCCAGATTATGGCTAAGCGCGATATCCCCACTTGTGTGCAAATCTCAAATTTCTTAGAACGCAAAGAAATTCTTACAATTAAATAAATTTACACAATTGTGGTGTACCGCCCAGCTTATGGTGGAGAAAGATATCTGATTGCAATAAACCTGCTTATGATACAAATTGGGAATTGGGAGCAGATATTCTTCGCTATCTATTAAAAACCATAAGCGCTTACTCTGTCAAATGATAAAAAAATGGGAGTATGGCTCTAGCAGGGGAAAAAGCATGTTGGCATTTGTGATGAAATGGCTGCCACATAGAAGCTTAAACGGGTAAGGAGAAGAGATTTAACCGAGGTTTAGCTCAATTGGACCCAGGGGCACGGAACATACGGCTGCCAGGTGTACAATTGAGTGAATGGCGTAAGGCACAAGATCGCCGTGGCTTACATTTTCTTTTCTTTTAGCGTTTGATCATTGATTGGTAAGCTGGTATACTTAGCACCTCTTCAAAAATGTTTTCCCCTCCTCCGGGACGAAGTATACGTTGGGGCGCTGCTGCGTACACGGATTATACGGAAAGCCGATAGCCAAATTGAGACAAAAGACAAACTGATTGCTTGGTTCATTCTGACACAATCGGTGTATATTTATACATAACAAGCCATAGGCTGCACATACGCCTTGAAAGGCCAAAACGGCGCGCTAGAATAGGGGTAATTGATGTTTGATTTTTCCATCATCACCATTATTGTCCAGCTAATCTTCTTGGAAAGCATCCTATCGATTGACAATGCGGCTGTGCTGGGCGCAATGGCGGCGCCATTGCCAACTGATAAACCGGTGCCCTGGCCACACTCGCTACAGTGGCTGGGCAGGGCCGTCAACCGGATGTTGGGCATGCAGCGTGAGGCAGCCCTAAAAGTTGGACTATTAGGCGCTTATCTTGGCCGCACGGTGATGCTCTTTGCAGCCACCTTTATTATCAACAATCCCTGGTTGCGCATTCTTGGGGCGGCTTACCTTGTCTACCTGGCAATTGATCATATTGCCCATCTTGATAACGGCGAACCAGGGAGTGCCCACGATAAGATCAAAATTGTTTACCATTCTAATTTTTGGGCCACCGTGCTCTCCATCGAACTCGCCGACCTCGCCTTTAGCATCGACAACGTAGTCGCAGCCGTTGCCCTTTCCACCCATTTTTGGATTGTAGTGGCTGGTGTTGCCTTAGGCATCCTAGCCATGCGGTTCGCAGCGAGTGCCTTTGCTCGCTTGGTAGCTTGGGAACCAGCTTTGCAAACCGGTGCATACTTGCTTGTCCTCGCAATTGGGGTTGAGTTGCTGATCAAAGAATTCACAGACATTCATATTGGCGAATTCATGCAATTTGGCATCTCAGTTCTTGTGCTCGTTTGCACCGTCTTGGTGGCGCGCTCACCAATTCGTAATCTGAATAGACTTTGGCGGCCCATTATTAGCTTTTTCAAACTTCTTCATACACCTTTTGCCGCGATGCAACAGCGTATCCACCGCAGTGCGTAAAGCCCAGCCAAGCAACGCTGGCGCTACGTGAGTGAATAGCGTTTACGCAGCGAATAACTGCGCCACACAAGCAGGCGCGCTTATATCCAGAGGGATAGACACAAGCGCGCTTACTTTCTGGATGGCGGCAGCAGGATCAATTAGCCAACGCAACTGCTTTGCTCATCCTGGCTGGCTAAGAACCAAGCAAAGGTCTGCGTCATTGGTAGCTTCGTACATTCCTCCAGCCAAAGCCAAGAACCCGAAGGATTGACTTCTTGGAAGACATATTGTCCATCCGGCGTTAAACGCAGATCAACCACCCCATAGACGAGACCCAACCGCTGCATTAGCATAGAAATGCGTTCCACGACAATGCCGGGCAGATCAAAAGAGGCGCCATGCAGCCGACCCACCGTCATCCGGTGTTCGATTTTATGCTCGTTCTCGCGTGCGCCAATCGCAATCGGAAACATCGTCCCATCAATTACCACGATCCGTAAGTCAACTTGGGTCTGAATCCGTTCCTGAAAAATGACCGGGGCATAGCAAACTGCATCCAATGGCACCGTTGTCTGCGCTTGGGCAAGCGATGTTTCGTGCCAGGATTGGTCACCAGCCGAAAATGACTTAGAGACGGTCTGGTCAAAGCCATGCCGATGGACAAAGGCGCGGGCGCGGTTTGGGTTGTTGGTGATCAGCGTAGGCGGGATGGCGAACCCCACTTGTTGGGCAATTTTCAACTGGTAAGCCTTGCGCAGCGCTTCTTCTTCACGCATGGGATGGTTAACCCAAAAGCCATCTAAGGCCAACCATAAGCCAGAAATAGCGGCCATACATTCGGTATAGGCAAAGGCGCGTGAAGTCTTGTCGGTCACTTCTGGGTGAAGTAAAAAGGGTCGCGGTCGTCGCCACCAAACCGCCCGACACTCTGAAAAGCTGAGATCGCTTTCATAATTCGATAATACACTTTTCTGGCCACCATCACGCGCCCCAAAATTGATGGCGAGTTGCGCCTGTTGGGGAAAATGCGCCAGATCCAATACCGTCGTCGGCTTGTGCATCTGTTTCAGGCAGCGCAAGACTGCTTGTGTATGTTCGTCCTGCTCGGAAGAAACAATCAAAATCATGGGCATGCTCTCCTTATCCCTGCTAAAAAGCGCTTGGTAGGGCGCCACTTGGTGCGTTGATTGGTCACAAAGGGTAACAATTAGCCATCTGTGCTTTAGGCTTTTTTAGTATAGCGATGCGTCGTTGATTGATCGTTGATCTGGCGCTGCCGCGTCAAGCACTTTTCAAACACGCTTTAAACATGCCATGTGATTAATTTCAACGCGCCATCCGTCGTTAAGCCGCTGGTTAACAGCGGCGCGTTGCCATCTAAAGCTTCCTGGCATAAGCCAATCGGGATGCTGGTCACACTTTGCATGGCGCTTTCACCAATCCGAACCATTGAGCCCGTGGCTGGCATTGTCCATGCGATGAGTTTACACTGGCCGGCCACCGTTTGCACGGCGGTCACAATCTGGCTGGCATGTAGCATGAGGGAATGCTTGCGAATTCGTTCGCCGTGGGCACCGCTATCAAACAGGCGCTCGAACGTTTGTCCATCCGGCGCCCAACGCCAGACGATCAATTTCAAACGGCCCCCCAGCGTGCGGATAGAAGTGATCAGCCGCCCCTCATTGTCGGCCACAGCGTCAAATCGGCTAATTTTCTCCTCGGCAAACAGACTGGCGGCGTCCATGCTAATTTCTCCGGTTGGCGCAACCTGCCAGCGTTGCAGTTTGAACTGGCCGCTTTGGGTGCGTGCAGCGATCACAAGACGCAGTCGAGTGGCTGTCGGCGGCAAAACAACAGGAACCAGTTCACGCACGAGGTCGCCCGTTGCGGTGTAATCATGCAAGCGCGTCAGCGAATCGTTGTCGTTCAGTCGCCAACTGCTCAGGGTAACCTGGCCGGTCGGTGTGGTGCAGGTGGTCACCAACAGTGTATCGTTCAGCGCCACCAGTTTCACTTTGCCAACACAGTCGTCACTCGGGCCGGTAGTCGCATGCACAGGGGCGCTACTCTCACCGGCTCGATAGATGGCACCAGTATTGCTGACATCCCAACTGACCAATTGCAATTGGCGGGTGGCGGTGCGGAAGGCGGTGACAAATTTACGCGCATGGGCAATGGCAATTTGCGCAACGCGACCAGGCTGGGCGCCACTCGCACCGGTACGGATGACGGCACCATCGGCATTAACCCGCCAACTAAACAGGGCGAGCTGATGATCGGCGGTGCCCACGGCAGTCAGCACCTGGCGGCCACGTTGCTTGATCGAGACACACTCATGCACGCACGCGGCTTGGTCGACGTTTTCACCAATTTGCTCGATGTTCACCGAAAGCGGAAGTGGTGTACGCTCCAGTCTGGCTGTTCGTTTACCCCTTGCAGATTGCGGCATAAGTGGTTGATACCCCCCTAGCAACGCTTGACCGCTGCTCTTTATGAAATTTTTCTGGCGTTTTAATTCAAGCTGATTCGTAAGCGTATCCTGCCTGAATGACCAGCTTCCCGCGTATGATTGACTAGCAGTCTGATTCATCATGGTGTCCTTTACTGAACTGACAACTACTTCTTCTTTACAGCCGTAAGCTTCACTAGCTTTTTCGGCTAATTGTTTTATAATTAGCGCACTTTACGTTAAAGCGTATTACTTTTTATGTGTATCAGCCTTTCATCCTACTCTCTGTTTTTCAGTATAGGTGGTAAACGTTGATCTATCGTTGATCAACGAGCATTAAGCGTTGTACAACGCTCAAGCATCTCTTTTCACAATCCAGATTGATTATGCTAGAAATGACCTTGCTGGGACGGCCGCAGCTCAAACTCGAAGGGGTCGTTAATCCGCAGATTAGCAACAAAGGCCTGGCGCTGCTCTATTATCTGGCTGCTACGGGGCGTCCGCATTCGCGACAATTTTTGGCGGGCCTCTTGTGGGGTGATTTGCCCGAAGATGCGGCGCGCCGTAATTTGCGCGTCGAGTTGACCAAACTGAAGCCGCTTTTTGAACCCTATCTTGCCATCGAGCGCGAAACGCTGGCCTTTAAGCCAAAAACAGCCTATACAATAGACTTAGCGCGCCTCGAAGCCAATCTAAGCCGAGCAGAGCCAACCCTGCAAGAGTTACAGGAAGCTGTCGCGCTTTACCAAGGTGATTTCCTGGAAGATTTCCATCTGCACGAGGCATTACCCTTTGAAGAGTGGGTGGCAAATGAGCGCGAACGGCTGCGCCAGGCGCTCCAACGCGCAATTTTGCGGCTGGCGGTCTATTGTCTGCAAGAAAAGCGCTTTAATGCCGGGATCGATTTTATTGATCGGTTGCTGGCGCTGATGCCCTGGCTGGAAGAAGCGCACCAAATCAAAATGGAGTTATTGGCGCGCAATGGGCAAAGGGCCGCGGCGCTTGCCCAATATGACATCTGTGTGGTAGCCCTCCAAAGCGGGCTGGACGCGGCCCCTGCCAACGAAACCTTTGCCTTATACGACCGCATCGAAGCGGGCGAGCTCGGGCCGGATAGCGAGGAGGGCCAGACTTTTGGCTTTGCCAAGCCCACGTCACCGCTCGCGCCGCCCTTTCAGGCACCGCAAAGTTTATTGCATTTCGTTGGGCGCGCAGCAGAACTACACGCTTTGCAGGATTGGCTGGCGCAACCCGCTGGCGCACAAGTCTACGCATTGGTTGGCATGGGTGGCTTAGGCAAAAGCACCCTGGCTATCCAATTTGCCCACGCGTTGCGCCATGAATTTCCGGATGGCGTCCTGTGGGCGAATGTTGCCAGCAGTGAGCCGCTCGATATTTTGGGCAACTGGGCGCGCGCGTATGGCTCTGATTTCAGCGCGCTGTC
>JBBREZ010000026.1:0-27121 GCA_038225095.1 Caldilineales bacterium
GCGCTCGGGGGCGAAAATTGCCAACAAGCTCGCTAAAATAATGAGCAGGGCCAGGATGCGTCCCGGCCAGCCGCTTACACTGCGCCAGAACAGCAACGCCAATGCTAAACAGGTGGCGCCGACGATCAACCAAAACGCATAGACTGTATTAAAGAGTGTCGCGCGGTCGGCGAATTCAACCAAATGATTATAAAGCCATTGGCGCGTGCCGATCACATGGGTCGCGTAATAAGTGTAGGTCTCCTGAAAATGGGGGTGCAGGACAAATGGTACGTAAAAACTGCCTAGTAGCACAGCACTTACACAAATCGGGATGATCAAAGTGCGTCCCAGTTGCGCCACCGGCACGCCGCGCCGCACGAGCATCCAAAGCAGATAGAGCCCTGGCAAGCAGACCAGCACACCATCGTAATGTGATAATAAGCCGGTTGTGACAAAAAGCGAGGCGAGCAGGAGATGCCTGCCCAATCCTTCCCTGCGCCCAAAAGGCGCTCGTATACTGACCAATCGATAGAGCAGTAATACTACTAGCGGTGTCATCAGAAATAGAATGCTCTGATATTGCAGCATGTGCGCATAGCCGATGTAATAGCCATCGAGCGCCAGCAACAGGGCAGCGATCCAACCGGCCAACGGGTTGAGCAAGCGCCAACCCAACACAAATACGGCCAGCAAACAGCCAAGATTCGCCAAGGCAAAAGGGAGTCGCCCGCTCTGTTCGGTCAAATGGCCGGTCAGCGCTAACATGGCCGCCGGGATTAGGATTTCCGTCGGGCCTTTTTTGTGCAGAAAAAGGACATCTTCATTGCCTTGCACCACCGCCACGGCGCGCAAGGCTGGCGACGCCTCATCACTCTGGAATTCGGAATAGCCCAAATCTGTTATGCGAAAGAAACCACCAACCAGCAGCAAACTGATCCACGCTGCCAGCCACCAACGGCTTGTACGCTTAGCTTTATTGTTTGCCAAATGAGCGTCTGCCACCGGATGCGGTTTCCACCACCATAAACCAAAGAAGGCGACCGTCAAACCGTCAAAAATTACCAGCATCTGCGGCTGGTTAAGACCGCCAGGCAGGTAACTGGCAAAGAGCGTCGCGCCCACCAAGATCGCATACCCCGCACCCAGCGCATAAAGCCCACGCTCCGCAATTGTCAAGCTATTATCCTGTTGGCCGACCAGCCATTCGGCCAGTAAAGCGCCTGGTATGAACCCGGCAATACAGAGCGCGGCCAGCGTGCGCCAGCTGAGCGGCAAGGCGGAAAAAAGGATAACGTGGGCCAATAGGCCTAAGCCCAACAGACTAATGGCGAACGCACGCCGAGAACGGTTCATGAATTTATTTTACCTGTACCGTGGCAACTGTGACCGAATCACCAATTGTTTTGTCGCCGCGCACAACAGGTAATCGTTGTCCGTCAGCCAGATTATACACCCCAACTTCCAGCGTATATGGCCCTGGCGCCGCCATTGTTGGCAGCGCAAGTTGATAGCTATCCGCCACGGTCTGGTCAGGCAGCCAACGGCTGGTAGGGAAAAAACCGTCCAATGGTTGTTTGTCCTGCTGCGCCACCAATTTACCATCTGGACCAATCAGATGAACAAAAATTGTATAATCTGTATGGATCGTGCGCATGGCCTGCCAATCTAGCTGGATTTTCAGCGTTTCCCCGCGCACGACAGGCGCACCCGGCGCAAGGTCCGTTCCCAGTAACTTGACCGCCCTCCCCAACTCGGCCGCCGGTGCTAACAAGTGGCGCGGCGCGGGCGGCTGGCCAACCATTATATAACCCAGCACAAAAGCATCGCTCATCGGCGCATGGCGGCGCAGGTCAATGGCGGTCAACAGTTGCTTGGCATCTGGGTCGAAGAAATTCATTTCAATGCGGTAAATTCCCCCCGGCGCATTGATGGGCATGGTCAAATGATGACCGTCAAACCAGACATCTTGCGGCTTCCAGGTTTTCGTCGGGCGACCCCACGGCCACTGGTCGTCGCGCACCCATTCATGCCCCGCGGCATCGACAATGCGTACCGTCACGTTCAAGTTATGCGCGATCGGCCCCACACTTTGCAAATAAAGAATCAGCGGCCAGGTGACACCGGGCATCACCGATTGTTCGCGCCAGGTATAGGTGCCCAGCCGGATTACGCCGCCCCATTCCACCAACGGGTCAGTCCACAAAAAAGCGCCTTTGCCCAACGGTATAGGGGTATACTGTTGGCGTTGGGCAAAATCCAGCACCGGTGATTCGTCAAACGCATCCCGATCATTCAAGCCCACCAAGATGGCGTCGGGTCGCTCCTTGCCCAACCATTCATCCAATTGATCGGGGGCGACGAGTTTGTAATCGGCCTGCTGAGCGAGCGAGAGAAATGTCCCAGCGCGCAAGGCGAAAGGGCCGTTGACAAATTCTGGATAGATCTG
The DNA here is from genome assembly GCA_038225095.1 of Caldilineales bacterium. Lineage (GTDB taxonomy): Bacteria > Chloroflexota > Anaerolineae > Caldilineales > Caldilineaceae > JAPLGZ01. The sequence continues at coordinate 2,429 of JBBREZ010000026.1, forward strand.
GAGATTGCCTTCTAACGCGGCGGCAGGCGACACGGTCAGCACCTGCGCATTGCGGTTGACGTTGAGCAGATCCGCCAATTGTTGGCTGTCCTCGTGAAACTCAACCGGATACCATTCGGCGGGCCTAGCCACCACGAGCACATGATTGTATTCATCAAAGGCAAACCAAGCCACCAGGATCAAGGCTAATCCTCCAACCACCCAAAATGGCCGAAGTTTCACCCAATGCGGATGCGATTGGCGCAGCCCATAGAGCGCAGCCAGCACAAAGAAGGGGAAAAACAGATAAAAATATTGCGGCCACGGTGGTGTTGGGGCCAGCGCGCCTGGCATAAACGCAAGCAAGAGCAGGGCGATCAACCCTAGCTCTAGATTTTCGGCAACCAGACTTTGCACAACAGCCCGGCGGTGCCAGCGCGGCAATCCCAAGCCAAGGTAGGCCGCTACGAGCAGCAAATTTCCCGGCTGGCTGAGCAGCAAATTAAACACGATAAAGTGAAATTTACTGCTCGCCGTCATACCCTTTGCATAATCGTTGGCTTCGCGATAAAGCGTGTTGAGCTGCGCATATTCCAAATTGCCAAAGATAAAGGCGCGCGGCGCTTGGGCAAAGGCGTAGAGCGTGGGCGCAACGCCTAACAACAGCCCAAACGCAAACCAGCCGATCCAACGCAGGCGAGTTTGCTTGTTTTCTGACGGGGACGCCAGCCAAATGATCAACGCAAAGGGCAACACGGCCGGCGCGAAGGAGAGCCGGCTGGCCGCCGCAAAGCCCACCAGCAAGCCACTAAACCAAAACCAGAAATTCTTCCCAGGGTGGCGCAACCCATGCACATGCACTAAAAAGGCCACCACAGTCAACAAGACTGGCAGATCGTGATTCCAGGCGCGGCCACTCGTGTACGAAAAGCTGGGTGATGCCGCCAATAAGAGCACACTCCCAGCCGCCAGTGAAAGCCGAATGCGCTTTGGATAGCCGCGCCAAAGCTGTAAGGCGACGGCAAAGATCACAACGAGCAATAGCCACCCGCACACCGCACAAAATAGTCGCGCAACCAGCAAATAGTGGTTGGTAAAATGATAGAATAACGCCCACAGGTAAGTCTGATTCGGCACATGAAAATACGCGAAGTCGCGATAAGGCTCCAGATTTTCACGCGCGACCAGAACAGCGCTCGCGATAAACTGGTGTTCATCATGGCTGAGCCCGCGATGCATGCTCAAGGTGAAAAGGAGGACAAACATCGCGCCAAGAAAAAGCCCGGCAAGGCTGATCGCCAACCAGCGCTGCCGCCACTTGCTCCGACGCGCGGGCGCAAACACTATTTCACCTCAAGCACGGTTTTGGCTAGCTCGGTCACGCGCACGACATCGCCGGACGGTTGCCCATTGATCAACACCGGCAACCGTTGGCCGCTGGCGTCGTACCACCCGGCCAGCAACTGATAACGGCCTGGTTTTGCGGCGGCGGGTAGGGTCAATTGATACACTTCGCTCATCACCTGTTGCGGCTGCCAAAGATGGGTGGCGAGGAAGCTGGCTTGCGGCTGTTTGTCCTGTTGCGCCACCAGTTGACCGTCCGGGCCAAGTACATGGACAAACGACGTGTAATCCGTCTGGATCGCTTGGCTGGCCTGCCAGTCGAGCGCCACTTGGATGGTTGCGCCGGGTTTGATCGCGGATGCAGGCGGCAAATTGACACCCAGCAACCTGATCTGTCCGCCCAAATTGACCGGCGGCTGGATGGCCTGTTGCGGCTGCACGGGCGCAGCGCCGACCACCAGATAATCGACGACATGCACCGTGCCAAGCGCGGCCTTGGTGTGCGCATCCACGGCTGACAGGGCATTGAGCGTGGCCGGATCATAGAAATTCACTTCCACGCGATAGCGGCCAGGCTTGGCGGTGGGCGGAATGGTGAAATGATGACCATCGTTCCAAATTTTGCCAAGCGCCCAGCCGGAGGTTGGTGAACCCAAAGGCCAGCCTTCGTTGCGCAACAGTTCGCCCCCCGTCAGAAAATTATCTTCACCGACAATGCGCACCAGCACATTCAAATTACGGTCAAGCGGCGCGAGGTTTTGCAACAAGAAATCGGCGTCGAAATTCGCGCCCGGTTGCAACGGTTTAGCGGGCAGTTGATAGCCCAGCAGCCGGATCGCGCCGCCCCAATCCACATAACGCGGCGTACGCCCCGGCGCCAGATAGGGCGGCGGCGGCACGTCATGGCCGTTATAAATACGGACATACTCAATCCCGTTCAGGGTAATCACCTGTTCGGGCTTGTACTGGGCAAAGTGGTCGAGCAGTCGTTGCTCGGGTAATTGACGTTGCCATTGATGAATATAGGTGACAAAATAATCTGTATCCAGCCACTTGCTAATGTCTTGGATGCCGGTATAGTCCAGGTCGTCCACCTTTTCACCGTCAAAAAAATAGGAGAAGCCACCCTGTGCATACCAAGAGGCCACATGTAAATTGGCGGCGTTCGGTTTGGCATTCAAATAATAAGCCGCGTCGTCGATCCCTTCGCCCCAACCGATCATCATGACCGAAGGCGCTTTAGGGCCGCCCCCCATCAGTGGGTTGTAATAGGCCATATAATCGGGCGCAACGGACAACGCGAGTGATCCTTGCCATAGGATCAGCGCGCTTAGGGCAAGGAGGACGACCCCCTCCCTAACCCTCCCCCCAGGGGCCGGGGAGGGGATTGTTGACGGGGTTAGTGATGTTGTAGCGCGAAGAGATGCGGGTATAAGCCCAGCGAGCCAACGCAAGGCCAGCACCCAACCGGCCGCGGCCACGAGATCGAGTGGCAGATACAGCGGAATCAGGTAGCGATCAAAACGCTTTTCGCCCAAGGTCATAAAAAGCAGAAAGGCGATGGCAAACAAGGTGAGATACGCCAGCGTGCGGCGCAATACGGGTTGCAGATAAAACGGTCGCGGCCATAGCCAAGCCACGACGGCCAGGATCAGGCCAAAGATCGTCACGGGCGTCGTGCGCCAGAGCCAGGTGAGCGGATAGAGCAAGCCGCCTGGATTGGCAAAACTTTCGATCACCGCGCCGTCAAAATAGATCGGTTTGCCATGTCCATTCGCTTCGGCCAGGGCATAGCCGAAAACATTGCGCAAAGTTCCGAGCGGGTCCACCCACATCGCCGGCCAGAACAGCACCACCGTGACGAAACCGATAGCGCCCCAGATCGAGCCGATGCCAATCGTGCGTCCTAAGGCTGCACCCTTAAACTGACGGGTCTGCCACCAGGTCTGCCCAAATTCTAGCAACAGCAGCAAGCCGACAAAAGGCGCCAGAAAAAGCGCGGGCACCTTGGTCAACCAGGCCAGCCCTGCGGCAACCCCGGCGATGATCAGATAACGCCGTTGCCGCAGGGCTAGATGATCACCGAGCAGATACGTCAAAAATGCGATCAAGGTCAGGCAGACAAAGTTGGCTTCGCTGCCATCTATGTGCAACATGCGCGACAAAGCAATGTGGAAAGGGTCGAAGGCGATCAACAGGAAGCCGACCGTGGCGATCAGCAGGCCAAACAAGCGTTGGGCGATGAAAAAGGCCAGCGTTAAAGCAGCCGCGCCCAGCAGAATCAGCACAACGCGCCCAGCCATCAGCAGATCAAGCTCACGTTGGCCGTGGGTGCGCAGGAAATGTTCCAAATCCAATTTCTCGCCCAGAAATTCGCCAGGCGCCACGCTGGCATAAGCGGGATAGCGCCAGAGAAACCCCGCAGCGCCGGCCCAGGTTACGGTGACGCCAGGATGTTCTTTCTGATAGGTATGCACCCAATCATGCTGCGTCAGGGCTAGATAAAAGTTGGCCGAACGCGCCAGCCATTTGCGCTCGTCACTGTTGACAAAATGGTTCAATTGCGTCAACCGCGGCGTTAACATAGCTACCAGAAAGAGCAACAAAGCGGCGAACCGCCAGATGGATGATTTCATGCACTCTGCTCGTTTTGATCTAACCCTATGCGCGCGGTTCTACTGCTGTTTCTGCGCCTATGTTACTAATGCCCTATCGATCAAGGTCAGACGCTCGCCGTCGCTGCTCATAGACAAATCATTTAAAAGTCACACCAATGAAGAGTCAGCGTTCGCTAACGCTGAGCCGTTCGCACTAGAGCATGCGAACTCCTCGAATCTACGGAGTTTATTTGGTTGCTCTATCAGTTTCCTGACTATTGTTTTGCGACAACTTGAACACGCATTAAAGTCACGGTGGAACTGATACCTTTGTTGTCCACCTGATACACAGCCAACTGCTTGCCCTGCTTAGGATCCATCAAGTTGGTCATAAGCTGGTATTCACCGGGCGACGCAGCAGGAACAATCGGTATACGATAATAATCGGCGATCAGATCACCCACCGGCCAGTCGTCCGTGGGCAGCACTTCACAGCCCGGTTGGCCCGTTAGCTGTCCAGCGCTAATTTGTAGATTGTCCACCATGCGCACCTGATTAGAAACCGTCAATTTCTGCTTAATCGGCTGCGTGGTGCGCCAGTATAGCGTCAGGTTGAGCATACTGCCCGGTTGCAACTGGGCGCGATCAACAGTATAGCCTTCTAGCCAGATCGAGTCACCGAAGCGCAGGTGCACGAGATGAGCGGGCGCAGGCTCGATCACGGGTGTGGCCAGCGCCAACAGCGGGCCGGACAGGGCTTGGTCAAAACGTTGGGCATAGGCCGCGCTGTCAAAAGTTTGGGGCGCAGACACCGGGCTGCCGCGCTGATAAATCTGGAGTCGTGGCTGCTGGTTCACCAACACCGTGCCGAACAGATGATAGTCCTGCGACAACTTTTTTAATAATTCCAGCTTGCGCGCTTGGCTTTTTTGCTCCAGCGAATCGGCCAGAATAAAATAACGCTGATCGCGCAGACAGCGTTCTCCCCCCGGTACATACCAATCCGTGACCCAATCATCCACATCGTTGGTTTCGTACGCGCCAGTTAGCACGCCATCAGCATAGAGCATACCCACCGTCTTCCAGCCATTGCGCAGTGGGAAACCAAAAAGCGAACGGTCATCCGGCTGCGCATACACCGTCCAAAAACCGGCGGGATGATTCACCGACCAAGTTCGATAAATTTCTACTTGATTATACACAAAATACCAGTAAGCATAACTGCCGAACACCCCTACGATCAAGATCGCGGCCAGCCCGCCCAGCACACCGACCCGACGCGTCCCCCAGCGCGTGCATAATATTTGCCCAACCGCTGCCACGGTCGCACCCGCAATCAACATCCAGGGCATAAAGAAAACATAGACGTGGGTGCGTGGCTTGGCTGTAAAAAAGAGCGATAGCAGTAATAACGCGCCAAACCAAAGCCAGAGTGCGCGTTCACCCCACCCGCGCCCAAAGAGGGCTCCCGCTCCCCTAGGAAGGGAGGGGGTTGTTGGTTGGACGGAAATCAGCGCTTCGCCTGAGCGGCTTCTTTGCTTAGGCAACCAGATGATCGCAAAGAGCGCCAGAAAAAAAGCAAACGTGTAATCGGTGGCGCCAATCGTCAGCCAATCAGGTTTCGCAAACGTCAAAGCCAGGCCAAGCAGGGCAATGCCACTCAAGAGCCAGCGCCACGGCGAGGCCCCGGTGGCCCAGTAGACGCGCAACAGGGCGATCACGGCCAGCCCGATCAGCAGGAGTACGGCATAGGTTGTGTCGTACAGCGTGGTGCGTAGGAAAAAGTCAGCCAGGTTATTGTACGGGAAATGACCCCCGATCCGCTCGTCGGCCAGATAGGCATAGGTATTCTGAAAGGCGGGGTTGAGCAGATAGGGCACATAAAACAGCCCGGCAGCGGCCCCGGCGACCACCGCGCCCATCACCAGCGACCCGATAAAGTGCGGCGGCTTGTGCTGCTGCCAGATTTTCCACAACAAATAAAGCCCAGGCACGACTACCAGCGCGGCTTCATAATGCGCCAACATGCCTGTGGCTAAGAAAAACGCGGCCAATACCAGATAGCGTTGCAAGCCGGCTGGGCGTTGCACAAGGCGGCACAGGATCAACACGATGAGCAGCGACATCAGGACCACGATGCTCTGGTATTGCACAATGCGCGCAAAGCCAATAAAGTAGCCGTCGAGCGCTAAAAATAGCGCGGCCACCCAGCCCGCGATCGGGTTAAATAGACGCCATCCTAAAACAAAAATGGCCGCAACGCCCGCCAGACTCGCCAGAGCGAAAGGCAGGCGCGCCGTCGCTTCGGTGATATGGCCGGTGAGCGCATAAACCAACGCGGGCAACAAAATCTCGACCGGTCCCTTGCGGTGCAAAAAGAGCACATTCTCATAGCCCTGGATCACCGCCGCGGCGCGCAGAACGGCCCGTCCTTCATCGCCCTGGAATTCAGCATAGCCCAAATTCGCAAAGCGCAAATAGGCTGCGATCAGGAGCAGAATTGCGACCCCCCCCCCAGCCCCTCTCCGAGCGAAGCGGCCAGGGGAGGGGAGATTGAATACACGATCCTGGCTCCCTCCCACTTTCGGCTCCGGTTGGGGTGGGGTCGCGCCCCACACCAGCCCCAATAAGATGACCAATAACAGATCAAATACGCCAAGCACCGGCCATCTCGCCACGCCACCCGGCCAATAGCTCACCGCCAACATAACCAGCGTGATCACACCGTAACCCGCGGCCACGGAGTAGAGCGCGCGCTCCCAACGATCCGGCGGCGCTTCACTGCACCCAACCAGCCATTCAACTAACAGCGCGCCCGGCAGCAAGCCAGTCAGGAGCAAGGCAGCCGCGGTCTGGACGATCAAGGGCAACGGCAACCAGAGCAGTAAATGCAGGCCAGCGGCTAGACTAATCACCACCAGCAGCGTGAAGCGACGCGCTTTCATTGGGTGCGGGCCTGTACGTCAATTGGGGTGATCGTTGCCATGTCGTTGCCGGTAGCATCTTTCAAAGGCGCAAGATTCGTTGGATCATAGATCACGGCGGCCAATGTATACGGTCCTGGCGGCGCATCCGGCGGCAGGAAAAGACCGAAGCGGATGTGATCGCTCAGCACTTGATCGTTTTGGGCCACAACCTGGCCCGCGCCATTCACCAGCCGGGCTGATAATTTTAGCGAATTATCGACACGCCCAGTCACTTTCAATTCGACAGGCAACACCTCGCCCGGATTGAGCGGTGCCAACGCCTGAAGTTGGGTAAGCTTGACTTCATCCCACACGCTCTGAATGGGCAACGTTTGTAACGGGCGCGCTGGGCGACCAAAGATCGAAATTGTAAATTCACCGGACGTCGTTTCTTGCGCCGTGGCATAGCTGGTGGCGCGCAGGTAAGCTTGCACCGCCGCTGTGTCATAGCGCGTGACCGCGATAATTGTCCCTTTGACATTGTTCAAAAGTTGGTCAAGCGCGGGCGGATCCATCTGAGGCATAACGATGTGATCGGCCTTCAGATCGTGAATGCCCACCCATGTCGCCAGATCGGCATTGGAAAGATAGAGGGTGGCGCCTTTGCTCCAACTGTGGTTGGCGATTTCGGCAATTTTCGATGTGTCGATCAGGATGACCTGATATTCATACGGATGACCAGGGCCTTCGGTTCGCTGGTAAAGATAGGCCGTTTCACCCGTAGAAAGTGGATAGCGTTTGACTTCTTTGTAGAGCAGATGAAAGAGCGGATCGCCGTTTAACACACGCTGAACTACTTGTGCGCCGGGTTCCTTCACGTGGCTATTATCACCATCCTTGACCAGAATCCAACGATTCGCCAGCAAATCACTCCAGCCTTTGCTGTCATTTTCGGTCAATGCCATCAGGTCAATGTTCAGGTGGTCTTTGTTGATCAAATAGCGAAATTGCCCGCGATGCAATTCCGGCGAATCGACCAACATACCAAATGACGCCGCTTCGTCTTTTGGGTTGCCAATCCGCTGCAACACATCGGGCTCGATCCAGTTCATCGGATCGGTGATGCCGCTGGCCGGGCGCGCCAAGAATTCACCGCTGGCCCATAACGTGGCCGTGTGCTGATAAAAAGTTTCCATGCTGTCAAAAGTGTAGAGCGTCCATTGCGTCGCCAACACCAGCACCCAAATCACCGCCAGGGGAACGGCAAAGCGGCGTGGGTAACTGCGCAACCCATCGGCCAGAAAAAGCGCAAAGATCGGCAACATGGGCACGAGGTTGCGTTCACCATCCTGCGAGAGAAAAGAGAGGACAAGATAAGTCGAAAGCACGCTGCCCCACAGCAGCCAACTGCCCAAGCGTGCCGTCCGCCAGCCGCACGCCCGCGCCAGCCACGGCCACAAGCCCAGCGGCACTAACACCACCGTGCCCAGCAAGCCCAGATGGTTTACCCAGAGATAATCCCAATAGCGGGTGTAATTGGAGAGCCGCAACGGGTCGGCAGCCTGATAGTTGCCGCCATACGAACCGAATGCGGCATCCGCTAGATAGTTCATAAAATCAATGCGCGGCGCATACCAAAGGCTAGCGATCGTCATTGCCAACAAGCCGCTCGCCCAGATATTCGTCAAGCGCGAGCCAGGGCGCAACAAGGCATAGCACAAGGGAATTAACAGCACCAGCCAGATCGGAACCAGGGCGTCGCCCAAAATCATCTTTTCTTGATGCACATAGGCGCGATTGGGCAGATACCAAAGTGCCACCAGGCCAGTGGCGATCAATAGAGCCAGGCCCAACTTGCGCCAATCCACCTGCCAATGGCGCAACGCCTGCCATTGCTCCTGGAAAAAATCTACCCGCCACAGCACATACAGGGAAGGCAGCAAAATGTGAATCGGATACGGCCACTTCGCCAGCATGCCCAAGCCCAGACTGATGCCCCACACCAGTGACCATTTGCGGCGCGTAAATCCCTCGCAGCGCAACAGGGCGAGCAAATTCAACAACACCAAGGCTGCGACCAGGTTATCCAGATAAAAAAGCCGCGACATCGCCGCCAGCATCGGGAAAAGCCCGGCGAGTAACGCCGCAAAAAGCCCGACCACTACATTCGACCAGCGCTGCCCGAACTCAAACGTCAGCCACAAGATCAACGCCAACAGCGCCACATTGGCAAACGTCGCATCCTGCGCACTGTAACCAAACAGCCAATAAAATGGCTGAGCGAAAATATACATGATCGGAGGGCGCAGATCGTGAAAGGTGATCACCTGGAACAGGGTCTGCGCCGAAGGATGCGCCAACAGATGGGCAATATCGAGGGTGCGTTCGAGATGACCGGCGGTGTCGTGGCCGAGCGGAACAATGTTGTGGCGAATCCAATAGATGCTAGCAACGACGTTGAAGAGAATCACGGCAAGCAGCGCCAGGTAAGCGCCAAGTGCAGCGCGCGGCGTGGCTAGTTTTGCAGGGTAAGCCAGGCTTTGAGCCGTATTTACCAAGGGCAAGTCTCCAATCGTTCAAATCCACCCTTATCCTCCCACCTAGCAAGGATAAATTGCGTGCGGATCACATAAAAACAAGGTAATTGCGTTGTATAAACTTTTTCAAACCACCACTTAACCGTGGCTCAGTAGACTTTATGCGGAATAAACATGGGGAGGGAAAACAGGTATACAGGTAAACACGGCTTTTCCCCTATCGCCCTGTATACTTGTTTCCCTATCTACATTATTCCAGATAATCTCTATTATACTCGAAGATGGAAAATTTCCCGCAAAAGTGCGCTGCAAAGCTCGCTTGTGGCTTGCACAGACTGATTGAGTAGGCAACCCATTTCAAGCAATTCTGCTATAATGCACGTACCATTTAGCTTGATACGCATCGTCACTCATCATTGTCCGAGAGAAATTCGTTCGATTGAGGTTCTTGATGAAATACTGGCAATTTTTATGTGCCCTCTGTCCCCTAGGCACTTTAGATGACTCGTCCCGACGAAAATGACCACGCAGAAGAACGCTGATCCATCGCTAAAAACAGAAATCTCCGCCTTGAACCACTTAGGGGGCCATGGAAACCCCTTGAGTGAACGCGAAATGGAAGTGGCACAATTGCTGGCTACCGGCGCAAGCAATGCCGAAATCGCGCGCCAACTTGTGATCAGCCCGCATACGGTCAAAGTGCATCTGCGCAATGTGTTTGAGAAGTTACAGGTCAGCAGCCGCACCGAAGCCTCGATGGTGTTAGTGCAACGCGGCTGGTTAATCGTGCCCGGCATCGAAATGCCACCGCCCGAAGCAGTAGCGCCACCAGAACCGGTGGTGCCGCCTCCGCCACCGGAGCCTGAATTCTTACCTGATTTGCCAGCCACGCTCCAGCCCTGGCAACGGGGCTATTTGATCGGTGCGGTCTTGCTCTGTTTGATCGCCCTGTTGGCGCCGAATATTCGCGCCTATAATGGTAATTCGCCGGAATTGCTCAGCGATGCCGGGCGGACTGCGTTAAGCCGACCCATGGTGCAACGGCCTGAGCGTTGGGAAGCACGCACGCCGATGAGCAATGCCCGCAGCCGCTTGACCGCCGTCATTGCCAAAGATCAGTTATATGTGATCGGCGGTGAAGGAACCGATGGACGTGCTGTCGCAGAGGTTGATGCCTACGATCTGCATGTGAACGAGTGGCACAGGGTCAGTTCGCTACCAGAGGCGCTGGCAAACCAGGCGGCGGCCACACTCAACGATCACATTTATGTGGCTGGTGGCAGCAACAATGGCGCCACTGACATGGCATCGATCACGGTGCGCAACGGGCTTTGGGTCTATGATCCGGCAGCGGACGAGTGGGAAAATGCAGGCACTTTGCCCCATCCGCTGGCGGGCGCTGCCTTGGTGGCTGATCAAAAGGCGCTCTATCTAATCGGGGGGTGGGATGGTCAGACGATGCACGATGAAATCTGGCGGTTGACGCCACCCGCACCTGGCACCAATCAGATGACAGCGGCAAAGCCAACTTGGGAATTAATCACCCGCATCGCAACGCCACGCGCATTTTTTGGGGCCACCCTGGTGGGCGATGACATTTATGTGATCGGTGGCTATGACGGTAAGCGCGAGCTGGACTTGGCTGCTGCTTATTCGATCGGCAAAAATGAATGGCGCGATCTGCATCCACTCGCCACCCCACGCGGCGGATTGGCCGTCGTTTATGATGGTTTGTCGATCTTTGCATTGGGCGGTGGTTGGACGCGCGCGATCGACACGCATGAGCGCTTCGACCCAAACACTAATCTCTGGAGCAATTTTCAGTCGCCCTTACAGGGTGAATGGCGCCACTTTGCTGCGGTCAGCTACAATGATCGCATCCACCTGATTGGCGGTTGGAGCGGTGGCTATCTGGATATTCACCTCGAATACCAGAGTACTTATCGTTCCTTGCTGCCAGTGATTATTAATCATTAGGAGGTAGACAGTAGGACAATTCCCGTTCTACCGTCTACCTCCTACCGTCTACCTCCTTACCTCCCCGCCAACTGAAAAATCTTTTCCCGCGTTTCGCGCCAGGAAATTTTGCTTAGGCCCATTTTCTGGCGCAGACGTTCCTCTGGCACGCCCGTGCGAAAATCGCGTACAGCGCAGGTCCAGCGCAAGGTTTCAAAACCGACTTGCAAGCGGCGAATTCCTGCTTTTTGCCCCACTTCATCCAACACATACTCCAAGTTGCGCGGCGTACACTCAAACAAGTGATGCTCCGGTTTATACTGTTCCAAATATTGATTTAAGGCTGGGACAATACCAGGGTGCAAAATCACCGAGCGGTTTTTGTGGGCATGGCGCTCTTCAGGATAGCGCACCGTCACTTCGGGCGATTGGGGCTGAGCCAGATTGATATCGGTGATCAGCAAACTGGCGCATTCGGCCTTTTTCATGCCCGTTTGCAACAGCAAATTGACCAGCAGATAGGGCCGCGCGTCGGCTTGGTTGCGGTCCCACAAATAATCTTGCGCCGCCCGTGATAACTTATTGATCTCATCATCGCGCAAAATGGTGGGCAAAGGCGTACGCGCTGGCTGTTGCACCACAGGCTCGGCTGGATCTGTGCCGACGACGCCAATCCCATGCACCCAACCAAAAAAGACTTTCAGGGTCGTAATCCGGCGCGCCAGTGTCTTCGCGCTGCACGGTTTACCGCGCGCATGTTGGAGCCACTCTAGAAAGTCATGCAAATGTTGCGTGCTTACCTGATGCAACCGCGTATCCGCACCCAGAAAACTCTGGACAATTTTCAGATCGTTGCGAAACGCCTTAATCGTGTTGTCGCTAAAACCTTTGCGCACCATGTATTCATTAAAGGCTGAAATCGCCGCTTGCAACGTGCTATCGGCGCGCAAAGGGGGCAATTGGCTGATCTTAGGCGCGTCAACTTGGTTGGCGATTGGTTGTGCACCGATTGGTTCAGTCGTGCTTGGCACATCAGGATTAGGGGTGGGTGAAGCTGTCGACATGGGCGGACCTCCGTTGTCGCTTTGTGTTGGCAAGCCTGAATGGTTTCGTATAGCTAATTAACAGTATAGGATGCAAGCCACATCTTGTCAAAAAAGGAGATTGCGCAGGGTGCATCCCAGGTTAAGAGCGCAACCGGAAGCGTACACAGCAAATTCGCCTTCCACTTTGGAGCCCACTACCCTTGACCCACGGCGCGCCCAGTGCTACAATCACTAGCTACAGGCGACTTGTCTTTCCACTGGAGAGGTAGATCAATCATGAATAAATCCCGCCGTAGCATTTATCTGGATCACTCGGCCAGTACACCGGTTCATCCCGATGTTTTGTCCGTCATGCAACCATATTTCAGCGAATTCTATGGCAACCCATCCAGTATCCATAGTGTAGGGCGGCGGGCCGGTGTGGCCATTGCCAGTGCGCGCCGTACGATTGCGGATCTGTTGCACGCCAAAGCCAGCGAGATCATTTTTACCAGTGGCGCCACGGAAGGTGATAATGCGGCGGTGCGCGGCATTGCCTTGGCCCGCCGCGCAGCAACCGGGGCGAATCGCATTATCACGTCATCCATCGAACACCATGCGGTTTTGCATACGGCGGAAGATTTGCGCGATCACTATGGCTTTGACCTGACGCTGCTGCCCGTCGATCGCGAAGGGTTGGTGCAGGTTGCGGATTTGGTGGCGGCGCTGGGTGATGGCAAAGATGTCGCCGTGGTCAGCGTCATGGCGGCCAACAACGAAATTGGCACGGTGCAGCCGATTGCGGAGATTGGGGCGCATTGTCGGGCCTTAGGCGTGCCATTTCATACCGATGCCGTGCAGGCGGTGGGCAGATTATCCTTAGATGTAGAAGCGTTGTCCGTGGATGCCTTGAGCACGAGTGCACACAAGTTTTATGGCCCCAAAGGCGTGGGTTTTCTCTATTTGCGCAGTGGCACGCCATTTTTGCCAGTGCAGACGGGCGGCAGTCATGAGAACAATCGGCGCGCCGGCACCGAAAACGTGCCATTGATTGTGGGCATGGCCAAGGCCTTTGAAATTGTTGAAACCGAGCGTGACCAAGAAAATGCGCGCCTGCGTGTGCTGCGCGATCAATTGATCGGTGGCATTTTGGAAAACGTCGAAGGTGCGCGGCTCACTGGTTCGCGCACGCAGCGGCTGGACAGCCATGCCAGCTTTGTGATCAGCGGCGTGGAAGCCGAAGGTGTGTTGATCGCGCTAGATTTGGCGGGCGTGGCAGCTAGCAGTGGTAGCGCCTGCACCAGCGGTGCGCAGCGGCCCAGCCACGTCCTCGAAGCACTGGGCATACCGGCCACGGACGCCGTTGGGGGGTTGCGCTTGACGTTAGGTCACAGTAACACGCCGGAAGATATAGACTATGTATTGGAAAAACTGCCGCAGATTGTAGCGCAGATCAAAGGCGCAGCGCCGGTGACGTTATAAACTGAGTTTGTCGATGCCACTTGTCAGGCCAAACGAAAGCAACATTTTGCTTGGTCAGAAAATGTTGCTTTCGTTCAACCCCGATTATAATAGACATGATTCGGAATAAGGATTCACCACTGGTAGACATCACCTGTCTACCTATATACCTGTATCCCATCCTTGTTAATCCAGACAATGTCTAATAAATCTCGCTTATTTTGTAGGCCCAGCCAACTGTATCTGAAATAATTTGCATCGATCAAATCACATAGAATAAGCCACAATGGATCGCTGCGTTGCGAAATGAGCCGATTGGGGCGCGCCCGATCAATCATCGATTACAGCGCGCGGCTAACAACATCGTTATCTTTAACCGCTAAAAACAGGTAATCTTTTTGTCCACCACGCTTTTGCTTGATTCGCTGATCCGTTCGGTGCAAAGTGGCAGTCTATACGCCCTGATGGCGATTGGCTTAACCTTAACGCTGGCTGTGATCAAGCTGCCCAACTTTGCGCACGCCGAGTTGATCACCGTCGGTGCCTACACAGCGCTCCTGGTCTCGCTAGCAGTTTCCTCCAATATAGTGGTTGTGCTGGGCCTGGCCGGTCTCGTCGCCGCGATTGTCGCTTTACTCGCCCATCGCATTGTCTATCGCCCGCTGGCTGCCCAAAAACCCTCAACCTACACCATGATCCTGGCCTCGTTCGCCACCGGTTTAATTTTGCGCTATATCATGTTCCTGCTTGCGAATCGTTATGCTCTGTTCGACAAACGGATTGCCGTACCACAAACCATCTGGTTTCAGAACGACTTCCTCACCTTAACGAACATTTTTTTCTGGGTGGTGCCGACCAGTATCCTCCTGGTCATCGTTTTGAGTTTGATTCTCAACTACACCGCCCTCGGTCGTGACATGCGCGCCCTGGCTGACAATCTGAACCTGGCGCGCGTGATCGGCATCCCCGTCGATCGCGTCCACGATTTAACTTGGCTATTGGTCGGTGGCTTTGCCGGGATTGCCGGGGCATTGTGGGGCATCTACACGTTTGTCGACCCGCTCGTCGGTTGGTTAGCCATTTTGTCAGTTTTTGCCGCCAGCATCCTGGGCGGGATGACCAGTTTTCCCGGTACCATCTTGGGGGCGTACGTAGTTGGCTTTTCCGAGAATCTGGTGATGCAATTTTTGAATTACTACACCGGGCTGGATTTTAGCTTTAAGCCAGCGGTGCCGTTTGTGATTATCATTCTCGTCTTGCTTTTTCGTCCACAAGGACTGAAGAAATAGCAAATAATTAATAATAGACATGATCGGGATTGACAGGATTTAGTAGACAAGGATACAGGTGACACCTACCTGTTTACCGATTGACCGTTCGGCGAGGCTCTCGAACCGCACGTCGAAGCCTGTCTACCAGAGGTGATGCTTATTCCCGATAATGTCTATTAAAGGTCGCAGGCAGGTATAAAACAGAGATTAAGAGATTGGAGATTAAGAACGAGCAATCTCTAATCTCTTAATCTCCAATCTCTTAATCTCTCCTTTCCCGTCCGTTTCTAAAAAAATAAACAAATCCTATGATGCCAACACGTCTGATCATCGCCGGTGGTTTTTTGGGGGCCGGTAAGACAACGCTGCTTTTACGCGCAGCCCGTTTATTAACGGAGCAAGGGTATCGCGTAGGGCTGATCACGAACGACCAAGGCGAAGATCTGGTCGATACCGCCACGGCAAACCAAGCTGAGATCCCAGTGACCGAGGTGGCCGGTGGTTGTTTTTGTTGCCGCTTCCCCGATTTGCTCAAAGCCTTGCAACGCCTAGCCGAAGTGGCGCAGCCCGACATCGTGCTGGCCGAACCAGTCGGCAGTTGCACTGATCTGGTCGCGACAATTTTGCGGCCGCTGGCTCAATTTCATCCCGATCAATTTCAGGTTGCGCCGTTGACCATTCTGTACGATGCCAGCCGCGATATTGCCGATTTTCCGCCTAATGTCCACTATCTGTACGAGCAACAACTAAGCGAAGCTGAGCTGATTATGCTGACGAAGACCGAGCTGTTGACCCAAAGCACAGAGGCAGAAATATTGGCGGCGCTTTCTGCACGTTTTCCGCAGGCCAGCGTACTAAGCGTTTCTGCACGCACGGGCGAAGGGTTGGCGGAATGGTTGGCCGTGATGTTGGGACAGGCCAGCCGTAATCCGGCAGCATTGATGATTGATTATGCGAAGTATGCAGAGGCAGAAGCGGTGCTCGGTTGGCTCAACGCCAAAGGCATCGTCCGCGCCGATGCGTCCTTTTCGGCAACACGTTGGATGGAGACACTTTTTCAAACTCTAGGCCAAACGCTCAGCGACCAGCATGCCCCAATTGCGCATGTCAAGTTGCTGGTCACCACGCCAACCGGCACGCTCAAGGCCAGTATCACGCAGTCGGGTGCGGCGCCAACCTGGGATCTAGGGCCGGACGTCACGCTGACCGATCAGTTGGAATTCACGCTCAACGCACGGGTCAACACGGATCCGCGCACGTTGGAGCAGGCGGTGCTGCAAACAATTGAAATGATCAAGCCACAGCCAAATTCGCGCTACTATTTCACCCACTTTGAATGTTTCAGCCCGCTGCCACCGAAGCCGACACATCGGCTACAGTAAGCTTTTTTGCAACGAATTAGGCGAATTACACGAATTAAAGAGCGAAAAAAACTGGTCACGAAACTTATCTATCCTGATAGACAAACCAAATAGACGCTGCACAATCCAACTGGACGGGCACGGTATACTGTGCCTCTACAAATGTGCAACCTTTATTTGGTTTGTCTATGAGCTTTCTTATCAAATCATTGGGACAGCGATGGAGGTTCATCGTGTGCTCGGGCCGGGGTATTTAGAATCGGTCTTTCAGAAAGCGCTGGCCCATGAAATGACCCTGCGTCTGTTGCCATTTGAACAATTCAAACGCCTGCCAGTCATCTATAAAGGGGTAGCCGTTGGTGATTTTGAAGCTGATTTTGTGGTTGTTGAGAAAATTATCCTGGAATTAAAAGCGGTCACGACGTTTCATCCCAAACATGAAGCGCAAGCCATCAATTACCTTGCAGCGACTGGTTTCAAATTAGCCATTTTATTAAATTTTGGGGCAGATTCGCTCCACTATAAACGGGCGATTAATCGGAATATAGATGGGGAGTAAAAACTGGCAACGAATTGCGCGAATTAACACGAATTAAATGCTTAAAAATTTGTCTTAATTCGCATAATTCGTTGCAAAAAGCTTTTCCGTTGTTCAACCTGGCCAATCAGTCCCATCATAATAACGCGTGCCGCGATGACCTTGTTTAGGAATGGGCACACTCAACTTTTCACCTGGTGCTTCGACCAAAATCAAGGTGCGCGGTTTGCCGGATTCTGGGTTAAGCGCGCCGCCTTCCAGCCGCTTGATCTTCAGCCGTCCCATCAATTGGTCGTTGAAAATTGTGTAAACGTAATCGCCGACGGCCAATCTGGACGGTTTCCCCGCCATGTGAAACTCAAATTCGTGCCGCGAGCCATCATAGAGTGTGTTCAAACCAGCCAGGCCCTCGTGGGCCGGGATCGTTTTTGTGATGCCAAAGCTCATGCTGGGTCAGGCTCCTTCGCTCCCTGGGATTGGTTACTTTTATGGCTCATGCTTTCTAGCAAACGTTCTGTCGTTGCGGCAATTTCGGCGATAGCCTGCTCAAAGGCCATTTGATTGGCCTGCGAAGGGGTGCGATAACCGCTCACCTTGCGCACAAATTGGCGCGCCGCCGCTGCGACCTCTTCGTCGGTCGCTGGTTGATCGGGATAGCGTAATTTTTTGATACTTCGACACATAGGATTTGTCCAAAGTTAATCAGCGGATAACGATTCAGCCATCACTTTACAAAAATTAACGAGCTCATCGATAAGACAGGTGATAATTTAAGATTATAAACCAAAGCAAATTTGACGCCAAAAAGGGTGCATTTCAGTTTTAGGGTAGACCCGCGTGCATCGCGCCGGCCAGGATCAGATTCGTGAGCGAGCAAGCGGTGGCCGGTGCAACGCACGCTCGTGGTGGCCGCAACTCTCCCTAAAACTGATATACACCCCGCCAAAAAAGTGTGTTTGACACCCAATCAAGAATATGATACCCTTATTTTTGTTCCCTGCCTGTTTGTGCCCATTTTCAGGTCAGCGTAAAAACAGCCTTAAATTTTGATACGCCCAAAAGTCTGTTTTGTTATAAGCTTGTGTTCGTAACCCATAGACTAAATTAGTCGACATTTGACGCCAATCGGCAAAGGGAAACTAGTAGAGTGACTAGGATGACAGCGCAAGGTTGCGCGCAAGGGCGGAGCCAGCACGCCGCGTGCGCATGGTCCGCCCCGTAGGCGTGCCGGCTCCGCTGTGGTCTACCGATTAACAACCTCGCGCTGTCATCCTAGTAGAGTGACTATTTAATTTTCAGAAATCAACCTAGCCGTAGAGTCACGAACTATCGTGGCCGTACATTCTAAAAATTAAATGGTCAGACCACTAGTCCGAGGTTGCGTTTTGCGCGCGCTTTTCCTCAACATTCTGCTCGATTTCCGTGACAAACTGGGCATCTCTTGCATTTTTATCACGCATAACCTCGCCACCGCTTATTATCTGGGCGGCGACATTATGGTCATGTGTCGCGGCCGTGTGATTGAACATGGCACGATGGATGCCGTCGTCAACACGCCCCAACACCCATACACGCAACTTTTGCTCGAATCAGTGCCGAACAACGATCCACGCAAACGCTGGCCACAAAGCCGAAAAGCGCAGGCGATTGATACGAGTGAACTCAAATTTAGTCCGAATGCATGTGTCTTCGTTGCCCGCTGCCCGCATGTGATGGACATTTGCCATCAACACCGCCCAGCGCTGATGCCGACCACGAGTGGACAAGCGGCCGCCTGTTTTTTATATGGCGACAAACTTTTTCCGGTAGAGCAAACTGTTAAGAGTGGGTTGACTGAATGACCGCACCATCGTTACGTTTTCGAGAAGACCCCTATGATCCGAACCGGCTCAACAATTTACTGTTGCAGTTTCGGGCCAGAGGCTATGTGGTGTTGCCAGATTTATTTGAGCGTGACAGTGTCGATCCATTTTTAGGCGAAGTGCAGGCAATTGTCAAGCAAAATGAACAAGGGCGCTGGTTTATGCCCGATGACCAGCCCGCGATCTATTGGCCGATCCGTGCGCCCCGCTTGCGCGATGTGTTGCCCGCTGCGCTCTTTCCTGCCAAGATGGCGCCGGGTGTTTCCGTGTTTGAAACGGCCTGGCTGATCAGCGAAAGCGGCAAAGGCGGCGTCCACTGGCACAAGGATCGCCAGCATGAAGGCGCGCGCGGTCGCGAATACCATTATCCCGAATGCGTCCACCTGGGCATGTATTTTCGCGACATGGAAGTGGAAGACGGCCCAACCCGCGTCATCCCCGGTTCACACGTCGATCAGAATCTCAACCCCTACAACGATTCGCTGGTCGAATCCATGTTGCCGCGCAAGCAAGATGCCGTGCTCTGGGATCAACGCTGCTGGCATGCGGCCACGCTCCGCCAGAAGCCCGATTTACGCATTTTTGCGCTCTTTGGTTTTCAACCGATCCAGGCTTCTGGCAGCTATCCATTGCGCGCCATGCCGCGGGCGTTGGCGCAAGTTTGGTTGGATGCGGAAGGCACCCCAGACGAATCTTATTTCGGTGGCCCATGGAGTGTTAGAAGTATCATCGATGGATTGAAAGAGGCTTTGAAGGATACAGAGCCGACTGAATAATTGAGTAGCAGAGGGCACGCAATCGGCGGCGAAGGTCGTTGGCGGTTTATCCAGTATTGCGTGCGCCGCCGACCGCATACCCCTACCGGCTTGCGAGTGCGTTGCACTGGTCACGCGATCTTTCGCTCAACCACCATTGATTGACCAGTGCGATGCACTCACTTACAGACTGGAGCCAGCGCACAGCGGCAGCGCAAGTATCCGCCTATTTTCTTTGCAACGTAACAGCCAATGCAGCCACGCTGCCTTGCTCCGTGCTATACTATAAGCAGCGCGACGGATTACCTAGAAAGTGCCTTAACCATCCGCCTGCGCCTTTGAACTCAAGCAGCCGTTACGCACTTTCCGGTCGCTGAGTGTTGCTTGCCTTAGAAAGGAACTACAATGCGTTTTAAAATCTTACTCCTCTGTTTAGTTGCCTCAGGTCTGCTTGCGGCTTGCCAACCGCACAGACTGCCACCTCATCTTCGGCTGGCCACTAAGCAGCCCGCACCCGTCAGCGCCGCCGCACAACCTGCGCCGAAATTTGTGGGCATCTACAAACAGCTTTCGCTCGCCGCTGACGCGCCCGCGATTGACAGCACGCTCTACCTGAATACCGACGGCAGCTTCAAGCTGATCGATGAATATGTGGGCAAAGCCACCAATACCCAAGTGGGTGCCTGGGCGGCCAACACGGACGGCAGCGCCACAATGACCACGACCGGCCAGTTGGATAAAAAATTCGACAAGCCAGTGATCGAGCAAGTGCGCTTTACCGATGATACCGACGAAACGCTCAAAGTGGATCGGGAAAACGGCAGCCAATGGGTGCGCTTCGAGGCGCTGGTGGCAGACTACACCAAAGAGACCTACGATCCAAAGGCAGCCACTAAGGCGATCAAGACGAGTGGCTTGGCCGACCTGTACAAAGCCGCTTTGCCCGCAGCCGATTGTTGTGGGCTGGACATCACGCTCTTTTTGAACGCCAACAAATCCGCCGCATTCAGAAGTGATTATCTGAATGGCAAAGCCCCGATCACAGAAGTGGGCACCTGGACCGCCAGCGCCACGCAAACGCTGACCAGCACCGCGCCCGTCACCGTTACTGTTGTCATGACCGGCCAGAAAGATCAGCCCGCGGCGGCCAAGCCACAGACGCTCCAGTTAGTCTTGCAGGATGGTGTGCTCGTCACCACCAAAACCAGCGGAATTCTGCCCGATGGTCGTTTGAAACTCTACAGCGCCGTTGGCTTAATCGCACCAGAACGGGCTGCGTTCACGGCTCAGCAACCGGCTGAAACGCCCGCCCAGCCTAAGCTTCCACACTACCCGAAACACCTCCCATTCTGGGTAAGATTTTTGATGACAGTTGAGCGCATTTGCCAGAAGTTGCTGGACATGCATTTTTCTGGGCATCCTTTCTCAGACAACTTTAAGCTACCAACCACCTAATGTCACCGGTTTCACGCACCCTTACGGCGCTCAATATACCGCATCGCATCTTTCAACACGCGCAGCCTGTCCATTCGCTGGAACAGGCTGCGCAAGAGCGTGGCCAAAAACCAGCGCAAGTGGTCCGCAGCATTCTTTTTCGCCTGGGCCAAGACCAGTACGCGATGGTGCTGATGGCCGGGCCGGATCAAATTTCGTGGAAGGCGTTGCGCCAGCACTTTGCGCAATCGCGCCTGACGATGGCGACGCCAGCAGAAGTGTTAACGGTTACGGGTTACGAGATTGGCGCCGTTGCGCCTTTCGGTTTACCCACTCCGCTGCCGGTGCTGATCGATGAAAGTGTCGTGGCACAGGATGAAGTGTCGATTGGTTCGGGCCTGCGCGGCACAACCGTTATCTTGCAGACCGCGGATTTGTTGCGCGCGCTGGGCGATGCGAAAGTAGGGCAGTTTCGTAATGTCTGACGAAGGATTAAAGTAGGGGCGAGGCATGGCCAGCAGATCAAATATCAACCATCTCTCGTCTAAACGCACTAAAAAACTATGTTCAAACGATTTCACCCGTAGAAGAGGGAGCAAACTATGGCTGAGCTACCAGCAGTGATCCTTGACCGGCTGCGCATCAATCTCAAGACCGCGGGCATCGCCGTTGGTGATGCAACCATTCAGGGCCTGATCGAAAAGGGCTTTCTCGCCGTACCCACCCAATTTGAAGAATTAACCCAGTCATTTCCCCTCGATCTGGTGCCGGATTATCTAGGCAACTGGGGTGCGGGTCTCATAGCGGCAGCGTCGCCTGAAATAGGGAAATATAATTCAGATGAAGAGAAAACTGCTGCGCCGGCTAATTCAATTATAGAAATTGCCAGCCAGCTCAAACAGCGCACCGTCTCGCCGGTCGCGCTAACCGAACGAACGTTGGCGCGCATTGCCGAGCGCGATCCGGTGCTCAATGCCTTTCAACTGGTGCTGGCCGATCGGGCGTTGGCTGCGGCGCAACAAGCCGAAACAGAGATCAAACAGGGCCACTATCGCGGACCGCTGCACGGCGTGCCGGTGGCGATCAAAGATTTACTCGATTTAGCCGGCACACCCACCACGGCAGGTTCCAAAATTCTGGCCGGGCAGGTCCGGCATGAAAATGCCACCGTCGTGGACCGGTTGGAAGCCGCAGGTGCGATCATCGTGGGCAAGACGCGCATGTCCGAGTTTGCCTATGCGCCGGGCTCGGTCAACGGCCATTACGGCCCCACCCGCAACCCGCGCAATCTAGCCTACGACACCGGTGGCTCGAGCAGTGGTTCGGCGGCGGCGGTAGCGGATGACCTGGTGTACGCGGCCTTGGGCACGGACACCGGCTGTTCGATTCGCATGCCAGCCGCCTTCTGCGGGTTGGTCGGCCTTAAACCAACCTTTGGGCGAGTCAGCCTCGCCGGCGGCGTCACACTTTCTTGGTCGCTCGACCACTGTGGTCCGTTGACTCGCTGCGTGGCCGATGCGGCGCTTTTGTTGTCCGTGTTGGCCGGCCCAGATGGGCGCGATGCGCGCACGCGACCTGGATCGGAATTCAGCTTTGCACAATTTACGCACAGTGAGCCAACCATTCGTGGCTTACGCATTGGCATGCTGCGCAACGATGGCGCCAGCAATCCACTCGCAACGCCAGAGGTGTTGGCTGGTTGGCGGGCGGGCTTGGCTCAGTTGGAGAAACAGGGCGCAGCATTGATCGAAATCGACCTGCCAGACATGCAGGCCATGCGCATCGTAGGTGGTGCGCTGATTGCCAACGAGGCGCTCGCCTATCATCAGGCCAATTTGCGGACGCGCTTCGCCGATTTTGGTGAATTTCTGCAACAGCGCATCCTCGCCGTCTACGCCTATGATACCGGAGCCTATGTGCGCGCCCAACAGATACGCAGCGTCTTGCGCCAACGCGCCAACAAGATTTTTGATCAAATCGATCTGTTGAGTACCCCGTCAATCCCTGCCGTTGCCCCTGCCCTGGGCACCGTTGGCTCAACGGCGCTTTCCATTCCTTTCAATTTATTGGGCTGGCCCGCGATTACAGTGCCATCTGGGCAGACGGCGGAAGGTTTGCCGATTGGGCTTCAGTTGGTGGGTAAGCCGTGGGATGAGGTGATGGTCTTGCGGGCAGCGCGTGCATTAGAAGCGGCCGGACAACCGCGATAGGCAGAAAAAACTGGCACGAATTAGGAACCCCACCCTAACCCTCCCCTAGAAAGAGAGGGAACTGATCAGGGGTAGAAGAAGTCAGGCATTCTATCCGACCAACGGCTCCCTCCCTTTCTAGGGGAACGCGCCTAGCAGGCTACCGCCCTTGGGCGCGGGTGGGGTTCCTATTAGCGACCTGATAAACGGTCAAGCACATTGCGCGTGACGCGTTGCACGAGCAGATCGTTGGCGAGTCCATAGGCCCAGTCACACACCCCGACATTGAAAACTGTCCCCCTGCCGCGCGTAAACACGCCCATCACGGCGTGATTGTGCGCCACCTTTGCCACATTTTCCGGCGCAGCGTCCCCAAAGAGTTGGGTGGCGATGAATTGAAGCTCACCCGGCGGCTCAAGGCTTTCCCACAGCGCAGGCGGCGCTTCACAGACCGTATCGGTGATCGAGATCAAGCGGGCGGGCGCGGTGGCTAGGATTGTAAAATCTGGCGGCGTGCTGTCCGTATGCGTGGGCGCCGGCTGTCCTTGCTGTAGGGTGAATTCGCAGCCATCCACTTCATAGGTCGCAATGTAGGAGCCCAGGCCAAGCAGATCGCCGTAGCGCAAATCTGTGTTAGCAAAAACCCAATGCTCAGGCCGATAGACGGTATAAGCGCCTGAGGCGCGTGGCACGGCTTGGCCGACACGAATATAGCCGCCGCGGCAAAAACTCAACCCAGTCGTCAAATTCTCTGGCCGCTGAATGACCGGATCGGACCACAGGCCGGTCAGCAGATGGCGCTGGTCCGTGTGCATCACCGGGTCTTGTTCACGCGCCACTTGCTTGTAACAAACCATGGTGCGCCCTTCGTCTTCGTAGCGCACCTGCCAGAAACAGGTATTGCCCGAGAAGATCGCATGGTTGCCCCCGCGCGCCACAAAACGATCCACCACATCGCGCATACCCCACGACCAATATTCGTCGTGACCAACACTGAGCAACAGTTGATAGCCGTCGAGCACTTCTGGATGAAATTCCAGATCGGCATTGACCGCATAATCAAGCTGATAATGGTTACGCTCGGCCCACCGCACAAAACGGCGCTCCCAATTGTGCCAGCCGGATGAGTCAGTCCATAACGGATATTTGTGCTCGGCCTGATACGCCTGCAAACGCTGATGCTCCGGTTCACCTTCGGGCTCGATGCTGGCGATGCGGCCATCAAAGGCAGCTTCAGGTCGGTTTAGAAAGCCACGTTCAAACGGGCGCGCAAAGGAAACCCGCTTGGCACCTGAGTACAGGCATTTGCCGCCCCACTGGTTATAGGCATTGTAGGTGTTGGTGCTGAGCACGAGCAGGATCGAAGTGTCGTGGCTTGGTTGAGGAGCACGAACTACAAAACAGGCATAACCAACGGCTTCCAGCCCCTGCACGCCATCCGCGCGCAGGGTAACTTCGTAATAGCCAGAGCGCCAGGT
>JBBREZ010000027.1:0-26005 GCA_038225095.1 Caldilineales bacterium
CTCAGCGGGACATCTTGGCTTGGATTGGCGATATCCTGGATGCTGGAGCCGCCAATGTTGGTGATGAAATCTTTGAGGTCGAGCGGGCTGGTCTGGCCTGGCTGCCCTTTCACCTTGAAGACCAGCCAGAAGAGCGGCCCCGTACCACGCAACTCTTCCGGTTTATTGTTGATGAGGGCAATGCGCAGCCGCTTCGTGGTCGTAGGTGGGGTGGCGCTATCTTGCACCGAGAAATCCCAGGTATAGTTTTTGGTCAGCGCCGTGCGCGAGACCACTACCGACTGGATGATGGCGCCGTTGAAATCCAGCCAGATGTCGCTGGAGGCGATGCGCAGCCCATTGGCGTTGGCAATATTCACTGGCACGATTACGATCTCACCTGGCCGGCCGAGCGTATCGGGCACGGAGAGCTCCAGCGCACCAAAGACCTTGCAGGCTTCGTTGGAGGTCACCGCCACGGTACCGTCGTTGCGGCGCGCCTCCACCCGATAACAGTAGGTCAGACCAGGCACGAGGGCGTTACTGTCGGGGTATTCCGGCTTGAGCGGCAACTTTGCGGCAAGCGTTTTGATTCTGTCGTTCACGCCGGCGTGACGCAGGATGTTATAGCTGTTCACCGTCGGGTCGCTGGTTGGATTCCAATTCAACTGCATCGCCTTATTGCCGGAGGCAACCGTAAGGGTGATCGGTTTCAAGTCCTTGACGGGGCTGATGGTGATCGTCTGAGTCAGGGGGCTTGAAGTGCTGAGACTGTAATTGTTGTCGCCTTCGTAGGTGGCGGTAATGATATGGCGGCCCGCTGGGAGTGTGCTCGTGGCAAGGGTGGCTAGTGTGCCGGTGGTAAGGGTGGCCGTCCGACACTTGAGGTTGCCAGGGTCGCAACCATCCTTGAGGGGGATTGTGCCAAGCGGCTGTCCATCGGCAAAAAATTTTACATTCCCCGTTTGCCGATCAGAGACAGGCATGACCTCGACAATCAAGGTGATCGGCTTGCCAACTTGCGCCGGATTCGGGCTGCTGCGCACATAGAGCGGCGCGGAGTTCTGTAGGCCGGTGACGGTCTTTGTCACGTAGTCTGAGGTGCCGTCTGTGAAATTGCTGTCGCCGTCGTAGCGGACCCGGAGAGTGTGTACGCCCGATGGAAACGTATTAGTAATGAACTCGACCCCCGAAACTTTGTGCCAGTAACAGGATCGGTTACATCCTTAAGCGGATATGGGCCCAGCGCTGAATTCTCATGCAGAAGTTTCACACTCCCGGTTTGGGCGAGTGGTGAGGCAGGGCCTAAAAGAACGGTAAAGGTGAAGGGTGTGCCGACCGCAACCGGCGTCTTTAAGAAGCGCAAAATAAATGTTGTCGGCACTTTGGTGACCGTTTGCGTCACTGGAGCTGAGTTGCTGAGATTGAAAGCGTTGTTGCCTTCGTACTTAGCAGTGATCGGGTGTATGCCGACGGTGAGCGTAATTAAATTCAATGCAGCCACGCCGTTTGCATCAAGGGGTGTGGCGCCTAGTGCTGTGGTTCCTTCCAGGAAGGTCACGTTCCCCGTTGGCGTGCCGGAAGCTGAGGTGACCGTTGCCTTGAGCGCAACGGTTTGCACCCGCGTGGACGGATTGGGCGCAGCGGTGAGCTTGGTGGTTGTGTTGGCGGCCACCGCAGCGGTCCAGTTGACCGTGACTTTGTTGTTGCAAAAGTACAGGAGGTGGCGCCGCTGTTTTGGGCAAAGGCTTCGTTGGTGATAGAGCCGGCGTCGATATCGGCTTGCGTGACCGGATAGGTTTTTGTGCAAAAGGTCGTGGCCCCGACCGCCAGCGGTCCACTCCCGCATGGGGTGATCGTGCCCAGTTTGTCATCGATCACCGTGAACGGCGCGGCCAGCGGCACATTGCCTTCGTTCTTGATCACATACTTGTAGGTGATCACATCGCCCACGACGCTATAGGTAGTGCGATCCGCACTCTTAAGCATCGACATCTCGCGGCGCTCTTTGTCCAGCTGCAGCGTTTGCGTGTCCGAGATAGCCGGGCTGGTTGCGTCAGCGGCATTGAAACTAAAGAAGATGGATGGGAACTCCATATCCGTAGACGTAATGGGATACGTTGTCGTGCAACGGATCGTTCCGTTCGGGGCCAGCGGTCCAGTCCCGCACGGGATCGAACCCAGGGTGCCGTCCACCGAGAACGGACCCGCCAAAGGCGCAGGGTCGGTATTCTTGATCTCGAACGTAATGGTGATCACATCTCCATTGGCGCGGTATATCGGTGGACTCGCGGTGATGAAAAGCTCCAACACGTTGTTCACCGCGCGGTCGCCCATGTGGGCGTCCATGTCGTCGATGTGGGCGGGGGTGTGGGGATGGAAATTCAGCTTCACTGGAAGCGGCTTCGCTGCATACAAGTTGGCTGCCCGGACAATCGGCTGGCCTTGGGCGAGGCTCACGAGCGCCAGCAGCAAGCCAATCACTGCTTGAAAGATCCGCGATCTTGTTTTTCTACTCATACGTATTCTCCTTGCGAAATTCTTGGACGTAGCGTTTTTTGAAGGTTCGTTGTATAATCTGTCTATTGTATAATCTGTCTATATCTTCACCCCTTTTCATTGCCTTTCGCCTAGCCTAGCCAGCAGAAAATCGAGTAACTGCTCAGCACTGCTAAAGCCGTGTTCTTGCGGTATTTCCGCGACTTCGCGCAGCGAGAAACGCCAGAGCGTCGTTTCAGCATCGTCGTGCGATTGCTCTTGCCAGCAACGGATTAGAAAAGATCGATGAGGTTGCGGTGACGGTTGTTTTGGCATTTGATTGGTAGGTCGTCTCACGAAAGTTACTTTGTTCTCTGGGTTGCAGATACAATAGCAATTAATCGTTCTAGGATCGTTCTACCAATCGTTCTATTCTGGGATTTCATCATTTTGCTCACGATTTCGCTTCTCACTCCCTTTACCTTGCAGCGTGACGGCCAGCCGCTCACGCTCGTTTCGCGGCGCACCGAAGCACTCTTTGTCTATCTGCTGCGCAACCCCCAACCGCAAGCGCGTGAAGTATTGGCTAATGTTTTTTGGGATGATCTGCCCCAGACCCAGGCCGCTGGCAATTTACGTGTGCTCATCGCCAATCTGCACAAAGTTGTGGGGCCATACGTCACGATCACACGCCAGAGCGTTGCTTTTGATCACAAGAGCGCGTTTCGCTGTGACCTGATCGATCTAGTGCAGGGGTTGGCTGCGGCGCGCAGTGAACAGACTGGCGCTGGTGGGTTGAGCAAAGCTGGCGCCGACCAGTTAATGCACGTGCTGGCCGGCTATCAAGGTGAGTTATTGCCGGGCTTCTACCTGCGCGGCGGCCAAGGCTTTGATGAAATGGCTGGCGACCGAGCGCGAATGGCTGTGGACGCGGGCCATTGCTGCGTTGAGCGATCTGACCGGCGCCTATCTCCGTTTGGGCGACTATCCGGTGGGGATCGAGCAGGCACAGCGCCTGGTCAAGTTCGATCCGCTGCGCGAAGAGAGTCATCAACAGTTGATGCAGTTGCTGGCGGCCGACGGCCAAACCAGCGCCGCGTTGGCCCACTATCAACACTGTGTCCAAATTCTAGAGGCAGAGCTGGGTGTGCCGCCCAGTCTCGCAACAACGCAACTCTTCGAGCAAATTCAGCGTGGCGCCTGGAAACCACCCGTCGCTGCCCATCGCAGCGCCCCTGCCCCGCCGCACAATCTGCCACGGGAAATGACCCCTTTTCTTGGGCGTGAGGCGGAGCTTGAACGCCTGTGTCACTATCTGCTTGACCCCGCCTATCCACTTGTGACGCTGGTTGGAGAAGGTAGTGGCGGCAAAACCCGTTTGGCGCTGGCCGTGGCGCGTCAATTATTACCCCATGACCCACCCTCTTTTCCCGACAGCATCTGGTTTGTCGCGCTGACAACCTTGCAACAGAGCGAGGCCGGGCTGCGCGCCGCCTTGGCGGCGGCGATTGGTAAAGCGATGGGCTTTATCTTTCAAGGACAACGTCCCATAGCAGAGCAGTTGCTGGCGTTGTTACAAAAGCGGCGTTGTTTGCTGCTACTCGATAACTTTGAGCAACTGATCCAGCCGGAAGCGCCGGCGCCTGGCGAGTCTAGCGCAGTCGACTTTGTCATCGAATTGCTGGAACGGGCTCCCCAACTCCAACTGCTCATCACGTCACGCATCCCGCTCGATCTCAATAGCGAGTTCGTGGTGCGCTTGACTGGTCTGCCCGTGCCGGCGGCGAACTTACCCACGGACGCAACCACCTACGCTAGCGTCCGTCTTTTCGCCGAACGCGCCACCCGCGTCGCCGAGCACTTCCACCTGGCGCGCCAACTTAGCGAAGTGGCCGCGATCTGTCGTTTTATGGTCGGTTTGCCATTAGGGATCGAGTTGGCGGCCGCCTGGAGCGGCTCACGCACGCCGATTGAAATTCTACTGGCCCTGCAGGCGAATCTCGATTTTCTGACGACCCACCGTCGCGATATCCCCGCGCGCCAGCGGAGTATGCGCGCTGTCTTTGATCACTCCTGGCGCTTGCTCGCAGTAACCGGCCAGCGCGTGTTGGCCCAAATCACGTGCTTCAACGGCGGTTTTACCGCCACGTCCGCCCAGGCGGTGTTAGCGATTGGCACAGACAAAACCGGTGGGCCGCAGGATCTTGCAAAGATTCTCAACGTCTTGGTCCACCAAGCGTTGCTGCATCAAGATGAAACAGGGCGCTACAGCATTCATGCCCTGCTGCGTGAGTATGCGGCCGAAAAATTAGCGGAACTGTGCGAAGAAAATGGGGCAGCAAAGGGGGTTGCCCAACGCCACAGCCGGTATTACCTTGATCGGGTCGGCCAGGCCAACACCCAAGGGTGGTACACGCGGGCAGAACTGGCGCCGATCTACACCGATCTCGATAATGTGCGGCAGGCCTGGCAGTGGGCAAGCCACCGCTGCGACCTGGCTGGGCTGGCGCTGGGGTGGCTTGGTCTGTGGCATTTCTACAGCAGCAGCGCGCTCTTTCAGGAAGGGGAAGAGACGTTTCGAGCGACGTTGGAAGCACTACAAGCGCAATCGTCTACTGGATCAGAACGCATGCCATCAGAAAACTCGACCTTGGTTGCGCAGTTACAAATCGCGCATGCCAGTTTTCTCAACGCGCTGGGGCGCCACCGTGAGGCGGTGACCGTCGCCCAAACGGCCACCGCGTTTGCCGAAGCCATGCAGGACGAGCCGCTCAAAGCCAGGGGCTATGCGGCGTGGGGAACCGGACTCTATCGTCAGGGGCGGTATCCCGCGGCGGTGGCGCTCTTGGAACAGGGGCTAACGGCGGCCCAAACGGCCCGGTTGACGCTGGTTGAAGCGAATCTGCATAAGCGACTGGCGAATACATTGCAAACCAACCATGACTTTGCACGCGCGCGCCGCCATTATGAACAGGCCCTTGCCCTCTACCGCCAGCAGCATAACCGCCCCGGTGAAGGGGAAGTGCTCAACGGTCTGGGCTGGTGTAGGCAACAAGAGCATGATCTGCCAAGCGCGCTCACCTATCTGCGCCAGGCTCAGCAGATTCATCAGACCATTGATAATCCACATGGTCACAGCATGACCCTGCTCAACCTGGCCGTGGTCTACGGGATGTTGGACGATTACGACCTGGCATTTGCCTGCCATCACCAGGTATTAGACCTGCTCGAACAGTTCGATGATCCCTATCAGCGCGTGCTGGTCAACCACGGTCTAGGTGTGCTCCTCTCGCGCCTGGGTGACTACGCAGCTGCCGAGCCGCACTATCGGCGCGCGCTAGAAATCGATCGCATGTTGGGTGATCCTGGCGGTGTGGCGTGGACGCAGAACAACCTGGGGTTGTTGCACAATCATCGGGGCGAATACGCCGCAGCGTTGGCGTTGCATCAGGAAGCATTGGAAACCAGTATTGAATTGGGCGCGACCACAACCGAAGGGCTAGCGTGGTCGCGGCTGGGGCAAGATTATTAAGGGCTAGGAGAATTTGAGACAGCCTACGACGCGTATCTGAAAGCGCTTGCCATCCAGACGCAACTAGGCCAACAGGTCTGGGCCGTCGAATCAAAAAGTGGACTGGCCGCGACCCAACTGGCGCTCAACATGCAGGACGAAGCGTTGACGCTGGTGCAGGAGATCCTGGATTTTTTGGTCGAAAAGTCGCTCAATGGCGCCCGCGAACCCATGCTGGTCTACTGGAATTGCTACCAAGTATTGGCCGCAAAGGCCGATCCACGCGCCTGGCCACTATTAACCACCGCCCATCAGCAGCTAGCCGACCAGGCGGCCAAGCTTGTGGAGCAAAGATTGCAGCATTCCTTCTTAGAAAACGTAATAACCCATCAATCCATACGGCAAGCATATACTGCACGATGGGGGCCACGGCTTTAAAACGAATCTAGAAAAAATAATTGTACAGAATAAGCAGTACTTTGATCATCCGGGCCATAAATTATTGCCACGCATAGCCGCTTAGCTTTGCTTTCGTGTCATTTCCATCTTCTTCCCCTTTGAGGAGATAATCTGAGCAACAACGCCCATGATTACGGTCAATCATCTCCAGAAATATTTTTCGATTTGCGCCGGTGGGGTCTTCCGCAGAGGATTTGCTTTATCAAATGCAAAGTTTTCGTGATGCATTCGACTTGCCCATTTTAGCCATTGCCGAGTTATAGGCAACAGTCAGCAAACAAGAGAAAAGCGTCCAAAAGCAAACGGGACCTACTATTTCACTTCAACAACTCAAAGCCGAACTTGGCTTAGAACCGGAAGCTGCCTAGTTTTATCCAAGTCGGTCTGTAAAATCTTGGAAACAGAACGTTTCCTGCTATAGGTTTGAGCAACAGTCAGATGAACCGTTGAATGCACTTGGCGGTGTCACGCGGTTGCTGGCGCTTGATGCGCACGCTAAGTCGCTCAGTTCGGTCTTGAGCTTAAAATTCCCAATCCGACCGCAGCGTAAGTTTGCTATGTGTGGTTCATGTACTCTGTATTAAACTATCCCTCGACTACAGGTAAGAAAATTGTGTAGGGTAGTGTGAGTCAGCCAAACTGAATAAGGGATAGACCGTGCGAAATGAACGAAGAGTCTTACGATTGTGGCAATCACGACAGCCCTTTATCGCCTATGTTAAGTGAAGTCAAGGCTAACACGCCTGATAAAGTAAAGTTGTAAAGCGGTGAAAAATTAAAGCGAACGGGCAGAACCTGACGAGATTGTAATGGAGTAATATGGGAAAGCCAAGAGGATGTCGAGTGAAAACCTGAAAGATTTATTCGCTATTAAAGCGATAAAAGGCTAACTGACAGGCAACAAGTTAGAAGTTTTGCGTACAAGTACCCGCGGCAATGCAAATATTTTGCATAAAATGTACCTCATATGGTACATTTGTGTAATGAATGACGAAATGGTTTTGCGCGTTGTCTTCTTTCGTACACCTGCGGGTCGAGAACCGGTACGTGAATGGCTGCAAAGCATGGACAAAGACGACCGTAAAATGATTGGTGAAGATATCAAGTTGGTGCAGTTTCGTTGGCCGCTTGGGTTGCCGCTTGTGCGCAAGTTGGAGGCGGAACTGTGGGAGGTCCGTAGCCACCTGAGTGGGGACGTATTGCGAGCGTATTTTTTACCGTTGCCAGCGGCGAAATGGCGCTTCTGCATGGGTTTATCAAAAATCACAGAAGACGCCATCAACTGACTTGGAAATGGCGAGGAGACAAAGATGAATCCATATACCGGTAGTGACTTTGATAATTTTTTGGCCGAGGAAGGGACTCTGGAGGAAGTATCTGCGCGCGCCTTGAAGCGACTGTTAGCACTCCAGTTGGAAGAAATATTGGCAGAGGCACAGATGACCAAGTCGAGTTTAGCCGAACGCTTGCATACCAGCCGTTCCCAAGTCGACCGTCTACTTGATCCGGACAATACAGCCGTCACGTTAGAGTCGCTTGAGAAGCTCGCGCGGGCCGTAGGCAAGCAGTTACGGGTAGAATTTGCGTGAATCAGTGAAAACGGCGTAGCACGTTTGCTTTGATCAGTATGTAAAAATCGTAGAAAGGAACTTTTATGACACTACGCATTCAACCCGCCAGTAAACTTCTTATGATTGGCGACTCTATCACAGATTGTGAGCGCAACCGCCCGATTGGCGAAGGTCTCTTTGGCGCACTGGGCAAGGGTTATGTCAGTTTGGTTGATGGCCTGCTCCAAGCGACCTATCCGCAAGCGCGGATTCGCGTCATCAATATGGGAACCGGGGGTAATAACGTCCGCGATCTGCAAGCCCGTTGGCAAACGGATGTGGTGGATCTCCAGCCGGACTGGCTCTCAGTCATGATTGGCATCAATGATGTCTGGCGGCAGTTTGACTCGCCCTGGCAGACCGAATGGCATGTATCGCTCGATGAATATCAGCGCACGCTTAAGACACTTGTCGCGACCACGCGTCCATCAGTGAAGGGGATGATCATGTTAACCCCTTATGTCCTGGAACCCAACCGTGCCGATCCGATGCGCCGCATGATGGACGACTATGGTGCAGTTGTCCAACAGATAGCAACCAACCACGATGCCATTTGCATTAACACACAGGCCGCATTTGATGCAGTGTTAGCGCATTTACACCCCATGGCGCTCGCCTGGGATCGCATTCATCCAACCCTCACTGGTCATATGGTGCTTGCACGCGCGTTTTTGCAGGCCATTGGGTACGAATGGGCGCAGTGAGGTTTACCAATCTCATTTGCACCGCGTGTTGAGTTATGCTATAGTCAAAAAATAAATGCCGATTCTCTGCAATTGGCACGCTCTTCCTCTCAAGAATCAACGATTTCTAAAAGGCACGATAAGGAGGAAACTTATGACTCGTATGCGAACTGGGTGGCTGCTGACCGCCATGCTTGTGTTAGCGTTACTTGCGACCAATTGTGTTGCACCAGCGGCGCCAGGGGGTGCTGCACAACCATCCGCTGCCACGGAAAAACCGGTGGCAGCCGCGCCAGCTAGTGGCGAAACTGTGACCTTGCGCATTACCTGGTATGATGATGGCAAGGAAGGCGAGGTGCTGCGCGACCTGCTCAATCGCTTTGAAGCGAAGAACCCAGACATCAAAATTGTCATCGATACCGTGCCCTATGCCAAAGGAATTTTGGAGACGTTACCTCTCCAACTCGAGGCTGGCCAAGGACCCGATATGGCGCGTGTGACGCAATTGGGTACGCTCCAGAAATATTATCTGGACCTGGCTCCCCTGCTGAGTGACACGAAGTATTGGGAAGATAACTTTGGTCCCTTTTTGGATTGGATGCGCCCAGCCGGCAGCAAAGCGATCCCTGGCCTTATGACCCAACTGACTGTCACCGGACCTTTTATCAACCGTACCCTGTTTGAACAAGCGGGCGTTCCTGTGCCCAGCGATAAATCGGATAAAGTCACCTGGGAAGAATGGGCGGAGGCAACGAACAAAGTAGCCAAGGCGACCCAAACCTTTGCGATGGCGATGGATCGCTCCGGTCATCGTCTGGCCGGCCCGGCCATCAGCCAGGGGGCAAAGTATTTGGATGACCAGGGCAATCCCAAGTTGGTCGGGGATGAAGGGTTTAAGAAAATGGCGCAGTTGATGATAGACTGGCACGCCAACGGCACGATGATGCCGGAAATCTGGATCGGTTCGGGCGGCAGTTATGTGGCCGCAAACGAACCCTTTATCAACGGCAAATTAGTGCTCTACATGTCGGGCAGTTGGCAAGTCGGCCAATTCGACACCAAGATTGGCGATGCGTTTGATTGGGAAGCCGTGCCCAACCCATGCGGCCCTGCGGCTTGCACGGGCATGCCGGGTGGCGCAGCCTTCGTCGGCATCAATACCACCAAGCATCCCAAGGAAGTGGCGCGCGTGATGGACTATCTGGCGCAAGAAGATGTATTATCCGAATTTTATGCACGCACGCTTTTCATCCCCGGCCATCTCGGCCTAGCGAAAAAGGGTATTGATTTCCAGACCAAGTTGCCACAAACGCAGAAAGCATTGAAATTGTTCTCCAGTCAGGTGGAGAAATTGACACCATTATCCTACACCATGCAAGGCTATACCTATAACACCATTCTTTTTAACGCCACGCGTGATCGCCTGGGCCAGGTCTTCGCCGGTGAATTAAAGCTAGATGATGCCATTCAAAAAATGCAAGCGGATGTTGACGCAGGCATTGCGGCGGCCAAGAAAAAGTAAACGTAAAGCGGATTGCGTAAATTTCTCCTGCGGATGACATGGATTGGTCAATTGGGATCGAGGTCATCCGCAGCTTTTTTCTACGGTAAGCTTTCGTCGTAACGACTTCAGTCGTTTTGGCTAACAACGACTGCTGAAGGTTGAAAAATTATTTTAGTACCGTGGAGTCAGCATCCTCAGATGCGCTGTTTTGGCTAGCGGGACGCATCTGAGGATGCTGACTCCACCACATGATTAGCGGTCTATTTTGGTAACTGTTCAGGTGTAGTGATACGCAGGTAAACAGGGCGACAGGTAAATACGGATACACGGGCGTACTCCCTGTTTACGACCCATCTCCTGATGGGCGTCTACCTGTTTACACAAGGGCTGAACCGTTACCTATTTTGTTAAAATTCGTCAGTCGTTACTGCGCGTAGAGGTCTCCTTCGCAAGGATTACTCATGGTCAAGAATTTACTCTTTCGCCTCTATAGCTTGATCATGAACATGCTCGGTCTGCTCTTTGAGCCATTGCAGCGTTGGGTCGGCGTGGGTCGCATGCCTTACCTCTTTGTCCTGCCCAACCTGTTGATCTTTGGGTTGTTTGTGCTCTTCCCGATGCTGCTCAATTTATATTACGCCTTCACAGGCGGGACGGCGCTCTATCCACAACAGCGCCCTTTTGTCGGCCTGCAAAACTTCAATCAAATCTTTCACTGTGCCAGCTTTCTCGACCCGAACAGTTGCCAGGAAGATCGTTTCTGGCGCGGTGTGTACAACACGGTTGGCTTTGTGTTTTTTCAAGTGCTCGGCATGGTGCTGATTGCGCTGATCACTGGCTTGGTGCTGAATCGCGCGTTGCAGGGTCGTGGCTTTTTTCGCAGCGTCTTCTTTTACCCAGTTTTGCTCTCACCAGTCGTGGTGGCTTTGATTTGGAAATGGATTCTACAACGGGAGGGCTTGCTGAATGCGCTCCTGGTTGGCCTTGGCTATCAACCGATTGTCTTTTTTCTCAACGCCACTTGGGCCATCGTCTGGGTGCTCTTCATTAGCATTTGGGCGCAGATGGGCTTTTATACGCTGATCGTGCTGGCTGGTTTGCAAGCCATTCCCCGCGAGTTGTATGAAGCGGCGGCGATGGATGGCGCTGGTCCGTGGCAAGGTTTTCGTGGCCTTACCCTGCCTTTGCTCATGCCAACGATGTTAGTGGTCATCGTGCTTTCGCTGATTCGCGCCGTCCAGGTCTTTGACCAGGTCTACGTGTTAACGGGCGGCGGTCCCGGCACAGCCACGCTTTACATGGTTCAATATATCTATGAAACAGCCTTTTCCAGCCAGATTCACCAATATGGTCTGGCTTCCGCCGCGTCCGTCGTCTTGGGTTTAGCCCTGTTACTGTTCACCCTGATCCAGTTGCGGATCGGCCAACGGTCGGATATTGCATGATAAGTGAGGAGTGATTGTCAACCTTCACTCATCACTCCTCACCTATCACGCCAGAAAGGAATCAACCCTATTTGTTAACAGCAGGCGAATTTCTCACCCGCACGCGTGGCCGCCACCGCTGGCACTTGACGGACATTTTGACCTATGCTTATTTGTCGTTTGGCACGCTGCTCATGTTTGGGCCGGTGATCTGGTTGGTGTTGTCTTCGTTCAAAACGCCGACCGCGTTAATCAAGTTTCCACCCGATTTGTTGCCCTATGCCCAAGCGACAATCACCGTGCCTGGCTACGAGCAACCATTACCTTTGTATGATGTGAAACTAGACGATGGCCGCGTGCAACGTCTGGCCCAGGTGCGTCGCATTGGTCTGGAAGCGCAGATGATCGATCCCCAAGCACCCGAACAAAAAATTCGCGTCAAAACGAGTCAGCGCCAAGAGGTGCGCCAGGTGCGTCTGGCCTGGGAAAACTATACCGAACCATTGCAGCGCTTTAATTTTTGGGTCTACTTGCGCAATAGCGTCGTTGTGACTGTGGTGGCGACCTTGATTACCTTGGTGATCAACAGCATGGCAGCCTTTGCGCTGTCGAAATATCAATTCAAGGGTAGCAATTTGATCTTTGTGGTCATCATCAGCACCTTGATGATCCCGATTTCAGTGATCCTCGTGCCCGTCTTTTTGGTGATCACGACGATTGGCTTGAACAATAACCTCTGGGGCGTGATCATTCCCGGCGCAGCGACGCCGACGGGCGTATTTTTGCTCAGGCAATACATGCTCACCATTCCCGACGAGTTGTTGGATTCGGCGCGCATCGACGGCGCGTCGGAATGGCGCATTTACTGGCAAATTATGATCCCACTAGCCGCACCTGCGATGGCTGTGCTTGCGATTTTCTCGGTGATGTGGCGCTGGAACGATTTTCTGTGGCCGCTAATTGTGCTTAGCCGCAGCGAGCTTTTTACCCTACAAGTGGGGCTGAACTCTTTTCAAGGGGAACTTAACGTGCAGTGGCACTATGTCCTGGCCATGACCGTGCTCACGCTGCTGCCGATTACGCTGGTCTTTGCTTTCTTGCAGCGTTTTATCACGGCGGGCATCGCCACGACGGGGATGAAATAGATTAATTGTTTCAAGGTAGCATTGCAACAGCCATTTCGTTGCTCCTTGAATAAGTTATTTCAGTCTGTAAGCGAGAAGTCTAACATACGGGCTTTACAGGAACAAAAAGTAAGAAATTTTGTTTTACGCTTCATCGTTCAAATCGGAACCCTAGAGAAGGATAAAATCATATGCTTATTATTGACGCCCATCTTGATCTTTCCATGAATGCGTTGCAGTGGAACCGTGACTTATTGCTCTCGGTTTATACAATTCGCACCCAGGAGCAATTTGTCATGGGTAAAGGTCGCGCCTTGGGCACCGTGGCTTTCCCAGAGATGCGCCGTGGCCGTATCTTTCTCAGCGTTGCCACCTTGATTGCGCGCTCGACCGGGCGAGCTGTACCCTATTTTGACTTTCATTCCCCCACGCAGGCTTACGGCATGGCACGCGGTCAACTGGCCTATTACCGGGCTTTGGAACAAGCAGGGCATGTGCGCATTATTTCGGATGTGGCGGCGTTGGACCAGCATGTGGCTGAATGGACAGCCTGGGATGCGATTCATCTCGAAGCGACAGAAGACACACCGCCGCTCGGTTTTGTCATTAGCATGGAAGGCGCCGACCCAATTTTGGATCCTGAACAGTTGGCTGAGTGGTGGGATGTGGGGTTGCGTCTGTTGGGGCCGACCCATTATGGGCCAGGCCGCTATGCTGGCGGCACGGCCACTGAATTGGGCTTGACCAAGCTGGGGCCACCTTTGCTGCGCGAGATGGATCGCCTGGGCATCGCCCTCGATTTGACCCACCTGTCTGACCAAGCCTTTTGGGAGGCGTTAGAGCACTACCATGGCATTGTCCTTGCCAGCCACAACAATTGTCGCGCCCTGGTGCCACACCAACGCCAATTCAGTGACGACCAACTAAAGGCGATCTTCGCGCGTGACGGCGTGATCGGCGCAGCGTTTGACACGTGGATGATCGAGCCGGGCTGGGTCGTTGGCCAGAGCACTAACCAGAACGTGACGATGGCCAACGTGGTTGACCATATCGATCACGTCTGCCAGTTGGCCGGCAACACGCGCCACATCGCCATCGGCACCGATTTGGACGGCGGCTATGGTCGCGAACAAAGTCCGCGCGATTTGGACACAATTGCCGATTTACAGATGCTTAATAGCCTGTTAGCCGGTCGCGGTTACAAAGACGCCGACATCGCTGGTATCCTGCACGGTAACTGGTTGCGCTTCTTGCACCAAGTATGGAAAAAATGAGACCCCACCCTAACCCTCCCCTGGTAAGGGAGGGGACTGTTTGGTGGGCAAACGAAGCGACGTGTTTCGTCCCGTGACAGGCTCCCTCCCAGCAGGCTTCGACGTGAGCTCAGCCGAACGGGAGGGCGGGGGGAGAGGTCTCTTTGCTTGTGATCCAAAACACAAAATATCAACCGAACCTAGAAAGGTTTCTATGCTTCATCTTCCTTTTAACCAGCCGGGCCGTTTCTGGAAAGGCAATTTGCACACCCACTCGACGGCGTCAGATGGCAAGTTGACCGTTGAGGCCGTCTGTCAGCGTTATCGTGAGGCGGGCTATCATTTTTTTGCTCTGACCGATCATTTCCTGGAACGCTACCACTGGCCGCTGAGTGACACCAGGCC
This sequence comes from Caldilineales bacterium, assembly GCA_038225095.1. Lineage (GTDB taxonomy): Bacteria > Chloroflexota > Anaerolineae > Caldilineales > Caldilineaceae > JAPLGZ01. The sequence goes on from JBBREZ010000027.1 coordinate 14,431, forward strand.
CTTCCGCACCCCTGATTTTACAACGATCTTGGGGGCAGAACTACATACGGATAAGACCGAAATGGGTGAAATGTGGCATATTCTGGCCGTCGGCTTGCCGCTTGATTTTGCGCCCACGCCTGCCGATGAGACCGCCGCGCACATTGCGGCGCGGGCGCTGGATGCGGGTGCCTATGTGGCCGTCGCCCATCCAAACTGGTATGCGCTGACCGAGCGCGATATTGCCAACCTGGGCATGGTCGACGCGATTGAAGTGATCAACGGCACCGCGATCGACCACAATGATCATGCCGACAGTTGGGCCATTGCCGATGTGATGCTGGGGCGCGGCCAACGCTATCTGGTTTGCGCCACCGATGATTTTCATGGCAAGCCAGAGCGGCTTGACTTCGCGCGTGGTTGGGTGCAGGTCAAGAGTGAGACGTTAGAATCGGAGTCCCTGCTGGCTGCGTTGAAAGCGGGTTATTACTATTCCAGCAATGGTCCAGAACTCTATGATCTGCAGGTGACGGCCGGCGAGAAAATCACTGTCCAGTGTTCACCGGCCGACCGCATCTTTGTCACCGGCAGGGGCAGCAAAGCGATCGCCGTGGGTGGTTATATCAGCACAGAATTCGAAATCAGTCTGAAAAATTTTACCAGCCCGTATTGTCGCATTACGGTGCGCGATATGTACGGCCGCCGCGCGTGGTCGAATCCAATTTGGTTTGAATGGTAACTACCAAGCCACCCCACCCTAACCCTCCCCTCGAAGGGAGGGAACTGTCACGGGGATGCCAATCAGTGGTGGACAGGAGAGAAATCTTTGTCTGTCCCTTCACTGTCCCCTCCCTCGTTTGGGGAGGGTTAGGGTGGGGTTAGTAGTTACTTTGAATGAATGTAAAAGCGTGATGAGTGACAAGTGATGGATCATTTCACTCATCACTCATCATCCGCCACCCATCTCTTATGAAGGAGTGATCGTGAGTGAAATTGGTCTACCGAAAAACGAGTTAGATACCCCTGCCCTCTGGGTGGATTTGGATCGACTAGATCGCAATATCAGCCATCTGGCCGCGCATTTCAAAAGTGCCGGCGTCAACTGGCGACCGCATACCAAGGGCATCAAGGTGCCGGCGATTGCACACAAATTGTTGAGCGCAGGCGCAATTGGCATCACTTGTGCCAAGCTGGGCGAGGCCGAGGTGATGGTTGCGGCGGGGATTCGCGATCTCCTGATTGCGAACCAGATTGTCGGCAAGCAAAAAGTTACCCGCCTGGCTAATTTGCGCCCGCATGCCGATGTGAAAGTGGCTGTGGACAGCCGCGAAAATGTGGCGGAAATCGGGGCTACGGCGAGTGCGAAAGCGGTCGAGATTGGGGTTGTGATCGAAGTCAACACGGGCATGGAGCGCGCCGGCACGGCGCCCGGCCAACCGACCCTTGATCTGGCGCGGCAGATTCATGATACCCCAGGCGTGCGCTTCATGGGGCTGATGACTTGGGAAGGCCACGCTTTAGAAGCAAGCGACCCCGCCGTCAAGCGTCAGCACATTGAAAAAAGCATTAATTTGGTTGCCGAAACGGCGCAGCTTTGTCGCAATCATGGTCTGCCGGTGGAAATTGTCAGCGCAGGCGGCAGCGGCACCTACGCCATCACGCCTTTCTTGCCAGGGGTGACAGAAATTGAAGCGGGCGGTGCGATCTTTTGCGATCAGACCTATCAAGGCTGGGGCGTCGAACTGGAACCGGCGCTTTTCGTTCAGTGCACGGTCACCAGTCGCCCGGTGCCGACGCGCATTATCTGTGACGCGGGTTTCAAGACGCTACCGCGCGGCTTTGCGGCCCCAAAACCACTGGGGTTGGATCACGTCAAAAGTGTAGCCCTGTCGGCGGAACATGGTATCATTACCTTAGATGCGTCTAACACGCAAGTGAAAATCGGCGATACACTTGATTTGCTGGTGGGCTATGGCGATGCCACTGTCTTCCTACATGACATGATGTACGGTATCCGTAACGACATAGTTGAAACGGCGTGGATCGTACAGGGGCGCGGCAAGTTGCGCTAAAGGGCAAGTGAAGTCTCGTTGCGAGCCAGAAAGACGCAAATTAGCGGTATCTCAATCTGCGTCTTTCTGCCTATTCGCCTTTTTAATTTTCAAGGCTCTTCGGGCATTCCGGGGGTTGACAAAGAAACCTTCCGGGAAGCTGCCTTCGATGGCCCAGTGAATGCTACCGAAGCTTCCCGGAAGGTGGCGCCGACCCCTTGAGATCTGGTTGAGCCATTTTCAGTCAGTGAACAGCACAGATGCAAGAAACAGCTATTTCACAATATATCAAGTCAAACGGCAAGCGCTTCGATGTTCATCAATTCGGTGGCAAGTGGTACATCCTCCGCACGAGCTTGAATTTTTGGCGCGGTCGGAGCAATCCAAGCGTGACGTATACCATGATGGAGCCCGGCACGCGCACTAAACTGTTGGACATTGTGCATTACGGCGCGTTTGCCCAGGTTCAGAAACAGATTATTGGCATTGACACGCAGGACAAAACGCGACCGAATCAATTTCACTGGCGGGGGAGAAGTGGATTGACCTGGTTGCTCGCCAGTGATTGGACAGTCTTGGATCACGATCCGGCCTGTCAAGCCTGGGCCGTGACCTATTTTTCCCGTACGCTTTTTACCAGTGCTGGCATCGACATCTATGCTCGCCAGCCCTATTTGTCCGCCGATAAACTCACCGAGATTGAGGAACGCCTCCAACGTAACGAATTTTTTGCGCCCTACGCACGCGCCTTGTTTGCACCAGGCCGTGAATAGGGTCGTTGGTCATCATGCCTTGGGCGGGCGGCGCGTCTCCCAACCTTCCTCAAACAAGCGCAAGAAATTCTTCTCCCCATACGGATGTTTGAGCACTTCGGCCTCGTTGAGTTCTACGCCCCAACCTGGCGCATTGGAAACGGTAAGATAGCCGTTTTCGACGCCTGGCACACCGGTTAATAAGTCCCACGTCCACGGTTCCAGCGAATCGTCAAAATTTTCTTGGATCAAAAAGTTGGGAATTGATGCATGCAGATGCGCGTTCATGGCCGTACAGAATGGACTTTGCGCCTGGTGACAGGCAACGAGCGCGTCATAGGCTTGCGCAATCGCAAAACTTTTGAGCGCGCGCGACGGTCCCAGTTCTTGTGGCTCTGGCTGAATAATGTCGATTGCTCGGCCCGCCAGCAGATCGGCAAACTGGCGCAGTTCGTGGAAGCCTTCGCCCAAGACCACTGGGATTTTGATCGAGCGCGCCACTTCTAGGTGACCGGCCAAATCATAGGTGCGCACCGGCGTTTCCAGCCACATCGGCTTAAACTCTTCCAGCGCCCGCCCCAGGCGAATCGCGTTGGTCACCGTGAAGCGATCATGGGCCTCAATCAAGATGTCGACATCCGGCCCGACTGCTTGGCGGACAGCGGCGACAATCTGGACGGCTAGGCGCTCGCTTTGCTTATCGATCTGTTGATAGGCGCCGCCAAATGGATCAAACTTGAGCGCAGTGTAGCCTTTGGCGACCATTTCTGCAGCTTTCTCGGCAAAGAAGACGGGATCGCGTGGCCCTTGATACCAGCCATTCGCATAGACGCGCAAGGTGTCGCGATGTTTGCCACCGAACAATTGCCAAGCTGGCGCGCCCAGGCTCTTGCCCAAAATGTCCCAACAGGCTTGCTCAATCGCACTCATGCCCTTCGATATGCCCAAAAAGCGCGCCTTGTACAGTTTGTACCAGAGCCGTTCAGGATGACAGGGGTCTTCGCCAATGATATGGCGGGTTAGTTCTTCTAAATCGCCCAACGCCGGTTTGGTAGACAGCCCGCCCGTTGCCTCGCCCAGCCCGGTGATGCCGGCGTCGGTGTCGAGTTTGATAAAGACCCAATTCTTCCAAGGATTGCCGACGACAAAGGTCTTGATGTCGGTGATTTTCATGTTTACTCCGTGGTTTTGCCTTATGCGTGGATTGACTGAAATCAGATGCCAGACTAGACACGTTTTGCATGCCAGGCAAGCGACCTCGCAATGGCTGCGGCCTGACATCTGGATCGGGAGTTCGCTGCTATAGTATATGAACCAACAAGGCTTGTCAAACGTTCTACTTTTGGCTTGCGAAGCGCAACGCTATGTTTGATCAATTGGCAAAGTATTCTGGTATTTACGACACATGACAGGGCGGTCAATTCGTAGTATCTTTAGAGGGCGTCGTAAAATTTGCCCTCTAAGTAGTTGCGGAAGGAAGATCCAATGGCAGAAAGCAAGCCTGAACTAATTGATGCTTTACATGTAACGGCACAGCGTTTAGCCGAAGGTGCGAAATATGAATGGGGCCATATGGGCCGCTGTAATTGTGGTCATCTGGTGCAGACCATCACCGGCATGACCGATTATGAGATCGTCAAGTCAGTTGATTTTCAATTAGCGGAGTGGACCGAACACGCCCAAGACTACTGCGAGCATAGCGGGCACAAAGTCGAAGATCTCTTCACGACGCTGGCGAATGTTGGCTTTGACCGTGACGATGTGATCCATCTGGAAAACCTTTCCGATGGGCGCGTGTTGGACCGTCTTCTGCGCGAACAGCGCTATCTACGGAGGAATTGCGCCGGGGATGCCGTGCTCTATATGCAAACTTTAGCTGCGCTGCTCGAAGAAGAAGCGGTTGTCGTAGCATAGTAAGCGCTGCACGCCTTTCAAAAGTGGTCGCGAACGCGAGCGAGGCGGATTTTTAGAAAGACAGGGATCAACAATGGCTTTCTAAAAATCTGCCTCGTTAATTATAGGATTACCTCCAATCAAACTACCCCTTAATCAATTAGTGAACCCCGCTTAAATTCCTGTTCATACAGTGTTAGTAAAATTTTTCACCTTCACCGCTTACTTGCGCGCTATTTTGGACGCGATACCCCATTGAATTTCATCAGACGATATGTTATTGTTTTAACTTGTCGGCTGCTTGAGCCAGCCGCACAGAAATGCTTGCTGGAAAAAATAAAACTACCTGGGCTAATTTAGATGATTTTAAAATTGTGTGTTGATGTGGTCACCGATGTGGCTGGCCCAAAAAATCGCCGCCAATGGCTATTCTCATGGTTTGTTGAAAGGTATTACGGATGAAAAATCGTACGATTGTCCTGCTCAGTCTCCTGGTTGTGCTTGTGGCCGGCTGTGCGCCTGTAGCGCCAACAACCGCAGGAACGGTATCGGCGGCGACTGCTCCGGCTGCCGCAGCGCCCGCTGCCGATGGGGCCGCCCTGGGCGCGATCAAAACCTATTTATTGGCGAAGACAGCGACGTTGAAGGCCAGCACGACAGCGGTTAAAGCCACCAGTGATCGTTATTATGCGTTGGCGCAAGCGGCGAACTTTGATTATGTCAGTTTGTGGGCGAAGCAACCGGCGGACGTGAGCAAAGCACTGCAAGACGCCAAGCAAGCTTGGACCGCGGCGAGCCCACTGTATGAGCAGATGGAAGGGATCGTGGCTGGCACGCCATCCTTGGCCCAGTTCGACATTAATCTAGACGCGGGCGCTTCTGCGGCTGAAGGCGGTGACAGTGTCGTGTCCATTGATATTAAACTGCCCGATGGCAAGATGCTGTCCAAGCCGGGCAATCTTTTCGGTGTGACCGAGAGCACGCTGTTTGGCACTTACCCGGAATACATCGTTGCCAACGTTCAACCCGATCTTGATGGTGATGGCAAAGTGGGCTTTGGTGAGGTGTTGCCGGATGCGAATGTGCTCAAAGGCGGAGTCGATTTATTGGACAGCACCGTCGGCGAACTGGCCACCACCGCGGCCACCTGGCAACCAACCGAGGCCGAAGCTTTTGGGGCCTTGATTGGCAACGTGCCAACTGTGAGCGCTTTCTTTGATGCCTGGAAAAACTCCCGGTTTGTCGTCACCGATCCAGCCAAAGCCTCGCGTGAGTTTGCGGCCATTTCTCGGCTTTCGGATATTGTAGATAACGTCACCAGTTGGCAGACGATCTATACCAGCCTGAGCCCAGCGGTTGCCAAGGTAGATGCACCTTCGGATCAGCAGATCCAACAAAGGCTAGGCGATCTGAAAACTTATGTCGCCGACATCTACGCCAAAGAGCAGGGCGGCAAGCGCTATACGCCGGAAGAAGCCGATCTGCTGAGCGCAGAGGCCCAAAATCGGGCTACCGCGATTGTCGGCCAAATCACCCAAGTGGCGGCTAAGCTAAAGATTACGGTTGAATAGTGGCAAGAATGAGGTTTGTCGCCTGAGCTGATTTTTGCGCCACAAAACAAATAAACTGTGCACCATCAAGTATAGAGGTCAGGCATGCCTGACCTCTATACTTGATAACTCGTTGAAACGAATTTTGTATCATAGACACCGAATCGTGCGTCCAGTGGGCGCAGTGGGCTTTCCTAAGAAACGGTCTGAAAAGGGTGGATCAGGGACTTTGTAGGTGCGGTTTGTAACCGCACGTTCTCAGTCATCCCCTGATTGTGCGGTTACAAATCGCACCTACGAATTCTTTTCAGACCGTCTCTAAGAAAAAAGACCAGCGCCACGCTTTTTAATGCCGAAACGCTCCGATTCTTTACGCGCCAGGCAGGCGCTTACCTCGAAGAAGCCATACGTTCGACGCAGCGCGCCATAGCGGTGTTTCAGTAACTCTTGCAAATCACTGGCCATCACCTGCCAGGTCATCTGTTCCAGTTCTTCAATGCGCACGAGTGTCTCGCTGGGGCTGTCTGGCGCTGGAATATCGGAATAGGTGGGTGGGTTGCTGTAACTGTAGGGAAAAGTAATCTGGTCGGCAGACAAACGCGGCAATTGTCCAAAGGCGATTGCGGCCATGCTAAAGGCGAGCAGTTGTTCACGCAAACGTTCAATCGCTGGTGGTTGCCCACCTTGCGCTGCGCTTGGCGCATTCCCCTCTTCGTCACTCAACCCCAATTCACGGCTCAATTGTGTCCAATCCATGAGGACGCGGTCAAGTAGAAACTGAATCTCACTGCGTTTGGTCACTTGGGTCGTGCGCACGCTGAGGACAAAGCCTTCGCGTACATCGGCCAGATAATCTCTTGCCTGTTGCAAAACCATTTGCTCGACGCGTTCCAGCCCTGTGGTATGCTGGCGGCGTACGCCTAAACTGGCTTTGTATTGCAGATTGAGCGCCAACAATTGGGTTGTGGTCTCTGCCATCTCGCCAATGCTGACGAATTTATACATGCTTGAACTTTGTTCCATTGCTCCTCCACTCAAGTAAGTTGCGAACGGATCATCAGGCTTTGCTTGAAGTTGCCATACTTTCTATTGTCGTGCTGTAGGTGATAAATTCTCTTGTTGCTAGGATAAATAGCAGGATTACATTCGTGGGTTGGCTCTATTGTAGCGCAAAAGCTTGGTGCGCAAAACTGTCACTTTGCTTGAGAAAGGAGCGGTTTTTCCTAGCGAGTTTGCATAATCCAATCAATTCCCCGGCAACTTCGCATACAATTTCGATCAACACAGAATCACTGTCCGCATTGTACGGATACAATAATCTAAATTGCGCTTTTCTTCTGTAATGTCACTCCATTCAATCACTGGCCAATCCAGGAGCAGCATTGATGGTATGCCATCATAGCCTGATGCTCAAACCGGGTTACGTTATGGCTGCACAGGCCATGATGACATACCATCTACCACTTAATTAAATTGTCACAATTTTAGAAGCAAACTGCTCCTCAGTGGGTTCCGCTCAGCAGTACCACGGCTCACTAAGCCGTGGTGTGAAATTTCTGATGCCATCGACGCTTGCCAAAGGCGGCGTTAATAAAGGCGGTTGTTGGGGTTCCGCTGCCTGGTAAGCCTGACAGGCTAGCTGCCAGATTTTGGCAAAGATCGGGCTACGTAGCTCGCCCGCGGCCTCACTCTGCTGCACCAGTTGCAGAATGCCCTGTTGCAACTGATCGACGCGCGAGTCTGGGTGTGCCCAAGGATAGAATAAGGCGGCTTCATCAAACGTACCCACCAAGCTTTGCACCATTGGCAATTCGAGCAAGCGTGAGCCAGCGGGAATCAACAGCCGGATCGCATACTGGATCGGCGCCACCTGTTCGATCAGATCCAGTTCGCCAATGATATGCAGCAAATCCACATAACCAGCCAGCGAAATCCAAGGATTAAAGGCGACAAAAGTTGGGTTCAACGTCAAGCCGTTTTCGCGAAAGAGCAGCGCCGTACGGATAAAGTCCGCCCGCGTATGGCCTTTGTCCAGAATATGCAAGATGGTATCATCCACCGCTTCGACGGCGCTCGTGACAAAGCGACAACCGGTGTCGCGCAGCATTGGCACTTGATCGGCTAACTGGAGTAAATGTTCAACCTTAATCGTGACATCATACGTGACATTGGGAAATTCAGCGTGGAGTGCGTGGAGCAGGGGCAGCGCATGGCCGGGCCCGTTGAAAAAATCGGGGTCACCAAAAGTAATATGCTGCGCGCCGGCGTTTACCTGATTGCGAATATCGGCCAGCACAATTTCCTGCGGCACAATGCGAAAACGGCCATTATACACTGGCACAATCGGACAGTGACGGCATAGATGTTTGCAGCCGCGACTGGCTTCCGTATACCCAGCTGTATGCGGCTGATTGTCCCCCAAATCTAGAAAAGCATATTTTGATAGCGGCGGTAATCCACTGCGATCTGGCGTTAGAAAATTCTGCTTCGTCAGCGCAATCACGGGTTCGCGCTGCGGTCCGGCTTCTTTTGCGCGTAGGCGTTGAACGAGTGCAACTAAACCAGCCTCGAATTCACCGCCTAAGATCGTATCCACGCCTAACTTGCGCAGATAGGCTTCATTGACAGGCGCATAAAGGCCAAAACAACACAGGTGAGCCGTAGGATTGAGTTGCCGAATGCGCTCGAACAACGACATAGCGATGCGCGTGGCCGTATGCATGGGAACGTAAAATGCCACCAAATCGGCCTGGGCAACCGCCTGGCCGTTGAGCGCCTCGACGGCCAGATCCAGACAAGTGACACTGGTGCCTGCTGCTTTCAAGCTGGCCGCTGGCGAGGCGAGGCCAAACGGTTGATGGCCGAGTTCGTAGGTTGAAATCAAAACAATCTTGATCATGCTTATCTGATATCCATTACAGTGGGTAGGAACACCAATTGATTCAGTTCTTGCAGGCACAAGGCGTAACTCGTGTTAGCGCCAAATCGGCGTGAATCAAGCGCCAAGATCTGGAGATACACGGTTTCGTCTTTGGGTGCTTTCCAGAGCAAGTGCGCGGCTAATTTGGCGGCAACGTCAAAGGCGCTATCATCATTACGGGCCAGGATTGTACTGCCATCACTGTCATAGAGCCATATGACACTGTCACTGTTGAAACCAACATCAAAAATTTCCACGTCGTATTGGACTCCAGCTCTAACCGCCACTTTGACCCAATCATTATCACCAGGTTTATGAAATGTATGAAATTGGATTTTCCCTGTACTGCTAATTGGCTTAGCGTTGTTGATGTCGTCGTCCGGTTCGTAGGCATCGCGTTGACCGTTATTGGGGTTGCATTCCTTGGCATCCGGGTCGGACAAACAGGTGCGGATCCAACTTTGGAAATGGATAACCCGCGTGTAGACGTTATACTGATTTTCGCCGCTACACAGCGCCGAACCCCAACTGACAATACCAATCTGCGTCCACCCAGCGGTCGGCGACGAAGTTTCCTTTGCTATATCTTCCTGCGGCTTACGCACCATGAGCGGACCGCCACTGTCACCGTAACAGGCGCTTTTATTGCCTGCAGAAAAACCGGCACAAATCATATTATCTGTCACCGCACCGGCATAGGCAAACACTGAATTGCAAACGTCGCGCGCAACAAGCGGTAACTCAACCTGGCGCAAACTATCGCTGCCAATATACGATTGTGCGTTAATCCGGCCCCAACCAATCACAGTGGCCTTGGTGTGCTGATTTTCCAACGTCTGATCATCGGTAGCGCCCAGCGCGATGGGCAAGTGGGTGGAGGGTCGTGCCAATTGCACAAGCGCAAGGTCATAATCCTGGGTAGTGGCATTGTAGAGCGGATGAACGATAATGCGCGCTGCTGGAATTCTTTCGCCTTCCGCCTGCGAAAGTTTATGCCGGCCCAGCACTACATCAAAATTGAAAGGCGTCTGCCGTTGTACACAATGGGCTGCGGTTAACACCCACTGTGGGCTGATGAGCGAACCACCGCAAAATTGTCCATAATAAGCGTTGGTATAATCGGCTGAAATCAGCGCTGCCATCCACGGCCAGGCGTCGGGTTGCGCCTCCACCCCACCAATACTCGTGGGGCTGTCCGCCTGCGCAGCCTGCACACTATGAACTGGAGCCGTTGGTTCGGGCTGGATCACCTGCTCGGTTGGCTCTTTTGGGAGCTGGCTTTGGGGATCGAGCTTGCCCGCTACTAGAGTAGTGGGCATGAAGGCCGGTGTGTGGTCATCATGCCCTGCTGTCGGCGTTGGGGGCAACATAACTCCTTTTGATGGCGTAGTAGCCATGCAGAAAAGTAGCCCAACGATAACCAGTGTTAGCATTGGCTTGCTTACTTGGCGATGCTTCAAGTTTATCATAAATTCTATCCTTTTTCATCGGCGCGCAACTGCGTCTTATCTCCTTAGACGATCAATCGTCTAAAAAATAACGTTTAATATTGCCGATAGGTTTCTGCTGCCGCTAAAGTAATCGGCCAACCGTTTAGCTGGCTGTGGACAGGTTATATTTACTGCTATCATATTTGACAACACCATCAGCGCCTACTATACTTTGCGGTGTATTGCAGATAAAATGACGCCTATATTCAGGCTTATCCGCAGTGTAATACAAAAGTTATAGCAGGATTTAGCAAGGAGTTTTCCCTATGCGTAGACGCGAATCGGCTCCCGCCGCAACTCATTTAGTAAGCGCTCGTTTGTCCCATTTCCAGCCCAGCTATGCGATTGGCTCCTTGCTTGCGCAGGCCTGCTTTTGTTGTACCTCCTCTTGTCTCTCCTGTTGTAGCTGTTGCTAACTCACCCGTTGGTTTGCGGGCAACGGCGTTCACGGTCTGATTGACGAACCCTAGTTGTTCCCTTCATTAACCGCATACAATAGCACTTTTGCCGCGCAATCATCTGCGCTTTTGGAATTTTGGCGCGCATTTGCCGTTTTATTCGTCTTATATTTTTGCAACCTAATGTACCAGCTGTTCAATTTAGGCCAATCCAAGCCATCAATAACGATCTAGGGATCGAGACCTGACAGGAGGAAAAGGCCCACCTGTCAGGCGGGTGCCCTCTGGGCGCAAGAGGCCCAGCCCGTATCCTGATTGATTTGGAATGGCCTTAAACTGGTTCAATTTTTAAGCACGTATTCTTAAGCCTGTAAAGGAGTAATGGCATGAGCAACTATGGTAACCCCAATGTGTTGGTTGACAATGTGTTGGTTGACAATGTGTTGGTTGACAATGTGTTGGTTGACAATGTGTTGGTTGACAATGTGTTGGTTGACAATGTGTTGGTTGACAATGTGTTGGTTGACAATGTGTTGGTTGAC